>JALOOP010000392.1 GCA_025454315.1 Oculatellaceae cyanobacterium Prado106
GATCATTGACCTGGGCTGAGACAGGACATTGGTAGTCGCCATAGAAGACGAGGGTAGTGGCGGCATCGGGGGAGCCTTGGATATGGTCGCGATCGCCCACGGGTAGGGTGAGCGATCGACGAACCTGTTTAGAATCGGTCATAAGTTAAACGACTTTTAGTTTGCACAAACCAGATTCTAAAACCGTGCCACGATAAGGGAAAAGCTATCAATCTAGATGCCAATCAGCTTAGCAAGGACGCGGAGTAGGGTAGACAACCGTCTCAAGTGGACTTTGCCTTGGGGAGGCGAGTTAAGCTTAGATTGCCATAGGTGGTCAGGTCTGCGGAATGATTGTAGGGCTAGCTTTATTGCTGGATGGCTTGGCAGGGCGCGGACTAGTCCTGGAGAAGAGGATTGACCTGAACTTTAGACTAGAGCAAGCCGATCGGGTCATCTTCCTCAAATTCAATGTAAAAACCCGGTTCATCGAGGAGCCTCTATGGACACAATGATGGTCATTGAGTGATCTAGGAAACGGGCGATCGCACCTTGAATTCTCTCGATCGCGCTTGTGCGAGTCCGGATCACTTTAAAAAGTCCGGATCACTCTCTCACGAGTATCAAAGACTCGATGACGAGTATCAAAGACTCAACGACGAGTGATCAACACTCAACGACGAGTATCAAAGACTCAACGACGAGTGATCAACACTCGACGACGAGTATCAAAGACTCAACGACGAGTGATCAACACTCGACGACGAGTGATCAACACTCAACGACGAGTGATCGAACCTCAAAATCTAAATCGAGCTTAAAAAAAAGGCGATCGCATTCTCATTCAGAGTGCGATCGTGGTATCGTTCTTCTGATTCGGAGAGTTGGGCGATCGCCGCTTGCAGTTCCCCGTTGAGTTGTTGGAGGGTTTGCGATCGCTCCTGTTCTGCATCGCCATCCATAAAACCAATCACACTATTCAAGAAGTAGCGACGTTGCCCGTTAAAGTCAACTTCTTCAGACTCCATACTGCGAATCTGATGATGATTTTCAACGAGTGAACGAATGAATTTCAGATTCTTCTCTGAATTTTCGACATGGACATCCGTCAGTTTCACCCCCAGCATTTCCTCACCTTGGGTCATGCCATACATGGCAGCAAAGGCATCATTAGCTTGCACGACCTGATAAGAATGGTATATTTGTTCGACTTGTTCATCAACAGATAAGTTCAAAGAAATCGGTGGATTGTATTCGACTCGGTAAATGCCTTCGTTGCTGATTTCAAAGAGCGATCGATACAATGCCTCTGATTTTCGCAGGGCTTCTTCTTTGTGTTGACGGGCGATCGCCGCTGCCATACTATCCGCTGCAATTCTGAGGATCGCAATTTCCGCTTCATCAAACAATCGCGGTTCGCCACAATTGTCAAAGCCAATTTGTCCCCAACATTTTCCCTGAACCAGAATCGGAACAATGAGAATTGAGGTAATCCTCTGCATCTCAAGAATCGTTCGCAGAGATTCTGGGGCTTCTGTGGTCAGCAGATTGACCGTTTCCCCTTGCACAAACCGCTGATAAATCCGTTGCATCGCCTCATCATCAATGGGAATCTCACTCAGAATCTCAGAACTGGGCAATACTCCGGCTCGATCCCACTCCTGAAGAAGTCTAGCTGCGATCGCTTCCTGGGAGTCAAAACTGACAACATCTTGGGTAATGGAACAGCGATCGCTCCCCACTGCTTCTCCCAACAATTGCACCACTTCGGAAAGCACGGTGGTGTAGTCTGAGGAACTCAGCAGCAGATTGGCAACTTGGGCGATCGTGGAGAGGATGTGGATGCGTTCTTGGGTGGCGCGATCGCGTTCTTGCAACAACTGTTCTTGCAGTTCAAAAACATGACTAACATTGGCCGTAATTTCGACAATCTCCTCCACCTCACCCGCCGCATTCCAAATTGGTGCGTAATGGCCTTGGCCATAATGGAACTTTCCACCCTCACTATCCCGTGATGCATCGTAGTAGGTCGGTGATTCAACCGCTGCTTCCCCAGCAAAAGCTTGCCGCATATAGGGCAACGTTCCATTTTCAACCAACTGCGGATTTTCAAAAATTGGACAAGCCTGCTCATTTAATTGCTCAAGGGATAAGCCATAAAGTTGCTCAGCAGCCCGATTCATCTCCGGAATACATCCTTGTGAGTCAATGAACAGGATGCTAATAGGCGCATTTTCCACCACCTGTCGATACCGCGCCTCGGATTTCTGCAACCGTTCATAGTCCTGTTGCAGTTGCAACAGTTCGGTGTGGAGTCGCTGATTTTCTTGCTGGAGTTGGGCGGTGGGGTGAGCCATGGGAGGGAATGCCTGAATCGAGGAAAAGCACAGAATCTTATTATATGCCCCCTGTCTAGCCCCGAAAGTTTGGATGTTTTTTTGCTGCGAGTGTTCGCCCCCCCGCCCCCAACTTTGGAGGAGCCGACCCTTCAAGGTAGAGGAGAGGAGCTTCAAAGTCCCCCGGCTTTGATCCTGCTGGCAAAATCGTGACAGCGCTAGATTTGGCAATGCACCGCGCATCTAAAACGAAAAACTGGGGTGTTCTCAGGACGCGACAGGAGCGAGTTAGACGAGCTAGGGCGGGGGTTTTGCCTTGCTTGACTGTGTTCACGGCTGCGGTGAACGCGGGTTGAAAACTGGTTAACCAACGCTTTTGATCGCTCAGCAAATAGTCGGGTTGAAACGATTGGCGATGCACGATCCAAAAGTCAATGCCATAGCGTTGAATAAAAGCTTGAACCTGGTTGAGATCTTCACTGTATTGTGCCGTTAACAAATCGATGATGCGCTGACGCATGGGATTGTAATAGCCCAGATGAAAGGGTAGGGCATATTCTCGACCGACTAGGAGCGATCGCTGAGCAAAAGTTGGAATATTGTTGGCTTCTTCTGCTAGCGTGGCAACCATGCTGTCCTTGGGCTGCTGCTGCAAAAACTCGTACAGCGCCGCTTCCCGTGATACCAGGTACCCTGCCCGAGGAAAATGCCGAAAGAAAGCTGGGTAAAAGACGATCGCCACCGTCAATGCCGCACTCAGGGCTAGGACTGCAATGCGCTTAAAATGCCAGGGCGATCGCCACTGACAAGCTCTTAAAGCAGCGTCTAGTAATAATGTAAAGGTAATGCCAGCGGCGAGGGCGATCGCAATTCTCCAGGTATGTCCAGTGTAGCGGGTGGGGAAAAACAGCTTGAGGATCACAGCATGAGCCGCGACATAGAGCCAGAGGGCAACGGCGGCCATTTGGGGCAAAATCTTGATCTTTGGAGATACCTGGTTGGCGAGGGGGAAGGCGGGCGATCGCTTCAGCAAAATCGGCAGCAGAAACCCTAACCACACCAGCGGCGGCACAAACCGGGGCACAATTCCACTATTTGAGCCAATCAACCAAAAGACCCAGGGATTGGGATGGTAGAAAGGATGGCGGCCTCCTGGCCAGAGTTCGGGCATGGTAAGGGCTTGGGCGGCGGTGACAGTAGGGCCAAACTGGGAGGAGGACAGGAGATAGGGAAGCAGTGCTAAAAATCCTAGGCCACCGATGATCAGAAAACGAAGCAGCGATCGCCACTCCAGAAAACACCGTCCGTTCTTCCAGGACACGAGTCTGATCACAAGAATTCCTAGTGAAATGAACAGCAGGAGAGGATAGAAGAGGGCTTGTAGAAGGATGATGAGGGTGAGCGATCGCCAAGACCCGTTTAATAAGTAATAGAGGAACGCCAAAAGTAACGGGGTTGCGAATGCGCGGGGAGCCGCAGAGGCCAGGTCTTCCCGCAGCCACAGCCCTTGGTTGAGCAACTGCATGGAGATGAATCCGGCGATCGGCAAGGGGAAAAGCTGGAGGCTGACTCCAAACCCATAGATCGTTAAGATGATGCCTAGAAAGAGCGGTAAGATTTTGCTAAAGGTGAGCGGATCGATGCCCAGGTACGCCATGCCTTGATAAAGCGTTGCATAGCCAATCGGTGTAATCGACTTGAAGTACTGCGCCATCAAATCATTGGGAAACCAATCCGGGTTGACAAATTGTTGCATCCAGAAGACATACTCACGAGCATCATCCTGCACCACATAGGCCGACTGAAAGGCTTGTCGCATTCCCAAAGCTGCATAGTATATGGCAAAGAGCAGGCTGAGGCTGAGCCAAAATATGGTATGGAATTGAGCCTGGAATGGGGGGTGGGATTTGCCCGGTTTCGGTGGCTCTGACTGAGGAGCCGTCGCCGTGACAAACCGATGCAGACGAGATAGAACCATGCCCTGACCTTGCGCCATGACTCGCGACACTCCTTGAGGCTCAACCGTCCCATCATACTGGACAGTGGCTCATTCGTTCTTGCAGCGACAAGGACTAAAGTCCTCACTACGAACAGGCTTGTAGTAAGGACTTTAGTCCTGACAAACCCGCAGCGGAGTGTAATGGTCAAAGCCTCTGGCGGTGGTGAGGACTGAAGTCCTCACTACGAACGGGCTTGTCGTTAGGACTGATGGAAATGGGCAAGTGACCTAAATCATGAAGCCGATTGATTTTCCATGCCATTTTCTGCGGCATAGCGCTCCATGAAACGAATGAACCGATCCCACTCCGCTGGATTTCGCATAATGTGGACGGCTTCGAGTGCTTCGGGTTTACCGTTGACAAACTTGGCGTTGACTTCTCGGGTGGTAATTTCGCCCTCTTCGTCTACGAGATACATCCCGGTAATATCGTCGGTGGTATCGTTGGCTAGCGCTTTGGGATTTTGGAAATAGAAGACCGCCTTGCCGTTACTCCCATCTTTGGCACGGGTGATCCGCACATCGGGCACAGTTTCCTCTGGGATACCCCGCGAAAATTGAATTTCTGCCATGACAAAGTGCTCTTCTTACAAAACTACATATTTTCTCATCTTCTCATCTTTCTCTCCTTCTGCAACATTTTAGCGATCGAAACTTTAGGGGATTTGGCGATCGCCCCTCTCCCCATACTCCTTTAGACATAGGACTTTGGGCAGAGGTATTGACAATTCCTCAACTCCCAACTCCAAGCAGAAACGGTGAGCAGCGTTCCGGCTGCGTTTGGGGTTAAGGATAGAGATGATGCTCAGAAACTTCACCTTTCTTAATAAATTGCGTTAGCATATCTAATATATCGATTCGCACTCATCAAAAATTTCCTATAGAACCATGCTCAACAACTCCCTCCTTGCCAAACTCTTTAAGCCCAGCACCACGCCCAACCTGGCTACCCAAACCACCTTTGCCATTCTCCGGGTTGTCGTGGGTGTCATGATGATTCACAACGGTATGGACAAATTGGGTAACATTGAGAGCTTCGCCGAAGCCTATGTCAAGGTGATTGGCCTGCCGTTTCCCATCTTTTTTAGCTATCTGGCTGCCTTCACCGAATTACTAGGCGCACCCCTGGTTGCCATTGGTCTGCTGACTCGTCCCGCTGCCTTGGGTTTATTCGGTACGATGTGTGTGGCTATGTATCACCATGTTCTGGTCGCTGGGTTAAGCCTGCCGTATCTAGAACTCTCCGCAATCTACGCATCCTGCTTCCTCTTCTTTGTCATTAACGGGGGCGGACTGTTCTCGACCGATGCGCTTATTGCCCATGGACTGGATGCCAGTGCTTTATCGCTACAGGCGAAGCGGATTATGCGCTTGGAGCGGGCGCTTCAGGCTTCCGACCTGGAAGAGAGCGCTGATCTGAGCGTTTAGTTTTTAATCCTCTGCTTGTAGTGGCTGAAATACTAGTTTCTAGCGCTAGAGGCCAATGCGCTGACCAAGGGGCAACCCTAGAAAAATCCTTGAATTCAAAGTCCCTCAAGGTTAGGAACACAAACAGAATAAAGTGTAAAAGTTTTTGGGGGAGATGCCGCTTCGCAGCATCTCCCCCAAAAACTTTTTAAACGAAGAGCGCTCTTTGCAAGCAGGCTTTCAACACCATCTGACCAAACCTGTTGATCCAAGAATTCTGATCGCTGAAATTCCAACGGCTTGTGGGATAAATTGGCACCATAGAACCGCAGTAAAACCGCCGAGACAATAGTACGAGTATTGTGAATCACATGACTAAAAAGATCATGCAAATATCACTGAACTCAGGTTTCTTTTGTTGTCTTTTTTCTAAAAAGTATTTCTAAATACATTCAGTGGAAAATTCATTGTGATATGACTCTAAAAGTAAATATTTAATAATTTCTTTATAGTTTCGTAGTATCATTCGATTCGCAAGGGTTTTACAAAAGCCGCGCAAGTTCCCAAGGAATTGGGGTTCTGTGATGGCTTGATCAGTAAGATTATGACTAGGAGTTTGGGTGTGCAAAAATTTTCAATGCCGATGTCCCATGTGGACGAACGAGGAATCTTCTGGCAAATTGCTCAGAACGGATGGGGTGAAATCAATTACGTCGAAACCCATGCGGGGAAGCGGCGAGGCAGACATTTCCACAAGGAAAACTATGAGTTGTTCTTTATCATCAAGGGCGAGGTTGAAGTAACGCTGCGAAGTCTCAAAGAACCCCATGCAAAGACGATCGTCGTTTCTCAGGGTGAGGCCATCTTGATCGAACCCTACGAACTCCACACCTTCTACACCCGAATCGATACCCAATGGATGGTTCTACTTTCCCAAGGCATTGATTCTGAGAAGCCCGATTTCTATCAAATTGAAGAATTCGAGAAACTCCTGCAACAACCTCTACCGGAAGTGAAACCGCCTACCGTGGCTTTCAGTTACGCTTAGGAGGAAAAGGAAGTAGGGAGTAAGAAGTAGGGGAAGACACGTCTATTGTGAACACAGTAAAGTGTGAACACAGTAAAGTGTGAACACAGTAAAGTGTGAACACAGTAAAGTGATCTCTAAGGAAGAAAATCCTAAATTCCTTGGAAATATCCCAACCTCACTCCCCACTCCCCACTCCCTACTCCCCACTCCCCAAACGAATAGGCAATTCAATCACAAACTCTGTCCCCTCGTTGGGCTTAGAGTAGCAGGACAATTGCCCCCCGTGTTTTTCGGTGATGATTTGGTAGCTAATGGATAACCCTAGGCCAGTTCCTTGACCAATGGCTTTTGTTGTGAAGAAAGGGTCAAAGATGCGCGATCGCACCTCTTCCGTCATCCCAATTCCATTATCTGTAATGTAAATCGCAATGCGCTGATTTGCAATCACGGCTGTTCTGATTGTAATCACTTTTGCCTGATCAGATTTCTGAAGAGCATCAATGGCATTGCTTAGAATATTCATCAACGCCTGATTCAGTTGTCCTGGATAGCATTCAACCATAGGAATTTCAGCGTAGTCGCGCAAAATTGAGATTTCAGAACGATTCTCCCCAGAAGATTTGCTATGAGCGCGATCCGCCTTCAGCCGATGTTGTAGAATCACCAAGGTACTTTCAATGCCCTCATGGACATTAACCGACTTATGCTCCGCTTCATCCAGACGGGAAAAGTTGCGAAGAGAAAGTACAATTTCACGAATCCGAGTTGTGCCTGATTTCGTGGATTGCAGCAGCTTCTGAGAATCTTCAATTAAGAAATCTAGGTCGATTTCTGTGACTAAATCTTGCACTGCTGGGTGAGGTTCAGGGTAATGCTGCTGATAAGCCTGAAGCAATCCTAAGAGATCCTGCATGTACTGCGCCAGGTGATT
>JALOOP010000042.1 GCA_025454315.1 Oculatellaceae cyanobacterium Prado106
TCTACCTCCCCTCTGCCTCCCCTCTACGTCCCTGCGTCTCTTCGGTTTGTTCATCCCCCCTTTCGCCTTTCGCCTTTCGCCTTTCGCCTTTCGCCTTTCCCCTTTCCCCTTTCCCCACAATCTCCTGATTATGTGTCATTTGTACAAGACAAATCCCAAAAGACCAGCGACAATAATCAGCATTCAATACTCATCCGGCTGTTCCTCGTTCGCTCAGCCCTAGAAGATTTTCAGTCGAAGCTTAAAGCTATTTCCTGAAAAATGATTGCTAAAAATTTTACAAAACTTATCACTTTGCAGTAATCTTTTCAAAGGGCGATGATAGCGCTGTTCTCATGGAAGCAAGATCAGTTAACGTACAGGCTGATACCGCCGTTGGCTGAAGTGTGACCTGCGATCGCCATTCACCTTCAAACGCTTGATCGATATTTTGTGTCGATTGAATGAGTCTCGATTTAAGCTATAGAGCGTCTTGAGCTTTAGAGCGTCTCAAATTTTGGTTCTGGGGAGTCTGTAATGGAGCAACTGGTTAAGGTTGAACGCTACTGTCTGATTGGGCACCTTGTCTCAATGGCATTTGGCTTAGCAGGCATCCTTTTGGTGATGCCGCATCCTGAGTTTTTATCGCTCCTGCCTGCTGGGCAAACGATGTATCGCTGGAGTCTAGCAGGGGGCGGGGTGATGTACATTCTGCTAGGAACCCTGGCGGTGGCGATTTATGCCTACCGTACCCTGGGTGTCAAAACCTGGTTAATGTTCATGCTGCCTGCGGTTTTGATTTCCCTAGGCAGTGAGCTTCTGGGCACCAGCACCGGGTTTCCCTTTGGAGATTACAGCTATTTGAGCGGTCTGGGCTACAAGATCGCGGGGCTGGTACCCTTCACCATTCCGCTCTCCTGGTTTTATTTGGGCTTGTCTGCCTATTTGCTGGCTCGGGCTGGGCTACAGGCCAAGTTTAAGCAACTCGGCTGGGCGGGTCATTTGGGTGCGATCGCCCTCGGTGCCCTGATGCTCACCTCCTGGGACTTTGTGCTCGATCCGGCCATGAGTCAAACCTCTATGCCTTTCTGGTACTGGCACACCCCCGGCGCATTCTTTGGTATGCCTTACCAAAACTTTGCCGGATGGCTGGGCACTGGCTTTGTGTTCATGACGGTTGCCGCCTTGCTGTGGCGTAAGCAAACCATCCGCCTGGAACCTGCCCAAACCAACCTTCTGCTGTACATCTATTTGGGCAATATCGCCTTTGCGACCGTCATGAGTCTGGCTGCAGGCTTCTGGGTTCCGGTGCTGCTGGGCTTTGCGGTGGGTGTGGCTCCTGCGGTAATCTGCTGGAAACTAGCGCAGTCTCCGCAGCCGGTTGCACAACCCTCTGAAATGGATAAGGTTACTTCGCTGCCAGTCGCAGAGGCCGTTGCAGAGTCACCAAATCAGCGAATGGTTGCATAGTCATCAATCTAACCGATTGATTTTTG
Organism: Oculatellaceae cyanobacterium Prado106; assembly: GCA_025454315.1. Lineage (GTDB taxonomy): Bacteria > Cyanobacteriota > Cyanobacteriia > Elainellales > Elainellaceae > Prado106. The sequence continues at coordinate 1,476 of JALOOP010000042.1, forward strand.
ACTTATCGATATTCATTCGATATTCATTAAAAAATGCCTGACGAGATGAAATTTCACGTCAGGCATTTTTTGTGGCTCACTTGTGTTGTAGCGGGAAGCGATCGCAGGGGGAGATAGAGGCGATCGCACCCAACACCCCAAACTCAACGCAATCAGAAAAAACCTGGAATTCTGGATCTTGGCTGCAACAGACGTAGAGAAACAAGCTCTTCTGTGGATGAATCCAACTTAGAGTTGATCTGGGTTAAGCCCTAATTCTCGCAGCCGTTCTGCCAGCCGATCCGCTCTCTGTCGCTCCTGCTCAGCCCTTTGGCTCTCCTGCTCAGCGCGTTGACGCTCTCGTTCCGCCCGTTGATTTGCCTGCTCAGCCCGTTGACGGTTCTGTTCCGCCCGCTGCCGCTCTGCCTCGGCCTGAAGCCCCTCCCGTTCAGCCCGTTCAGCCAGGGTCGGTATCCAATCCGCAGCATCGTACCATCGCAGCCATTGCCCATCAATTCCGGCATAGCGGCCTTGCCACACCCCCAAGCCCAACTCAATCTCTTCAAACCAAAATCGGGGAACCGCCAAATCAACCGCCAGGTAGCGCCCCCCAACCAGTTGAAACATCCGCAACTCCAGCGTATAGCGGTCAAATACAGCGTAGAAAGGAACCCGCAGCATCCGCTCATACACCTCCCACTTCCCCGGAGGCGCTTCTCGCTCAGTTAAGGCTCTCACCTTTTGTCCCAAATCTTCGGCCTCCGTTCCCGGCGAGAGCAGTTCAACCATCAGAAAAGGCGACTCTGATTCTTGCCATCGCACATAGCTCAGTCGCAAATCACTCTGTTGCTCCGCTGGCGACACATCCAGCACCACAAACCAGTCCGGGCGCTTGTACCAAAGGGGATGCTTCAGGTCATAGTAAAGATTGATATCCGTGCCAATAAAAACGCGATCGGCTGGATATTGAGGTGACTGAAAGGTTTCGCGGAGCAACTGGGGTTGAAATTCGTGAAATTCGTCCGGCAATCCTGGCTCCTGGGGATCTTCACTAGGCAGGTCATACATTGTGGGCAGCGTCTCGTGGGGGGGACGCGGCGGGTCATGCTGGGGAATGTTGGTGCCAGGAATCATCGGCTGATACATAGGACAGCAGAGAATGCATTCCTCTTAGTGTAATCACTTTTAATATCTCTCAAATGATATAGTGTCTCGCTTAAATCCTCGACCCTCGAAACCTCGTAGTGTCCCCGATTATCATCTGTAGACAGCGACTCTATCCCATGATCAACCGCCTCTATGCCTGAGACATCCGAGGCAGTTCAAACTCAAGCCTTTGCAACCGCCAACTCAACTACAAACTCTGATCCTAGTCCGGGCGTTGAATCACAATACAGCTTGCCCTTGTGGGTTTCGACAATGATTTGATAGGCGATTGCCAACCCCATTCCCGTCCCCTGGCCGACCGCTTTTGTTGTAAAGAAAGGATCAAAAATATGCGGCTGAACTTCCGGCAAAATTCCCATGCCGTTATCCGCAATCCGGATTCTGATTGAATCGGTGTAAATCTGCTCCGTCGAGATTCTAATCTCAGGGGACTGGGCGGATTCTGTGAAGGAACCCGATTCGATTTGCCGCTCGATCGCACCAATCGCATCAATCGCACCAATCGCACCAATCGCATCGATCGCATCAATCGCATTAGACAAAAGATTGATAAAAACCTGGTTCAGTTGTCCGGGATAGCATTCAATCGAGGGAATCGGCTGATAATCTCTGAGGATTTGGATAGCGGGGCGATCGCCCGTCCCATTCAATCGATGTTGCAACAGCAGCAGCGTATTGTCCAAGCCCTCATGCAAATCAGCCACCTTTCGATCCGCTTCGTCTAAACGCGAGAAGTTTCGCAGCGACAGGACAATTTCTCGGATACGATTCGCGCCTGTGCCCATCGAGTCCAAAATTTTGGGCAGATCGGCAGCCAAAAACGCCAGATCAATCTCCTCTAGTTCGGCCTGGAGGTCGGCGGGGGGATTGGGCAAGACCCTCTGGTACTGCTGCGTCAGGTGCAACAAATCCTGGACATAACCTGCGGTGTGTTTCAGGTTGCCATAAATAAAGTTGACCGGGTTGTTAATTTCATGGGCAATGCCCGCCACCAGTTGTCCCAAGGCAGACATTTTTTCACTCTGCACAAGCTGGGTTTGGGTTTGCTGAAGGTGCTGGAGCGTCTGTTGAAGCTGTTGGGTTTGCCCCAGAAGTTGCAGTTCGGATTGGCGCAGGGCGGCTTCAGACTGTTTGCGATGGGCGATCGCATCCACCACCTGCTGCGCCATCTGCTGAAAAGCGCCAATGACATCACCCATTTCATCTTCATGGGGATAGATCGAAGCTGTAAAGTTTCCCAGGGGTTGGTCTTGAGCCACCGCCTCACCCGTTTTGAGCAGGTCATTCCGAAGTTGACGAATCGGCGTAATCAGCAACGCCTCTAGAACCATCATGGTCGCTCCCGTGACAAACACCGAAATCAGCAGCACCAATCCCCCAATTCGCCACACAAAAGCCGTTAACTCCTGGCTGACTGCGATCGCCTCATATCGCAAAACTAGCGTATAGCGCTCTCCTCCGCTCACCACCTCCGCCGCAAAATCAAAGTAACGTCCGTCATAGCGCTCCAGTTGCGGCACATTAAACGTTCGATACTCCTGAAGCGAAAGACTTGGCGGAATTCCAAAGGTTTGCAGGGCAGTGCCATTGCTGCGATAAAGTCTGCCCCCTGCCACCAGCGGATAGGTTTGCAGCGTTTGGGCTTGCGCCAAAAGCTGGGCCTCGTTGCCCTCTCGTATCGCCAGTTGGAAGCCATGCAGTAACATTTGCGATCGCATCGAAAACTTGTCTATGAGTTCATCCTTACGACGAAACCCAGAAGGCACCAGAATCACAACCTCAACAATGACAATGCTGACAAAAACACCCAGCACAATTCGCTGCGAGAGCGGCGAGGAAAATAGATGGGACAAGGCTCGAAGTTGACGAATCACAGCTTTTAGGAGAGATTTAGGTTTCTCCTAGGGTGCCCGGTTTGAAGGGGAAAGGGGAAAGGGGAAAGGGGAAAGGGGAATCTATGAAGTTCAATCCACGAACTTCGACCTACAAGGTTCAATCCCTGAGTTCAGTCAATGAGTTTCGAGCCATAGAATTCAGCCCATGAAGTTCAATCAATGAAGTTCAATCAATGAAGTTCAACTATGGTGTTTCCAGGTTCCCCCTTTCCCCTTTCCCCTCCTCCGATAGATATGTCCGATCGCCCCTTCCCCTAACATGGAAATTTCAATCCAAAAAACCAAAGCAGAATCATTGCTGACTCCGCTCTGGGGGAATATTCAATTTTCTGGTTTCCGGTTTTCTAAAAAAGATTGGTCTGACTGAGTTTTATTGGTGAGTTGACTCAAGAATAAAAGGCTACCTTTCCCAGGTTTTTGGAGAGTAATTCTCCTCTGGCCTGGGCAGACCCCTAATCCATCTCACTGGGTTGCAAAGCAGGAATAGTCAAATCAATGACTAAACTGCTTAGATCGTGACTGCTAATGTCATTCAAGATTAATATCATTCAAGATCTGATCAATCCTCAAACTGCTTAGAACCTGTCCTTGATAGCGCTATTTAGGGTGCAACCTTGCAAGCAAATCAGGGAAAGGAAAAGCGTTGGGCGATCGCAACACCAGTTCGATCCATTCACCACCTGCTGTCCGTTCAAGCGTCATCCTATCGGTGAAACGGAATAAATATACATATCTGTGCTGAAGTTACACTCAGAATTTTGCAATGAAAGGATGCAGTTTTATGAATGTAACTTGCTGACTTCAGGACTGTAGAGAATACGCCTGTCGAACAGACATTTATTTTCATCCCATTATCGATTAAGATTAGCGAGTGGGAACGGTAGCGAGGAGCTTTTCTGCTTCGTCCTCAGGGACTCGCAGACTGGGAAACAGAAAATGATTTTCTTCAACATATTGGGCACCGAATAGCCCTTTCTCAGCCCAGAAGTAGCGATCTGTGGTATGCTCATTCCGCTTTACAAGCAGCAGTGCAGGGGGAAGAATTCCTTCTGCATGGATGAATTTCCGAGCTGCTGTAACGGGTTTGTCCTCTCCACACTCAATGCTAAATTGAGGTACCAATTCCAGAATCCTGCGTCCCTCCAGACGACGACGGCTCTTGCGCTTACGTCTTCTTGCCAACCCTGTTACCTCCTTTCAAAACTACTACTTTAAGTCTAGCCCTTTAAGTCTAGTACTGTAATCCTAGCTACAAAACTACGACCCTGCAAAGTATATAGGCTTCGTTCTAGGATTTCAATATCCCTTTAAATTTTTGATACAAAATCTAAAGAGAATCTTTAGACCCTTCTATTCTTTCATAATTCCCCAGGAAGTAAAGCGTTTTGGAGCCAAAAGGAATACGGATTTTCTGTCAAGTCTTATACGAAGCCTGGAAAAGCAAGGCCAAGAAAACCTGAAAAGCCCTGTAAACTTCAAGGATTCGAGACTTTAGTAAATCATTTCAAAATTGATTCAAAGTATCGATTAAATTCAGTCTTTTCCTGACACAACCAGCAATTACAACGATTGACGATTCATATTTCTTTACATAACTTTACGCTTCACTCATTCTTTCGAGCTTACGATTGGGTTTTTCTATGTTGATGCCAGCCAGTGCCGAATTTGTTTCCCTTTGCCAGTCGCAGGTGCTGTTATTGACACAAGGGCTGGGGGCTGCGCTCAGTATTGTTTATTTGACCGAAGAGTTAACCGAAGTCGCAGATGCCAAACTGGTGCCGCTAGTGGTTTATCCCGAGGCGATCGCCACCTGGCAGGAAGACCGCATCCTCTCCCTCCTCAAGGGCGGTCAGCGCTCCCTAAAACCCTCCGAATCCATCTCTGATACGCCCGCATTAGTCCGCCTTCCCGTCTCCTCAGAACCGCCCGAACTGCACCCTTTCCGCGTTGCCGAGCAAGCCCTATTGCGCCAGCATCAGATGGTTTTACCCTTGGTGCATGAAGAAATGGTGATGGGATTGTTGGTGACGGCGCGTGCCGATCGCCCCTGGACTGAAGCCGAGCAAACCCAAATCCAGCAAATTGTGGCTACGCTAGCGATCGCCTGTGTCCTGGATCAACGCGCCCAATGGCTTGCCCAAGATCTGCGTCAGCAGCGCATCCTCCGAGAGCAGCGCCGCGATACGATGGATGACTTGCTGCACCAGTTCCGCAACCCCCTCACCGCCCTTCGCACCTTCGGCAAATTGCTGATGAAACGCTTGCAGCCCGCAGATGCCAATCACTCGGTCGCCGAAGGAATTGTCAGAGAAAGCGATCGCCTCCAAGACCTCCTCAAACAGCTTGATGTCGCTGCTGACTTGGCTCAACCCAATCTACTACCGATGATGCATGCCCCCGAGGCGATCGTCGATTGGGAAACCCAGCAAGAAAACCAGGCCGCATTCCACGATGGAACATTAGCCTCTTCAGCCACGCCTTCTCCCCTAGCGCTCCCCCCCAGCAACACCCACTTTCTCACGGGCGCTGAACTCAAACTCGAAGCCCACCAAATTGCCGACATCCTCGATCCACTCCTGGAATCAGCCAGTGCGATCGCCCAAGATCGCCAGCTTGGCCTCCAGGCTCATCTCCCCAGCCATCTCCCTGCGGTACAGACGGACGCTAAGGCGCTCTGCGAGGTGCTGAGTAATCTGATCGACAACGCCATGAAGTACACGCCGACCGGGGGCATGATTTGGATCGAGGTAATGGCCGGAGCGGTGGCGGAACGAATGCGACGCATTCAGGGACTACCCCCCAATGCACTGCCCTTGAAACAGGCGATCGTCATTGCCGATACAGGGCCGGGCATTCCTCCCGAAGATTTAGGGCGCTTATTTGAGCGGCATTATCGGGGTGTGCAGGCGGCCACTGAGATTCCAGGGACGGGGTTGGGTTTGGCGATCGCCCGTGACCTCATTCAGGCCATGCAAGGCGATATCCAGATTTTTAGCCCTGCAACAACCTGTGGCCTATTACCTACCGATTATTCGGACACCAGTACCGCCACACCCGGAACCGCAGCCATCGTCTGGCTCCCCGAACTTATCACCCCGTCGCTAGAGCCACTGAATCTGGCATGAATCCTCCAACTGAATAATCCTTCAATTTACTTCAATTCAATAAATCACCAAAGCAATCCAATGAGCATGGAGCAAAAGATTCTCACCCTCCTGAGTGATTTTGGCCTATCCGATGTTTATGTCGGGGTGATGAAAGGTGTGATTGCCCAAGTCAACCCCCTGATTCGCGTGATTGACCTGACGCACCAAATCCCGCCGCAAAACATCGCAGCCGCTCAGTTCAACCTGCTCAATGCCTATCCCTACTTCCCAGCCGGAACCGTTCATGTTGCGGTCGTCGATCCAGGTGTCGGGGGCAAACGTCGCGCGATCGCCCTCCAACTCGAAGACGGCTTCCTCGTCGGCCCGGACAACGGCCTTTTCACAGGGTTCCTCACTCAAAGAAAGATCCTCTATGCCGTCGAACTGGATCAGAGCGAATATTGGCGATCGCCCAACCCCAGTAGCACCTTCCACGGCAGAGATATTTTTGCTTCCGTTGGAGCGTACCTGGCCAATGGCATTGACATCGCATCTATTGGCACACCCATCGAACCAGATTCTTTAGTGCAGTCTTCGCTCCCGCTCTGTGTCCCCACAACCCAAGGCTGGCTCGGCAAAGTCCAGTACATCGACCGCTTTGGCAATGTGATCACGAACATACCGGGCGATCGCGTCCAAGGCCACACCTGGAAAGTCCAACTCGGCAAGACCCAAATCCCCGGCTGCCTCACCTACGGAGATGTCCAGCCCAGCCAACCGCTAGCCCTCATCGGCAGCCACGGCTGGGTCGAAATTGCCGTCAACAACGGCGATGCCCAATACCAACTCCGCCTCCACTACGGCAACCCCATCCAGGTCACCATTCTCCAATGAACCCAAACTGAATGACCTGGAACATCCCTAGAACCGCCGCGCTTAGCTCAGCATTGTCCAAGAATCTTCCAGGCCATTGCCATTAAGCCCCAAGACCTAGAAAAGACCCATTAAAACCCTAGAACCGAAAACCCAAAAACCTGATATTCCTCCATCAAGTCACCCGCAAAGAAGACAAATTCCTCTGCGTCTCTGCATCTCTGCGCTTTCAATCCAAGCAGTTTATTCGCTTCCCACTCCTTACTGAGGATTCACCAACCGCGACAGCTTTTGCTTCACCTGCATATCAAACACTTCCCACTTGATCCGGGTGTAATCTGGATTCTCATTGAACCCCGACAAAAAGCCCATTGGAATCTCAAAACCTCCAGCCATCGATCGCCCTCCCCCAAAAAATCGACCATGGGGGTCTTGACCAAAAGCTTCCTTAATGAACTCATCCGGGTCTAGCGTCAGCTTATTCGTCCGCAAAGAGCCAATGACAATCTCTAGATCCTCATCCTCATCGCGGACAATCCCATAGACCACCGCAGTATGGACATTTTCCTCAGTCACCAGGAAATCGGCGGCCTGGGGAATGGCATCGCGATCGTCGTAGCGCAAGTACCCGACTCCGGCGATCGAGAAGTTGTTTTGCAGAACTCGGTTACGCAGCGATCGCTCAATCACATCCATCACCCGCTTGGAGCGAGAAGCTTGCAGAACCGCATTGAGAAGCTGAGCATCGTAGAAGCGGCTGAGATAGCCCGCTGCCAGAAAGTCCTCTTCCTGAGCCTGCATCAGGCGATTGGTGTCCGATCGCAGTCCATGCATCAGCGCGGTCGCACATTTGACATGCTCATTGTTGCTGTTATCCAGTTTGAGCAGCCCAGCTTGCAGATACTGGGTAAAAATTGTAGCGGTTGCTCGCGTTTGGGCACGGATATCGGCAAACTCGGGTTTCAGGTCGCCCTGGCTGCTGTGGTGGTCAATGACGGCGATCGTTGGTAGGTTCGCCTGTTGCGCCAGAGCAAGTAACTGGGTCGTGGTGCCCTGATTGTCGATGAAGACACAGCCCTGATAGGAGGCAAATTTTTCCTTAGCAGAGGTCGATAGATCCTTGCCCGACTGAGTGGTGTAGCGCTGTGCAGGTAGCCCCATCAGCTTTACTAGGGCAATGTTCTCTTGATGGCTCAGCGTCCCTCCGTAGAGGATGTCGCAGTGGATATCAAACTGAGCCGCGATCAGCTTGTAAGCCCAGGCGCAGGAGAGGGCATCGGGGTCAGGGAAGTCTTGGAGGAGGATGAGTTGGCGATCGCCCTGGTGCTTCTCCAGAGTTTGGCGAAGAGCATCCGTCTTTTGTTCTATGAGCCGCCAGTTGGGCAGAATCGCTAGCCCTGGAATCGATCGGGGAGCCAAGGCTGGATCTTCTTCTGGGGCTTGTCCCGAAGAACCTCCATTCAAAAGTGCGGCAGATGCAATGGTTAAACCGTTGCTTGAAGTCGTTGCGCTAAAAGGAGTGCCCAAGGTAGTAGTCCCTAAAGTGGTAGAGGTTGTAGCGGATAAATCTTCGTCTTGTTGCAGTAACTCTGGTTGCAGCAACTCAGCAGGCGAATCGGGCGGCGGCTCGGCAGATAGTTCCGATTGAGGCGAATCCAGTTTCATAGTCGGTTATTATCCAGGAATTAAGCAAGATTTGCAGCGATTAGCAGAATTTAATCAGTTCATACACGACTAGAGCACCTTTGAACCATTCGCTTTAGGTGGAAAGCTGCGATCGCCCGTCAATGAAATGGAGCCAGGGTCTTGGAGGTCAAGCCAGAATCGTAGGATGCGTTAGCGCAGCGTAACGCATCGTATCAGCATTTAAGCCTCTGAACCATTTGAGCCAGTTAAACGAGTCTCATCAGACCGTTGGAGAAAGCCAATGAGCGCTAGAACAAACCAAACTCGTTCCACCGCCCACCCCTTAATTTAGAATTGCCTTCTCAGGCCAGCAACTTTAAGATACGTTTCTTGATCTTTGCAAAAAACCTGTCACTTTGGTACCCATCTAATGGTGGAAGACCGATCATAAAAAGACAAATCTCCCAGCCCAACCCTCCAAATTCAGGCAGAGTGCCAGTTTAGGTGCCAATCACATATTTTTGCCATTCCTTGTGCATCCCGCTCTTGACATGCTTGGCCACTTCAAAGTAGAGGCCGCTGTAAGGCTTATGGGGCGCGATCCGGAGGGGCATATTGGCTTCTTTAGGGGTTCGGTTACCTTTCTTTACATTGCAGCGAACGCAGGCGGTTACCATATTCTCCCAGGTTTCTTCCCCACCGCGCGATCGCGGATTGACATGATCCAGGGTCAAATCATCCCCGGTATAGCCACAGTATTGACAAGCGTGACCATCTCGGTGGAGGATATTTCGGCGAGTCAGTGGAATCTCTTTGTAAGGCACTCGAACATAGTGGCGCAATCGAATCACCGTCGGAAGCGGCAATTCTGCATAGACCACCTTGCCGTTATGTTCAACCTGCTCTGCCTTGCCTTTTATCAGTAAGACGACCGCTCTTCTCCAGCTTGTAATGTTCAGCGGTTCGTAGGAGGCATTTAACACCAGAACCTTGCCCATGTGGCTGATATTTGATAATAAAGGTTCTTCAGATAGTAACACAGTAGATGGGGCGGGGGTAGGGAATGGGGAGTGGGGAGTGGGGAGTAGGGAATGGGGAAAGGCGAAAGGCGAAAGGCGAAAGGGGGATTCATTGACTTTTGATGGTTGGGTTCATGGCCGAAATCTGAAAAATTCATCAGCCTTTCCCCGGTCTACCTGCCAAACGCCCTTTCGCCTTTTCCCTTCCTGCTCCCTCTGCGTCTCTGCGCCTCTGCGGTTAAAAAGGATCGGAGGTTCAAAAAAGATTGATTCTAAAATGGGAAGATCTGCTATTATGAAAAAGCTTTAAATCTGGAGAGATGGCTGAGTGGTCGAAAGCGGCAGATTGCTAATCTGTTGTACGGTTCGAAAGTCCGTACCGAGGGTTCGAATCCCTCTCTCTCCGTTCTAATCATCGTTTCAAAGCCATTCACTCAGTGTAAAATCACTCAGTATAAAAAAGACCGGAGTCTGCAATCCAGATCCCGGTATTTTTGCTGTAACTTATCGCTGTAGCTTAGGATTACCTTGCCCAGTAAATAATCTTCTTCTCAATCAAGACAAAGAAGCCATAGAGAATCACGCCCATAATGGCCAGGACGATCAACCCCGCAAAGGCCAGCGGCACATTGAAGTCAGCAGTGGCCTGCACAATCAAATAACCCAAGCCGGCATTCGACGCGACCGATTCCGAGATCACTGCCCCAATAAAGGCAAAGGAAACCGCAATCTTGAGGGACGCAAAGATATAGGGCAGCGTATGGGGAAAACCGATTTTTTGAAAGGTTTCGACCTGGCTGGCTCCCAAGGAACGCAGCACATCCTTCATCTCCGGCTCAACTGTGTCGAGGCCAAGGGCAACATTGACGGCGATCGGGAAAAAAGCCAGCAAAAATGCCGTAATGGTCGCCGGAATCGCATTCGCTCCAAACCAAATGGCTAGTAGAGGGACGATCGCCGCCTTCGGAATCGTATTAAACGCCACCAGCAGCGGATAAAGCGTCAGATAAGCCAACCGCGAGTAGCCAATCAAAAAGCCCAAAACCACACCCACCGCCACCGCCAGCCCAAACCCCAGCATCGTCGTCCAGAGCGTTCTCATGGAGTTGGCAATCAACTGCGGGGTAAATTCAATCAACGCCTGCAAAATACTAGAGGGCGAAGGCAAATTAAACTGTGGAATCTTGAAAATAATCACCGCCAATTCCCACACCGCAAACAGGACGATCGTGGCAACAAACGGCAGCACAAAGCTAGCAGATTTAGACTTGAGGAATTTTTCCATTCGATCAGGGGAGGAGGGGAGGAAAGCAGGGGAAAGGGAAAAGGGGAAAGGCGAAAGGGGGGAGAGTTGAATGGAAGCGGAGGATTAGGAAAAGCATCCTTGACCTGTTCCTCCTTCCTCTTCGACTTCAGATTCGGATTGGGTGAAGAGAGTTAAACAGAGAAGAACCAAGGATCAATCCCTGATTCCCCTTTTCCCTTTCCCCTTTCGCCTCAATTATGGTGAATATGCCGACGGATCGTCGAGAAATAATGGTTGAACTCGTCGCTGAGTTCCATTTCCAGGGTTCGAGGGCGGGGCAAGTCGATGTTGACCTCGTAGATGATCGTACTGGGGCGAGGGCTCATGACATAGACCTTGTCAGAGAGGAAGACCGCCTCTCGCAGATCATGGGTGATCAGGATGCCGACACACTTGACCCGCATCCAGAGAGCTTGCAGCATCGACCACATTTCCTCACGGGTGAAGGCATCGAGTGCGCCAAAAGGTTCGTCAAGGAGGAGGATTTCGGGTTGGTGAATCAGGGCACGACAGAGAGAAGCCCGTTGGCGCATCCCGCCGGAGAGTTGCCAGGGAAATTGCTTTTGAAAATCCTGGAGCCGCACCGTGGAAAGCAAATCCTGAGCCATGCGGGTATATTCTGCCTTCTTTTGGCGAAAATCCCGTTTGTGGGGTTGGACAATTTCCAGCGGCAGCATCACATTATCAAGCGTGTTGCGCCAAGGCAGCAGGACGGGATTTTGGAACGCGATCCCAGTATTGTGCAACGGTTTGGTGATTCGTTGTCCCCGATAGCGAATTTCGCCAATGGGGGCTGGGTTCAGCCCCGAAACCATCCGCAAAATAGAGGTCTTGCCACAGCCGCTCGGGCCGACGAAGGAGACAAATTCCCCCGGTTGAATCGAGAGCGAAACTTCCTGGATAATCCGGCGCATGGAACCCTCGAAGGGATACTCTAGACCGACTTGGTCAAACTCCAGGACGGGCTGAGTGTCTTTCAAGGAGGACGCAGCAACGGAAGAATTGGTAAGGGGCTGAACCATAGGGATTTAAACCACAGAGGTTTGCTGGAGGGGTTTATGGGAGTTTACTGGAGGGGTTGGCGATCGCTAGCAGGCGGCAACTGGCGCTCTGCCAAAGGCGGCAGAAACTCATCGGTGAACATATCAGCAGCCGTGGGTTTGCTGGTCAGTTGGAAGCCTTCAATCGTTTGTTGAATGGTCTTCTCTAAGCGTTTGGGATCGGCTCCGCCCAAGCCCACCTGTTCCACTTCCGGGGTGATGAACATTCGCTCCAGCGCGACTTCCATCCGGACTTTTTCAGCGTCGCGGTTCATCAGCTTGCTGTCGTCGGAGGCCATCACCGCATCCAAGCCGGCGGTTGGGTCTTTGAGGACATCTTGTAGACCTCGGAGGTAGCCTTTGACAAAGGCTCTGACGACTTCGGGGTTTTGGTCAATGAAGCTGGATTTGGCCAGGATGGAGTTGCCGTAGAAGTCCAGGCCGTTTTCGTTGTAGTAGAAGATGTTGATGTCATCCATGGTTTTGCCGCCCTTGAGCAGACCGGGTAGAGCAGAGGTGACAAAGCCGCTGATCGCGTCCACCTGACCTTGAAGCAGGAAGCTTTCTCTGAGCTTGGGTTCCATGGTCGTCCATTCCACCGAAGCCGGGTCAATATTGGATTCTTTGGCAAAGAGGGGGAAAAGCTTGCGGGGGCCGTCTCCGGCGGGTGCGCCAAGTTTTTTGCCAGCCAGGTCGGCGGGGGAGTTGATGCCGTTGGCCTTGAGGGTGAGGATGGCGAAGGGGGCGCGGTTGTGAACCATGGCCACTGCTTTAATTTTTTCGTTGGGGTTCTTTTCGTTGAACTCCATGGCGTTGTAGATGTCGCTGAAGGCAAGGTCAAATTTGCCTGTGCCCAGTTTGCTAATGGTGTCGGAGTTGCCAAAGCCGCGTTCGTAGGTGACATCCAGTCCCGCTTCTTTGAAGTAGCCCTTGTTGATGGCCACGATCAGCGGTGCGTCGATGCTTTGTTTGAGGAAGGAAAGCTGGACGCGGACGGGTTTGAGGGCAGCGGCGTTTTCGGTAGTGGGGCTGGCGGCGGTGCTACTAGCGGGCGCAGTAGCCGAATTGCTGGCCGTGTCGGTGGGAGCCGGAGCGGTGCAGGCGGTGGTGAGGGCGATCGCAGAAGCCACTCCCAAGAACAAGCTCAGAAAACCTTTTGATTTAACGTTAACCACAGATATCCTCCAGACAACAAACAAACGACAGAGTAAAGATAGGACGAGATTAAAAAAACAAACAGGAGCAGGCATAAATACCGCGAATCAATTCAATAAACTCGCTTCATCCTGATGTTATATCCTTGATTCAACAAAGGTTTAATGCACTTCAACGACAAGCGATTGAATCACAAAATCAAGCGAAATGCCTGATTCAAATCTCCAATCTAGAATTAATTATTCTTGAAATTACAATAGGGATTTTAGCAGAGAGTGAACCTTTGAATTACCATCAAACTTTTATAGAATCTCTTGGAAATACCATCTAGTAATGGTTATATCACTCTAGACGAATTAGCAATAATGCACTTTCGATAAGTTTCCATTATTCTCAAAACCTCTTTTCCAAAGGTTTCTCAAAGTTTACTCTGATCGTTAGACTGGAGAAGACTAGGACATCTTCAGAGCCTTATATCAATGATTCTTTAAGGCAGAACCTTAGAAATCTGAAAGTAAATCTATTGAACTAGAAAGAATCTTTGAGAACTATAAAAATAAGTGGAAAATTATTTCCTAGCTATTAAAAACATAGTTATCAATCACCTAAATGATTCACCTAAATGATTAGGATTCATTAGAACTTCTCAGAAGCGCGACACCCCAAGAAATTATGAATCTGAGATAGATCTAGGTTCAAATATTAGGACTTAATTAAGTCTATTGAAAGTTAGATAAGCAATTGTTTTCCGTATCACGAAATACCAAATGAGATGCGATCGCCCCTCCTCCCCCATCCATTTCTGGCAATGAGCAAAAATAGCCCTTGGTTTGAGCTTGTTCTGTGCGATCGCTTCCTTGCAATGTCAAATATGATTTCTTCCAATGCTTGATATAGATCAACGACTAATCCTTGAGTGAATCTTCAGAAAGAACAATTCAGAAAGAACAAAAGGATGCCGCACATGATGCAGCATCCTTCTGGGTTGTTGATTGAACTGGAACTTGGGCGATCGCGCCGATTAGACCGTGGCGGCTGAGAGCGACTGGCTGGCAGCTTCTTTCAGCAGAGCCGCTTTGTCGGTTTGTTCCCAGGGCAGATCCAGGTCGGGGCGGCCAAAGTGACCGTAGGAGGCAACATCCTGGTAGAATCGGCCACCGCGCTCAGAGGGCAGGTGGGTGAGGCCGAAGGTTTGGATGATGCCAGCGGGACGCAGTTCAAAGTTTTCCTTGACCAGGTCGAGCAGGAGATCATCGTCGATCTTGCCAGTGCCAAAGGTTTCCACCAGGATGCTGACGGGACGAGCCACGCCGATCGCATAGCTGAGTTGGACTTCGCACTTTTCAGCGAGGCCAGCAGCGACGATATTTTTGGCCACATGGCGAGCCGCGTAGGCAGCGCTACGGTCCACCTTGGTGGGATCTTTGCCGGAGAAAGCACCGCCACCGTGACGGGAATAGCCGCCGTAGGTATCAACGATGATTTTGCGTCCGGTTAGACCCGAGTCCCCTTGAGGGCCACCGACCACGAACTTGCCCGTGGGGTTGACCAGAAAACGAGTGGCGCTATCGGGCTTGATCTCGATGTCATTGAAGACGGGGAGAACGACAAGATCCCAAAGGTCGGCTTTGATTTTGGCCTGAACTTCGCTGGTTTCGGTGATGTCGCCGATCGCAGCGGTGTGCTGGGTAGACACGAGGATCGTGTCAATACCAACAGGCTTGCCATCTTCGTAAGCTACGGTAACCTGGGTTTTGCCATCGGGGCGCAGGTAGGGGAGTTGACCCGTTTTGCGGACAGCAGCTAGTTTGCGAGAAATGCGGTGAGCGAGGCTGATGGGCAGGGGCATCAGTTCGGGAGTTTCGTTGCAGGCGAAACCGAACATCAAGCCTTGATCCCCAGCACCGATCGCATCCAATTGCTCATCACTAGAGAGTTCTCTTTGTTCTTGAGCCTGGTTGACCCCTTGGGCGATGTCTGGTGACTGAGCGTCGAGGGCGACGAGAACCGCGCAGCTATTGGACGAAAAACCATTGACAGCATCGGTGTAGCCGATTTCGGTGATTTTTCGACGGACTAGGTCAACATAGTTGACTTCAGCTTTGGAGGTGATTTCACCGGTGACCAGAACCAGACCCGTGTTGACGACGACTTCTGCAGCAACCCGGCTTTTCGGGTCTTGAGCAAGCAGCGCATCGAGAATTGTGTCAGAAATTTGGTCACAGATTTTGTCGGGGTGACCTTCGGTAACAGATTCAGAGGTAAAGAAGTAGCGACGGGACAAGGAAAGACCTCCCTTTAATTATCTTTAAGCAACAACGAGTAGAGTTTGCATCCTTCTCTTTCTTCGCAAAGCTTACTCAGTAGGCTTTGGATTGAAAGGGTGTAAATCACTCAAACCTTTCATTTTGGGCATTAGTATTGCCCACTCTAGTCAATCAAAAACGAACTACGGGTAATAAAACAGGAGACTATCACACTTTGGGGAATAGGAAACGGATCTGGAGTCGGTTCATTGAATTGGTCTAGAATGCCTCGAAAGCGATCGCAAATAACCCATCACCCAACAGTCACCGAGTTACCCCCACGCGCAGGGCAAAAGCACCAATTAGACGGGAAAACTGAACTAAAAGTTGGACAAAAGAGGGACTTTTAGAAACAAAATCTATCGGACGATAGAGGCTTTTGTTAAACTTAATCTGCCCATCTCAGTCTAAGCAAGTAGCTTCACTTAGACTTTATCCTTGAAAAATGGGCAGTTGGTCGATTCGTAAAATTCTGCTCTCCGTGAAAATACAAGCGATCGCACTTCACCTTCTTACTGATATTAATAATCTTTTAATCTTAATACCTTGCTGGATCAAGCTTCGAGTTTGATGGCCAAGAATGCAAATCAAAACAGAGAAGGAATCAAGCACTCCACTATGAGACTTTTCTGCGTATTTTCCAGGAGGCTTTTCTTGAGTTCTTTCTATGAAGTCTTGAACAAAAAGAACCTATTTTTGCCGGATATCGGTGCCGATGGCTTGTCGTCTCTAGCTATCCAATCCTGAGATCTAATTTTGAAATCTAGTTCTAAGGATCAGCTTGCTACCCCATTCGATCAACCTGAATTTGCTGAAACCGATCGCACACCACATCGGCATCTAAGATAAAGGGACGACTCCAGCCTGCTCTAATGCCGATGAATCCCGCGATCGCCCCCCCTCTCGCCATCTGCACATCCGCCGCCGAATCGCCAATCAGCAGAGTTCGCTGAGGGAATACCTGGAGCGCGTCGCAAGCATCGCGAAGAAAATCAGGGTGAGGTTTAGGCGGACGGTTGGGATGGCGATCGCTGCCCCACTGAAGCTGAAAGTAAGCCCCCAGCGAGTAGGTTTGGGTAAATTCCTCAACATGGGCGGTGCTGTCGGAGGAAAGAATTCCTTGCTTGACGTTGGACTGGGCAAGCACTTGGAGGAGATCGAGGGCACCGGGAACCAGGGGCGTATGGGGCGCTTTGGGAAGATCCTGATCTGCGGCTTTGAACGCTTGCTGAGCAATTTCTAGAGATTCAATCCAGCCGTATCCTTGTTCAGCGATGTAGGCGGCGGCAGCGACTTCGTTTTCCCGGCGGCTGCCCACGGCCATGAGGCTAGTCGGATCAAGGTGCTGTCGATCGACTCCAAAGGCTCTGAGTAAGGCTGTTTGGGTACCAGGAATCTGGCGGTCGATCTGGTGCGATCGCCGCTCCGCCAGTTTCCAAAGAAACCCCTCAGAATTGGCCAATGTTCCATCCTTGTCCCAAAAGACGGCCTGAATATCCTGAAACACAATTCCCTGACAGCGAATCAATACCACAGTCCCTTCCTCGCTCCCTTCCTCAATCCTTTCCTTAATCCCTTCCTCAATCCTTTCCTTACCGTTTCCTCAATGGTTTCCTTCTGGGAATGACGCTATAATCCAGCCTATCAAAGCTCTTTTTGAACTTCCTGAAAATCCTCCTTTCGTTGGCATGGCGCTCAAAGCAGTTCTCTTCGATTTTAATGGGGTCATCATCAACGATGAACCCTTGCATCAAAAGCTCCTAGAAGAAATTTTGATTCAAGAAAACCTGCGTCCCAGTCCTGGCGAATTTCGCGAAGTTTGTCTAGGACGAAGCGATCGCGCCTGTCTCCAAGAACTGCTCTCGCGGCGGGGGCGGGTCGTCACAGATGATTACCTGACCCAACTGATTGAGCGCAAATCCCGCGCCTATCAGCTTCAGTTGGCCTCCATGGAGCAACTGCCTTCCTACCCCGGTTTGACCGATTTGATCTTTAAATTTCGGGTGGCGGGGTTAGCAATGGCGATCGTTAGCGGTGCCCTTCGTAGTGAAATTGAGTTGGTACTGGAGCGCCTCAACCTCAGCGACCAGTTTTCCATCCTCGTGTCTGGCGAAGATATTCCGGTGAGCAAGCCCGAACCGGATGGCTATCTCCTGGCGGTGAAGCGATTAAACGAGGAATTCCCGGCTTTGCAGTTGACCCCGGCAGACTGTCTGGCGATCGAAGATACCTTTGCTGGCATCGAGGCCGCCAAACGGGCGGGAATACAGGTCGTGGGGGTCGCCAACTCCTACCCGTTCCACATGATGCAACGACAGGCAAACTGGGCAGTGGACTACCTTTCAGAGCTGGAGGTCGATCGGGTTCAAGAGCTTTTGGCGGTGCCCCGTTAGGATTCTTATCAGAAATTTTTTCAGAAAACTTTTCAGAGGACTTGCCAAAAGGTTTCATTTGTCGTTACTATAAGATTCGCGTTCCTCAGTAGCTCAGTGGTAGAGCGGTCGGCTGTTAACCGATTGGTCGCTGGTTCGAATCCAGCCTGGGGAGTTCAGTTTATTGTGATTCATATCAAAAAGGGAGAGGCTCCAAATGGTGTAGCCTCTCCCTTTTTAATTCCATTTTTTGATTCCAGCGATTTCTACGTCGGATTCGTCCACTTTGGCCTGGTGCCTTTATATTAGAGTCGAACTGAGCGATCGCCTCAATTTCCTCTTCGACTTAAAGGCCATGAAGCAAATGATGGATCAACCGATTGGTGTGGCGCAGGTTCCCACCCGCGCCTCCGATTCCCCCTCTCCCTGGTCTTCGCTCTGGGGGCTTGATCCAGCCATTACCTTTCTCAACCACGGCTCGTTTGGGGCTTGTCCGCTAACGGTTTTGGAAAAGCAGCGATCGCTCCGCAGCCAGCTTGAATCTGAACCCGTTCGCTTTTTCGCCCATGAGCTAGAACCCCTGCTCGATGCCGCCAGATTAGAACTTGCAGCGTTTGTCCAGGCTGATCCTGAAGGACTGGCGTTTGTCCCTAATGCCACCACGGGCGTGAATACGGTGTTGCGATCGCTCTGCCATCCCGCCGCCGATCGCTCCCTCCGCCCCGGAGATGAACTGCTGACCACCAACCAGGAATACAACGCCTGCCGCAACGCCCTCAATTTTGCCGCAGAGCTTTCAGGAGCAACGATTGTTGTCGCCGAGGTGCCTTTTCCGATTGCCTCCCCAGAAGATGCGATCGCTCCCCTCTTGGCCAAAGTTTCGTCCAAAACCCGTCTAGTGCTGGTCGATCACATTACCAGTCAAACCGGACTGATTTTTCCACTCCAATCCCTGATCCAGCAGCTTACCAGCCAAGGCATTGAGGTACTGGTGGATGGTGCCCACGCACCCGGCATGATTCCCCTGGATCTCCAAGCGTTGGGGGCAACTTACTACAGCGGCAACTGCCATAAATGGCTGAGTGCGCCCAAAGGGGCAGGTTTTCTGGCGATCAATGAACAGGGGCGATCGCAGCTCCGTCCCCTCACCATTAGCCACGGAGCCAATTCACCCCGGCGCGATCGCTCTCGCTTCCATCTGGAATTTGACTGGACAGGCACCGCCGATCCCACAGCCTATCTCTGTGTCCCAGAAGCCATTCGCTACCTGGGTTCCCTCCTTCCCGGCGGTTGGCCTGCCCTCATGGCCGACAACCATCTCAAGGCGCTCACCGCCCGTCAGATGCTCTGCCAAACCCTGAACATTGAACCCCCTTGCCCCGAGACGATGATCGGCTCAATGGCCACCCTACCGCTCCCTCCCGGTTCCGCGTCGAATCTCCAAACGGCCTTGTTCGATCGCTTCCACATCGAAATCCCCGTCATTCCCTGGCCCACCGAAAATCATCGCATGATCCGTCTGTCTGCACAGCTTTACAACACGGCAAAGGATTATGATTTTCTTGCGGAAGCACTGATCTGGTTGTTGAACCAAGAAGAATGAAAAGGTAGGCGAAAGGGGAAAGGCGAAAGGGAACTCACTGAACGAATCCTTGAACGCTTCTTAAGCGGAACTCAAGAAAGTTTTCTCTTTCCCCTCACCGAATCAATCCCCAAAACAGCCATAGATACCCTTTCCCCTTTCGCCTTTCCCCCTTCCCCCTTCCCCCCGTTCCTGAAAATCGCCCCCTAATCCCTGTGAAAAAACTGGCTGACCATCCCCAATTTCATCTGTTATTACTGCTCCTTTGGGCTGTAATCGGGTTGGCTTTGCGATTGATTAATCTAGCCAGCAAGCCGCTCTGGACCGATGAATTTGCCACGATCGTGTTTAGCCTGGGGAATTCCTTTCTGTCGATTCCTCTGGATCAGGTGCTGACTGCGGATCAACTCCTGCAGCCGCTGCAACCGGACAGTACGGTGGGAATGCGGGAAGTCGTGAGTCATTTGCTCAACGAGAGTAACCATCCGCCGCTCTACTTTCTCTTGACCCATGTTTGGCTGAAGCTGTTTCCCGGTTTGGATGGCATGGTGCTGGTGTGGGCAGTGCGATCGCTCCCGGCCATCCTAGGCGCAATGTCGATTCCGGCCATCTACGGGCTAAGCTGGTTGGCCTTTCGATCGCGCCTCATTGCCCATATCACGGCGGCCTTTATGGCGGTGTCGCCCTTTGGGATTTATCTGGCGCAGGAAGCACGGCACTATACGCTGCCGATTCTATGGATTATTGCGTCTTTGGCCTGTTTGATTATGGCCGCTCGGAGTATTCGCGATCGCACGGTCCTCCCCATTCCCATCTGTATCGCCTGGGTTGTGGTCAATGCGCTGGGTTTAGCGACTCATTTCTTCTTTGCCTTTACGCTGATGGCGGAGGCGATGGTGATTGCGGCGATCGGACTGGTGCAGAGTTGGCGAGAGCGGGGAATGTGGTATCCCTCGGCGCACTGGTGGCGGATCTGGGCGGTGGCTGCGGCAACGGGCGCGTCAGGATTAGTATGGATTCCGTTTATTCAAGATATTCAAGACAGTGAGTTGACCCGCTGGATTTTTCGGGATATTTGGGCAGGGTTGGAATGGCTGACACCGATTGCTCAGGCGATCGCCGGATGGATCACCATGCTCTATCTGCTGCCCATTCAGGCTGACTCCCCGCTGCTGATGGTGGGATCGGCGATGGCGCTGCTGCTGTTTGTCTTTTGGACTATCCCTAAGCTCTACTGGGGGCTGAGCGTGATCAATTTGGGCTATGAGGAACGCACGTCAGCCTGGGTGTTTGAAGGTTTTGTGGCGGGTTCCATTGGTCTATTTTTAGGTGTCACCTATTTACTTAATGCGGATCTCACCAGTGCGTTTCGCTATAACTTTGTTTACTTTCCAGGGGTCGTAATTCTCATTGGGGTGGGGCTTTCCAGCGGTTGGAATATTGCCAGCCGCATTGCGGAAGCACCTGCCGATCGGGTGCCGCCTAGCTTGTTGGGGGTTCTGCGGACGGGCGGGCGCAAGACCATTATTCTGATTATTTTGCTCAGCTTGCTGGGTGCGCTGACGGTAGTGACCAATCAGGGCTACCAGAAGATCCATCGGCCCGAAGTGGTGGCGGAGACGATCCAGCGGCAGTCGAAGGGGACGGTGTTGGTGGCGATCGCCCATCGCACCCACGGCCAAACCGGACGCCTCATGGGCATTGCCTGGGATCTCCAGCATCCCACCGCCGAAAATCCCAAGATCAATTCCAGTCTCAACCCGCTTTATCTATTGGCGCACCACAGTCAGCAACCGCGATCGGTCACAGCCTCTCTCCGTAAAGCTCTCAATACCCTCCCGGCACCGCTGGATCTCTGGCTGATCAACTTCCAGGATGTCCCCACCAAACCGCTGGAATCCGTCCTGCAAAACAATCGCTGTACAGCCCAAGACCGCACCCAGTCCGTGGATGGCTATCGCTATCGGCGATACACCTGTACCGGGAGTGTCTCGCCTCAATAGCCGAAAAGCCTACAAGCCGGAAGAATTTTAACCGCAGAGACGCAGAGATGCAGAGAAGGGAAAAGGGGAAGGGGAAAAGGCGAAAGGGATTCCGCGAGTAGACCGGGGAAAGGCTGATGAATTTTTAAGGTTTCGGCCACGAACCAAACGATGAAAGATCCAAGGAACTCCCCCTTCCCCTTTCCCCTTTCCCCTTTCGCCCTTCCCCCCACTCCCCACTCCCCCCAAAAGCTCCCGCTCCACCCCTCCAACTTTGTGCTAACCTAGAAAAGTTGTCAAAATTTCCGGAACATCCAGGACTTCGGGTGTTGCCTGTTCGGTCGAATTGAGTCCTATGGGTTTTAGATCCAGCGGGTTCAAGGCGAAAGAGCGGGGAATGCGCCTGGGTGGAGGAATAACCCGAAAGGAGTTAAAAAATCATGCCCGTAGTTTCTCTGGCTCAATTATTGGAGTCCGGTGTTCACTTTGGTCACCAGACCCGCCGCTGGAATCCCAAGATGTCTCCCTACATCTACACATCGCGGA
>JALOOP010000393.1 GCA_025454315.1 Oculatellaceae cyanobacterium Prado106
CCACAACACATCAGGGAACACTTTGCTCCATATATAGAGGGGTGTGCGTGTGGCACAATTTATTCTTGGTTGTCCACTGTCCACAGCCTATGTGTTCCATCTGGGTATATTTTCTCTTATCTGTGGTCCCGAGCGGGTCTGTTTTGGCTATCCAACGGGTCGGATGCCCTACATCCAACGCCGGACGTCCTAAATCCAACGTCGGATGTCCAACATCGGATGTTGGACGTCCGAGATCATATTTCAGGAGTCCAACATCCGATCCGCTAGGTGGCGCCTCCTTCTCATCCAACATCCGATGTTGGATCCAACCGAATCTGAATTCAACTACTGCGTGTCCGGACCCAAAACGTTTTTGAAAGTCCAAAATCCACCTTATTTTCTAAACATTATGACATAAATAATATCATGGGTGAGGGGTTGATGCGCGCTGCTTTTCAAATTAGAAAGGTCAAAGAATCCAAGTACAGTACACTTCTTGGCAGTCACGTAGACAGTTCATGTCAGTCGATTTTGTCACCTGAGATTTTGGAACTCTAGAGATGATCTGAAAGAATTCCGACCTTTTTGATATTTCTTTTTTCTGTCAAAGGTAATTTTCAGAATTGGGGCACCCTCGGATCAATCCTTGATTCCACTGATGGGTCAAGGGCTCGGATTCAGTCTGGGTCAATTGTAGAGACTACTGCATAGAGATTACTGTCCCCCCAAGAATCTAGATCCCGCTCAGGAGTACGACGTTGTGGAACATTTGGAAATGGTAATTGGACGACAAGGCAAAGACTTGGGGTCAACGCAAACCGAAGCAGCTCCAGTCTGTAGCAGTTCTAAAGCCTTTCTGCCCTCCTGGAATTCTCAGCACGCCGCGCCTTGGGCGATCCAACCCACCGCGTCCGGCTCTCTCCAATCGATTACGGCACTCTGGCAGCAAGCCCTTTCAGGGATTAGCCTCACCGCCCTTTACCAGACTGCCGTCTCCCTGGTCATTACGACGCTGGAAGTGCCCTCGGGTGATATCTGGGAAGTCCTCTCAGACAGCCATACTGTGCGACAGTCTGTCAAGGTCGAAAATCGACTTGGATACAGATAGCCTTGAGCCGTGCAACTCTGAAATTTCCACGATCAATCTCTCCTTCAACTTGCTCCAAGCGATTGACCAACCCATCATTATTCATCAGCAGTCTTTAAATCAGCAAAAAAAAGAGGCTGTCAAGGGGACTTTCGTTGGGTTTCCGCTGCAATCCACTGCCGATATTGCCAGCAGCATTACCCTGGCCATTCCCGGACAGGCGGTGCCCATTGGTTTTCTAGAAGTTCGGACGACTGAATATCGGAACTTTACGGCGGAAGAGATTCATTTTTTGCAAACCGTAGTTCATATTTTGGCGATCGCCATCGAACGCAAACGCTCCGAAGAACTGCTGCACACCCAAACCCAAGTCCTAGAAAAAATCGCCTCGGGAGTCGCCCTCCCCGAAATCTTCACCCATCTCTGTCTGCTCCTAGAGCAGCAATCTCCCGGCTCCATTTGCTCCATTATGCAGATGGATCTGACCACCCATCAGCTTCGTAGCGGCGCGGCTCCCAGCCTGCCTGAAGCATATTCGCAGGCGGTGGATGGCCTGGAAATTGGGGAAGCTATGGCCTCCTGTGGGACAGCGGCTTGCCAGAACGAGTCGATCTTTGTAATCGACACTGCTCAAGACCCACGATGGGGAAATTTTCAAGAATTAGCCCAGCAATATCAGATTCACGCCTGTTGGTCAGCGCCCTTCTGTGCCAAGACGGGAGAAGTTCTGGGCACTTTTGCGATCGCCCACTCTGTCCCCTGTCAGCCCACGCCCCACCATCTACAAATTCTAGAAACAGCGACCTATTTGGCTGCGATCGCCGTTGAACGCTACCAGGCAGCCGAACAACTGAAGCAACAGGCACTCTTTGATGCACTGACCGGGTTGCCCAACCGGGTGTTGTTCATGGAGCAGTTAAAACAGCGACTCCAAGACATTCAACTGCGTCGCTCGAACCAGGAGATGGAAGACGGCTCCGATGAATTTGCGGTGTTGTTTTTAGATGTTGATCACTTTAAACTGGTCAATGACAGTCTGGGTCATAATATTGGCGACCAGCTTTTGATTGAGATTGTTCGACTGATCAAGCGCTGTATTCGCGCCAAAGATACCTTTGCTCGATTAGGCGGCGATGAGTTTGCAATTCTCCTGGACTCCATTGAAGATGTGACGCAAGCCCAGCTGATTGCCGATCGGATTCGAGCCGTCCTCTCCTTCCCTCTGCGGTTGAGTGAAAATGAAGTCTTCACCTCCGTCAGCATCGGCATCGCCCACTCCTCAAATGATTACAACCAGCCGGATGAGCTATTGCGTGATGCCGACACCGCCATGTATCGCGCCAAAGCCTCGGGCAGAGCGCACTACGCCGTCTTTGACAAGGAAATGCACACCCATGCTTTGTCACGGTTGCACATGGAAATGGATCTGCGCCATGTGGTCGAAGATTTGTTCTTGAGCCAGACCTCCCAACTGCAACTTTATTACCAGCCCATTGTCTGTCTTTCGGATGGTCACATCCTGGGCTTTGAAGCGTTATTGCGGTGGATTCATCCGGAGCGAGGCTTTATTTCTCCGGCGGAGTTCATTCCTGTGGCGGAAGAAACGGGGTTGATTGTGCCGATCGGGCGATGGGTGCTGCATGAAGCCTGTCATCAGTTAAGCCGTTGGCGCGAAGAGTTGGCCATGGGGCCAGATTTGCTGATGAGTGTGAACGTGTCTAGCCGTCAGCTTTTGCAGATTGACTTCACCTCCCAGGTGAACCAAATTCTGAAATCCACCCAAATTCCGACCTCTTGCATCAAATTGGAAATTACAGAAACCGTTTTGATGGAAACGGCAGCCTGTGTCACCGATCAGCTCAGCCAAATGCAAGACCTAGGCATCCGGCTTAGCCTAGATGACTTTGGCACTGGATATTCTTCTTTGAATTACCTCTATCGCTTCCCGATTAATACCCTGAAGGTCGATCGCTCTTTTGTCGATGGTTTAGGCAGTGGCCAAGACCAGATTGTGCAAACCATCATTTCTTTGGCGCATGGCTTGGGCATGGATGTGACGGCGGAAGGCGTGGAAACACCAGAGCAACTCGCCCAATTGAAAGCATTGGGTTGTGAGATGGGACAAGGTTATTTCTTTTCGCCGCCCGTGAACCGAGACAAGGCACAGCAATTGTTGTTAGAACCGCAGAAGTGGCGATCGCTCTTTGCATAGTTCTTTCATCAAAAGAGAGCATATCAAAAGACCAAACATCAAACGGGAAAACGCCTGTCGCTTCTTCGTTCTCCCCGTTGGGATATCTCTGGGTGTTGTGGACGAGCGATCGCAGAAAAATCCCTGAGCGTTCTTCAAGAAACGTTGCTGGCATAGGGAAAAATGTCATTCAGCCTTCAGAAATACTTCTGAATTAGCGTTTCGGACAGTTCTCGCGACCTTGTTTATTGAGTGTATGATGACGTAAACTATTGCATTCTCAGAGTAATCATTAAGTTTTAAACATAATCAACAAAAATCAAGATTCTAGCATAAATTTTGAATGTCACAAATTGATTCAATTCATGTAATTTAAATCGGTCATATTCTTTAAATAGTTCATCTAAGATTCGTTCAATAAAACGATGTCCACTCTTGTAGGATGCCTTAGTGGAGCGTAACGCATCACTAGATCAGTACTTTACGTTGATTTGAGATAAATCGATAAACTATTTTGTAGATTTAGAATCTCTGATGTGATTTGACAGTAGGTCAATGCGTTACTTCTTTAGTGGCATCATCAAAACACGGAAGACCTGATGCACAAGATCCTGGCGGGGCATCAGTCTGAGTTTCCACAGGGGATACTAGAATGGGGAGGATATTGAGTTGCGATCGCCCTCTATTCATGCCGGAAGCTTCCAAATTATTATTGAAATTGAGCCAAAAACTCTTTGAGGAGACGGCTGAACAGAGCCAGTTCGTAGCAGCACTGACCCAGCCAAAACCCTTCCATCCTTGTATCTTATGGACTCAATCTAAACCTGAATCCATTCCCTTTACCTTAGAAGCCACCGTTCCTTGGCAACCTATGTTTGTCGATCGTCTAGCGCTGGGCGAAAAACCGGGAAAAAATCCGCTCCATGATCAGGGTGAATTCTATTGTTTAGACTTTTCTTCGGTCTTTGCGGCCTCTCCGCTGCTGCAACTAGAATCAGCTTCGGTGATTCTTGATGTCTGTGCATCGCCGGGTGGCAAAAGTCTGTTTGCTGGTCGATGGTTTTCGCTGAAAGAACCAGCCCCTCAGTTTTTGATCAGCAATGAAGCGATCGGGAAACGGATCGGCGCATTAATCAGCAATCTAAAACGCTGTCGGTGTGCGATCGCCCCCTCCACCCAAGTCATCACCCTCAACCGCGATCCCAGTGTCCTGGCCGAATTACTTCCCCAAACCGCTGATGTAGTCTTAGTCGATGCGCCCTGTTCAGGACAATCCTTGCTGGCCAAAGGCATCAAAGCCGACGGCTGCTTTCACCCCGTCAGCATCAACAAAAACGCCAATCGACAAAAGCGCATTTTGGCCAACGCCGCCCAACTGGTCGCCCCCCAAGGCCACCTCCTCTACATGACCTGCGCCTATTCCCCCGAGGAAAACGAACAAGTCGGCGAATGGTTCCTAAGCCGCTTCCCCGAATTTCAGCCCCTTGCGGTGCCGCACTTGGCCGCGTATCAGTCTCACTTGAGCGATCGCCCCTGCTACCGCATGTTCCCCCAATCCCGCCTCGGTGCCGGAGCCTTCACCATGCTCTTCCAAAACACCACGCCGGGACAGCGCAGTGAACTATCCTTACCAACGTTGGGGCGGGGGGAAGGGGGAGTGGGGAGTAGGGAGTGGGGAGTGGGGAGTGGGGAGTGGGGAGTGGGGAGTGGGGAGTGGGGAGTAGGGAGTGGGGAGTGGGGAGTAGGGAGTGGGGAGTAGGGAGTGGGGAGTAGGGAGTAGGGAAAAGGCGAAAGGACGTGTCATTGAGTTTCAATATTGTTGCTTTAGGGTGAAAAGGGGAATCGAAAATGACAAAGAACTGACAAAAAGAAGTTCATTGCCATTTCAACGTCATTACTCTAGGCACGTATCAATGCCTCCCCTTTTCCCTTTTCCCTTTCCCCTTTCCCCTTTCCCCCACCGCTCGAACACCTACTCGCCTTCCTCATCAAAGACCAAAAAATCACTCCGAACCCAGCCCTCTACGCCCGACTCGAAGCGGACGAGGCACCAGTTGCGGTCGGTCACCCTGTTGTCTAGGTCTTGGACACAGCGGGTGACTTCGACCCGATCGCCGGGAACGCCGTAGTCGGGGGCATCGGCGGTGACGCTGGGGGCTTGGCGGACGTTGATGCGGGCATCTGTAAAGCTGGCGGTGAGGGTGGCAAAGGCGGCCAAACTGGGGAGCGCGAAACTGAGGCTGGTGGCAATCGCACCCACCATAGAAACAAGCAAACGTTGAGCTTTCATGGTCATTCTCCAGGAAGTTGAATCTATGCAGTTTTAAAGGAGCGATCGCAGCTTCAAACCTTAGACGCTGAGTCCAAAGAGAGGATCAGTGTGTGTCTGCATCACAAGCCATAATCCTCAATCAGCAGCCTTGATGGGATCAAAAGTTAGAGTTTTATCAGGACTCTCACAAAGACGGATTTTCAGGAAGATTAAAAGATGAGGTGCGATCGCCTCAAGGTCGTGCTTTATTGTCGCTGTAAAATAAAAAGGAACTGCATTTTTTAATCTTTTTTTCTCGCTTGAGCGACTGTGCAACAATTCCTTAACACTTATCCTTAACACTTAGCACTGGAGGATTCACCTTTGAGGGAACGCCTGCCTGAGCGATCGCCCCTAGCTTTCGAGTAAACTGGTTGCCAATGAGGTGACTTGCCATGGTAAACATCCTGCCGACATCCCAAAATTTAGTGACCGATGCCTGGGTATCCGCGACCTGGGAAGAATTTTTGGCGATCGTCAACCGTCCTGAATTGGAGAAAGCGCAATGCTATTACGACCAGGGTTGGATGAGGATTGAAACGATGCCAATTGGGTTTGCTCATGCACGAGATAATGCTTTGCTGGCATCGGTTGTCAGTTTGTATGGCACTCTGAAGAATCTACCGTTCTTATCCATCACCAACGGGAGTTTTCGCAAGACGGGCATATCGCTAGTTGAAGCAGCATTGCAACGGAGCCAAACCGAAGAGGATGGAGCAATCAACCGCTGGCTGATAGAGCAGTTCAGCTAAAGCAGCTTTAGGCGAATCCAGAAAATAAACCCCTGACCTTATCCATGAGGCCGCAAAGTAGCTTCATAGAAAGATCAGGGGTTGAGATGAACCAATGGATTCGCCAAGATGACGGGAGAGGGTCTAGCAACCTCAAACTGGCTTCTAAACCTTAGATATCCAAGTCTTGAAGATTGAGTCGAGGACCGTAGGTTTCGATGAACTCACGACGGGGGGCAACCCGATCGCCCATTAGCACCGTGAAGATGCGGTCGGCTTCGGCAGCGTCTTCGATTTCGACGCGCTTGAGGGTGCGGCTTTCGGGGTTCATGGTGGTGTCCCAAAGCTGCTGGGGCATCATTTCGCCTAAGCCTTTGAAGCGCTGGATCTCGTACTTGGCGTTTTCGGGGAATCCGGCGGTGATTTGATCTCGTTCGCGATCGCTATAGCAGTAGAAGTGATTGCGTCCCCGCTCGATTTTGTAGAGGGGAGGGCAAGCAATGTAGATGTAGCCTTGATCGACGAGCGATCGCTGATAGCGGTAGAAGAAGGTGAGCAGCAGCGTCCGGATGTGAGCGCCATCAACGTCCGCATCGGTCATGAGACAAATGCGGTGATAGCGCAGTTGACCCGCATCAAACTCTTCGCCCTTGATCCCGAGTCCCAGTGCTGTGATTAGCGCCTGGATTTCGGTGTTTTTGTAGATCTTGGAGTCGTCAGTTTTTTCGATGTTGAGGATTTTGCCTCGCAGGGGGAGGATAGCCTGGAAGCGGCGATCGCGCCCTTGCTTGGCCGAACCGCCTGCGGAGTCGCCTTCCACGATGAAAATCTCGGACTCTGCCGGGTCACGGGAGCTACAGTCGGCCAGTTTGCCGGGGAGGGTGGAGGACTCCAGGACAGATTTACGACGCACCAAGTCACGGGCACGGCGGGCTGCCTCAGCGGCGTTGAAGGCTTGGATGGCCTTTTCGAGGATGGCATCGGCTACCCCTGGACGGAAATCCAGGTATTCGGTCAGGACTTCGCCCATGAGCGAATCGACGATGCCTCGGACTTCGGTGTTGCCCAGTTTGGTTTTGGTTTGGCCTTCAAACTCGGGGTCGGGGACTTTGACGGAGATGACCGCCGTCAGCCCTTCCCGGATGTTTTCACCGGCGAGGTTGGAGTCGCCCTCTTTAAGCTTGTTGCGCTTACGGGCAAAGTTGTTCATGGTGCGGGTGAGGACGGCTTTTAAGCCTTCCAGGTGGGTGCCGCCGTCGATGGTGCGGATGTTGTTGGCAAAGCCCAAGAGGTTGTCGGTGTAGGCGTCGGAACACCATTGCAACGCGACTTCGACCTGAACGTTATTGCGTTCACCCTTGATATAGATGATCTCCTCATGAATCGCTTGTTTTTCGCGGTTCATGTACTCGACATATTGGCGAATGCCGCCTTCGTAGTAGTAGGTTTCGCTGTGGGGCTGGTTGTCGGGGAGGCTCTCGGTGCGATCGTCGGTGAAGGTGATGCGGACGCCGCCGTTGAGGTAGGCG
>JALOOP010000394.1 GCA_025454315.1 Oculatellaceae cyanobacterium Prado106
CGCTCTAGTGAAAGATGATGACCCGAGTGTTACAAGATCATTTGTTACGAGGTCAAGAGGGTTAGAGGAGTGCTTAAAAGATTATAGAGAGGCGTAATCGGTGGCATGAAATCAGCAACGGGATCAATGATGAAATAGCGTTGACAAGTTGTATAGGAATTAGTATCGCTCGGTGAACTTTGGTTTACTAAGATGTTTTTCTGATTGAGACTGAGAATGGGAATGCCTCGTTGCCAGAGATGGCGAAAAAGATAGACGGTTTGGATCTTAATCAGTTGACGGTGTTTTTGGCGATCGCACCCCCGATGAACCGCAAACTGAGGTAACCGTCGAACCTCCTCTAAACTAGGAATTTGAAACACCCGACAAAACTCCTCACTGAAGCCGATCGTCGTTTCGCCCAACGTCTTGCCCTCAATCCGTTTCATAAACAAAAGCTGTTGAAAAAACTGCTGCGGATCACGGTTCTCTAGGGATAGATAAACGGGGCAAATTTGTAGCAATTCCTGTTCCTCAGCGGTGAGCTTTTGCCGAAAAGCGTCCGCTAGCGCAAGGCTCCGATGAAACTGTCGTCGCAAATTTTCCCGTCCCCGCAGTTGACGCACGCCTTTGACGGCTAAGTTGGCCTGCTGGAAAAGGCTCGATGGGGCATCCTCAACGCCTAGAATGTAGACCCCTTTGTAGGCTGTATCCTGGTAGGGGTTGATGTCATGGCGATCGCGCTCCTGCACCAGAGTTTCAATAAAATGCTGCAAACGCATCAGCCATTCTACTCGTTCTGCATCCGGACTATTCCAGGCCATATCCCCTAGAACAATATCCAGATTTGGCGCGATCTCCAGATGCAAAGATGAATCGGTGTAGGTTGGATTAGATGCCATAGGTTGATGGATAAAGAATTGATACTTGGGCTGGTAGAATATTTGAGCTGAACGAACGTCTATCCATTATGACGCGCTCGATTCAGGCTCTTATGGAAGAATAGAAAGCCTAGATTGGATAAACAATCCCGATTAATCGCTAAATCCGCGCTGAATTCCCCCCTATCCATCCAAAAATCCAAATCTAAAACTCACAACATTCGTTCAAAATCTAAAAGCCAAACTCTAAATTGCAAAATGGTGATACCTGAATTTGGAAAAAAATGTAGAGATCGATGTTACAAAAGTTAAAAGTCTCTCATAAAGGTTTAGAATAACTTTGTACTTCAGTTTGCCGCTCTGTCGAGAGGTGTGACAGCCCTCCAGCAGCGCGATATCAACTTGCCCTGGAGACTTCTGTCAGGGACTTTTTTCATGCCTTTGCTAACGCGCTGCCACTTTTCATGGAAGACCTCGGCAAAAGCTAGGAATGTAACGGTTGATGCATGGCAACTGCTCACCTCCAATTTGAATTCGTGCAATCTAAACTACCCGCTTACGGTTCTGTCTCTTCTGCAGATTCCCTCAACCGGACAGAGGAGCAACTCCCTGAACTTCCTTTTACGTTGCAAGACCTGAAAGCTGCGATCCCAGCCGCCTGTTTTGAACCTTCGGTGGGGCGATCGCTGGCTTACTTTTTTCTAGATCTGGGTTTGATCGCTGGGCTATATGCGATCGCCCATACCCTCAATTCATGGTTGTTCTTCCCCATTTTTTGGTTGATGCAGGGCACCCTGTTTTGGGCGTTGTTTGTCGTGGGGCATGACTGTGGTCACGGATCATTCTCCAAAAGCAAAACGCTGAATCACTTCATTGGTCACCTGTCTCATACGCCGATTCTGGTGCCCTATCACGGATGGCGGATCAGCCACCGGACGCACCATGCCAACACGGGCAACATCGACACCGATGAAAGCTGGTACCCTGTGTCACACAGCAAATACAACCGGATGCCCTGGTACGAAAAGCTGTTTCGCTTCCATATTCTGCTGTTGGCCTATCCGATTTACCTGTTTCGACGCACGCCCGACCGGGAAGGTTCACATTTTTTGCCCAGCAGCCCCCTCTTCCGTCCGTCTGAGCGGCAGGATGTGCTGACCAGTACCATCCTCTGGAGTCTAATGCTGGGTTTCCTGGGAGTCCTCACTTACCAAATGGGCTGGGTTTTCATGATCCAGTACTATTGGATGCCCTATATTGTGTTTATTGTTTGGTTGGCGCTGGTCACACTGCTACACCACACTGACACCGACATTCCCTGGTATCGCGGTGACGATTGGTACTTCTTGAAGGGGGCATTGTCCACCATCGATCGGGATTACGGCTTCGTCAATCCGATTCATCACAACATTGGTACCCATGTTGCCCACCATATTTTCCTGGGCATCCCCCATTACCATCTCAAAACAGCCACCCAAGCCATCAAACCCATCTTGGGAGACTACTACCGTTCCTCCAATGAGTCCATCTGGAGCGTCTTGGTTCGAGCTTACTGGGAATGTCGATACGTCACCGATGAAGGCTCCAAGGTCTACTACCAATCGCCTTTCAAACGAACCATCTCCCCTTCCCGCCCCATCCAAAAACGGTAGGTATCCATCCTGGAGGAATCTATGTAGATATCTGTGTAGATATCTGTAACGTGAAAGCAGATATCTGTAACGTGAAATCGTAGATATCTTTAACTAGGTATCCATAATATGAAATCCGGTGTCATGGCTCAAGCCGTGACATCGGATTTCATTTTGTGCATTCTATTCCGCTCAAGGTTGACTCAGGCCCAGCCCAAACTTTCTGCAACATCGGTGGCCAGTGTCGCAGGTTCATAGGGGGTATAGGTCAAGCCCCGGACTCCGCGCTGGGCAAACTGGGCGCAAAGCTGGGTATGGAAGGCTGTGGTTAACAATAGCACCGGGATGGCCTGGGTACTGGGATTGGCTTGGAGTTGATTGAGCATGCCCATGCCGTCAGTTTTCAAATCTCGGACATCCAGCAGAATAGCATCCGGCTGAGTAGACTCAGCTTTACCCATCCCTTCATAGCCCGATCGCGAAGTCATCACTTCCCAACCGCCAAAGGATTCAAAATAGGCTTTTGCAGAGTTGCGATCGCCCTGTTCATCGTTAATCAGTAAAATACGTTTTGCCATATTCCTGCTGCCTTGTCCGTCATTCGTCTACATGCTCACTTCATAGGCATCGACGGCGTTTCCGCACGAATGTGCCCCAAAAATTTGAAGAACTGATGATTTAAATTTTCGATTGGAAAGGGTGGATAGCCAAGCTCTAATTCAGAAATCTAGTTTAGAAATTTTGGGAATGGAGAACATCCATTGAACCTGTTTTTGACTTCAATCGATGTCCAGCTACCGAGTGGGGTTGGCTGTCTATGCCGGAAGGAGTACTTATTTTATCTTGGCAGATCTTGGAGGAATTGGCGATCGCTTACGATAAATGCATTTGTGATCTTTACTTGGCCATTCCTCAAGGGAAATGTCTATGTCCTATCCTCAGTTCAAAGCCATTGGCGAAGTTCTCCAAGAATTTCAGGTGCGCTATACCGAAGCAGAATTCGTTGAACCCCTGTCTTTTCCAGTGAGCGATTATTTTCGGGCGGACTTGCAGTTGATGATGCGAGAAGGCGTGGTCAATAATTCAGAATTTGCGATTTGTGAAAATTTGATTTATCCCGTCCTGAAAGAGGTGTGGAAGCACTACCGCCAAAACTTCATTCTCTGGAGCCATCAGTCGCTGACCTTTGATAACAGGCTGTCCGGATTTCCGGAGTATATTCTGGCACGGCGATCGCCCCTTGGCAAAGTTGTGTTTGATAAGCCGTACCTGCTGTTGGTTGAAGCCAAGCAAGATAACTTTGAGGAAGGTTGGGCGCAGTGTTTGGCCGAAATGATTGCGGCACAGAAGCTCAACGAAGCCCCAGAAGTTACCATCTTTGGCATTGTTTCTAATGGCGATCGCTGGCAGTTTGGCCAATTACAGTCAGAGGTATTCACCCGCAACATCACGTTTTACACAATTCAAGAGTTGGATGCGTTGTTTGCAGCGGTGAACTATCTGTTTCAACAATGTGAAATTCAGTTAGCAAATTACTTAGCGATCGCCTGAACCTCCCGCTAGTCCCCGAAACAAACGCCCATGAGACGCGCTGTTTTGACCAAGGTATCCTGGGGATCAACGGCACGATATTGGGCGATCGCATCTTCAATGGGCACACTCACCACCTGCCGATTCTGCCAAGTCACCATCCGGTCATACTTTTCTTGGGCAATTAGTTCAACCGCTGCTGTGCCAAAGGCGCTGCCCAGGAGGCGATCCATGGGGGACGGCGTACCGCCCCGCTGGACATGCCCTAAGACAGTAACCCGAGTTTCGGCACCGCTAGCCGCAAAAATGCGATCGGCCAAATATTGTCCAATGCCGCCCAGCACCGATTGGCCCATGGCGTTTTTGTTGATCACTTGCTCTCCGGTTCCGGTGCGAACCGCTTCCGCCACGATTACCAGGGAGTGGGTTTTGCCAATGGCTTGGCGATCGCTCAGTTTCTGGCAAATCTTGTCCATGGAATAGGGAATCTCGGGGATCAGAATAATGTCCGCGCCCCCAGCGATCCCAGCGTTCAGCGCAATATGCCCAGCGTCGCGTCCCATGACCTCCAGGATGATCACCCGGCGATGGCTGGCTGCGGTGAAGTGGAGGCGATCGAGAGCTTCGGTGGCGATGTTGACCGCAGTATCAAAGCCGATGGAACATTCGGTGACGCCGACATCGTTATCAATAGTTTTGGGAATGGCGACTAGGTTCCAGTTACCTTGTTGTGCTAACCGTCGCAGAATCGCGGTGCTGCCGTCGCCGCCAATGCCAATGATGGCATCGAGTTCTAGTTGACGGTAGCCTGCGATGATTTCTTCGGAGCGATCGCAAGTAGTCCCATCGGGCATGACAAAGGCAAAGGGATGACCTTTGTTGGTGGTGCCGAGGACAGTTCCTCCGGCGGTAAGGAGGCGATCGATGTCTCCCAGATGCAATCGGGTATATTCTGGCGGTGAAGCCATCAGCCCCTGTGTCGCTTCATGAATACCAAAGACTTCCCAGCCGTAAGTTCCTACTGCACAGTGAACGACCGCCCGAATCACCGGATTTAAACCCGCACAATCCCCGCCGCTCGTCAGGATGCCGATGCGTTTTTTAGTGCCCATACTGCTCCTCTTCGGAAAATCGATGGAAAAGCTGTTGCCGAAATGATCCGAAGAATGCTTCGTCAAATCATCCGTCGCAAAAATCCCACATCACCTGTATCACATTCCCCATTTCCGATTGAGCGACTGCTGATAAATCTTTACGTCTTGGTCTGGGCAGTTGGATTGCCTTCACCGGCTTCTAGCTCTACCCACAACTCCTGCTGTAAGGGTTCGGGTAGGATGAGCAGGCGATCGATAAATTGCAACAAACTTAGATTTTCCTGCTGGCTGTAGCGAGATTGGGAGAGGCGATGTATCAGCCAGGATTTCCAGATCTTGCGTTGATGAGCGTTCTGCTGGGTTTCTTGCAGTTTGAGGTGCGCCATAACGGCCATGGCAAACAGGTTGCGGCTGCGTTCTAGGGTTGGCCACTGCAACCGATAATCCAGCAGTTTGACCATGCCAAACTCAAAGTTGAGGCGCGTATCGGCAGACTCAAAGCCGTAGCTACTGGGTCGCCAGTGAGGATTTTCGTCGCCGAGGATGGCTAGACTGATAGCGGGATGGCACAGTAGATCAAAAATGGCCAAGTGATGGATGAGCATTCGCTCTGCAAGTTTTGCTTCTGGGCTAGGCTGAAGATTCACATGCAAAAACAGCACCATGTCTTTGCCATGCTTGCGGCTGACTTTCACGAGATGATCGGCAACTGATGGATTAGGCATGGGAGTAGTCATGGGATCATCCATGGGATCAATCATGGGATCAATCATGGGATCAGCGATCGCCCTCTCTCCCACCCTTTGATCCCCATAGCCCCCGATCGCCGCCCAAGTTCTCTCCTGCACCTGTCGCAGATCCCCATCTAAAAATTCGATCGGGTGTTGCCAGTCGATCAGCCTTGCCGTATCGGGGAAGAAAAAGGCGATCGCATCTGGGAAAGACTGACGCAGCAGCAGGTTCCAGGGAGAGTCTGAGTCATGACGGGGAATAGACATGGCAAGTGTCGCTCAAAGTAGTTCAATAGTACCATGAGTCGTCCCAGATGGAGAAAAGGGAAGGAATTATGTCTGAAATTCTTCAGCGATCGTTTACCGATGATCCCGGGTTGAGCGATCGCCTTTTCGATCTGCTCGAAATCGTTTTTCCAGAGATTGGTTTTCGGAATGATGATGATGTACTGCATCAACTCTCGTCACATGCCGAGCCCAAGGACACGTCGGGGCAACATCTGGAGAACAGTGAAGACACATCATCACGTAATGACTCCGGAGAAGGGGAAGAACATTGTTTTGATGAAGAGAGTCTAAAGGACGATGTGATCTGGCATCATTGTGAGAGCAACATTGGTGAAGTAGACGATCTTTCACCTTCGACGACAGAGTTTGACCTGCAAGTATCAAGCATGTATGGTGAGTATGAAGACACCGAAGAACACCACCAGAGGGATCACGAAGTCGAGCAACAGACAATGAAGTCTTTGCATCTTAGCCCAACATATGCAAGAATCTATGACACTCCTTTGGATGGTCGCAATTACGAAGACGAGGAGGATACACTGATTGACATTCCTCTCTTTGACAATAGTGGAGAAACAAAGTTCGATGGGAAGAAAATCGCAAAGAAGGTGAATTGGGAGAGAGAATTGGTTGGAGATGACACCTGCAAGTTTCAGAATCAACAAACAACCAAGGAGGTTCTATTACGTGGACGATGTGAAGAGACGCGAAATAATGGCGATCCAGAGTATGGAAAGTTCCAATCCAAACACGGGAG
>JALOOP010000395.1 GCA_025454315.1 Oculatellaceae cyanobacterium Prado106
CCCAGCTTCAAAAATCACTACGGTGGACAGCTTGCCTTTGGCCAAGATGGCTTCCTCTACGCGGCCACAGGCGATGGTGGCGGCAGCGGCGATCCAAGCAACAACGCCCAGAATCGTCAATCCCTGCTGGGAAAACTCCTGCGTTTGGACGTGGAATCTCCTGGTGTCACAACCTACCGAATTCCTGGTAACAATCCCTTTGTGGGCGATCGCGATCCCCAAAATCTTACCCGCGACGAAATCTGGGCGGTGGGCTTGCGAAATCCCTGGCGCTTTTCGTTCGACCGGCAAACTGGAAACTTTTACCTGGCGGATGTTGGCCAGGATCGGGTTGAGGAAATCAATTTCCAAGCCGCTAGTGATTTGGGAGGGCAAAACTATGGGTGGAATGTCCTGGAAGGCACCCTGCCCTATCCCGATGCCAGCCGTTCGGTTATGACCAATGGTTTCACTGCGCCCGTGTTTCAATATTCGCATGACCAGTCGCGATCGGTCACAGGAGGCTATGTTTACCGAGGCACCAGTATTCCCGGCCTGGAGGGAACTTATGTCTACGGCGATTTTGCATCGGGCGTACTCTGGGGGCTGCGGCAAACTTCCACAGGACGATGGCAGAATCAACTCCTCATTGATTCACCTTACCGGATCTCCACTTTTGGTCAAGATGAACAAGGAAGTTTATATGCAACAGACTTTTTTGGGAACGCGGAGACGAACGGTGTGGTTTATCGATTAGAACTCGCTTAGGTTATCGTTTCGACATATTCTAAGTCTCAATTTCACCAAAGCGATCGCGGTACTGCTGAAGCATCGCTTCCAACTCTGCTGCTCGTTGTTCTGTCTGCTCTAACTGCTGTTCTGTTTGCTCTAACCGCTGTTCTGTTTGCTCTAACCGCTGACTTATCTCGATGAATGAGCGAAAAGCGGTGCCATCGGGGCGGTACAGTTGCAACTCTTCGCCGATCTCAAACCGGATGCCTAACCTGGGGCTGACCCAGCCGCTCATGGACTCGATCCCTTCTAGTAAACTGTCACTTGAGCGGAGCCAGCCTTTGAGTTGATTGCGATCGGGATCATATATGTAGTATTCCTCCACCCCGTAGCTCTGGTAGAACAGGAGTTTGCGCTCCATTTCGTTGGGGGTGTTACTGGGGGATAGAATCTCAAAGACGACTTGGGGCGCGATATTGCCCTCTCGCCATTGTTGGTAGGAACCGCGATCGCCCTTTGGCCGCCCAAAGACCACCATGGTGTCGGGCGCTGTACTCAATCGATTATTGCCCTCAACGGGATACCACAGGAGATCTCCGGCGACGAAGACATTGGCATCATCGGCAAATAACTCTTCTAGATTTTGTTCAATGACGACAATCCAGTGAAATTGTTGGGTGTTGTCCGCCATGGGTTTGCCGTCACTTTCGGGATAAATCACATCGGTCGATGAGATTTGCGGTTGAGTCACCATTGCTGAGATCTCCTACAACGCGGTGCTTCTACCTTAACATAAGGAGAGAAAAGGGAATGCGATAAATGCGATCAGTGAAGCGATGAGAATCAAGTCTCTGAGCAATAACTGGGTATACCAGTCAGAGCCATAGGTCGTTGAGATCCGTTGAGAATACTCAGGTTAATGGCCTAGGGGTAAAGTTAGCACAAATTCTGTGCCCTGGCCTGGTTCGGAGTGAACTTCGATCGTTCCGCCATGTTTTTCAACGATGATTTGGTGGGCGATCGCCAATCCCAACCCCGTTCCTTGACCGACCTTTTTGGTAGTAAATGCATGGTCAAAAATTCGAGCTTTGACCGTTTCCGACATGCCTTTTCCGTTATCAGAAATGCTAATTTTCACCTGATATGCTTCTAGCGCTGTTCGGATGGTAATCAGGTTAGGATTCTGGGCAATTTCAGTGAAGTGACGACCTTGGTTGGATTCATCGAGGGCATCAATGGCGTTGGCGAGAATGTTCATGAATACCTGATTGAGTGGACCGGGGAAACAGTCGAGGTCAGGGATTTTGCCATACTCGGTGATGACTCCGATCTCAGGACGATGTTCGTTGGCCTTCAAACGATGACGCAAAATCAGAACGGTGCTGTCAATACCTTCGTGAATATTAAACTGCTGTTTGTTGTCAGTGTCGGAGCGCGAAAAATTCCGCAAACTTTTGCTGATAGCTTTGATGCGATCGCCCCCATCCCGCATGGCTTTGACTAGCTTAGGGAGATCTTCTCGGAGATAATCCAAGTCGATGGTTTCTAGTTTATCTTCGATTTCTTCGCCCGGTTGGGGAAATTTTTGACGATAGAGATCAATGAGATCAAAGAGATCGGTAATGGATTCTTCAACGGCAGTGACATTGCCCACGACACAGCCGATCGGATTATTGATTTCATGGGCAACGCCCGCCACCAGATTCCCTAGGGCTGACATTTTTTCGCTTTGGACAATTTGCAGTTGGGTGGCTTGCAGTTCTGCGTTTTTTTGGTTCACCTGGTCAGCCAGGGTTTGAGTAAGGTGGCTGAGTTGCAGGTGTGTTCGCACACGGGCAATCACTTCTTTTTCGTGGAATGGTTTGGCGACATAGTCCACGGCTCCCAGTTCCAGGGCTTTGACCTTGCTCTCGGAGTCGGCGAGTGCCGTCATGAAAATCACGGGGATATGCTGGGTGTGGGGATTGGCTTTGATGCGGCGACAGGTTTCAAAGCCATCGATTCCTGGCATCATTACATCTAGCAAAATCAGGTCAGGAAGGCGGCGTTCAAGCTGTTGGAGGGCGCGATCGCCACTAATTGCGATCGCCACATCAAACCCAGCATCACTTAAAGCCTCTGAAATCACTTCCAGATTGGTTGGTGTATCATCAACAATGAGGACTAATCCTGAAATCACTTCAGACGATTGAACATTGGGTTCTAAAGAAGGAGATAGATTGGGGAAGGTTGTAGTGAACATAGTAGGAATAGAAATTGGTGAGAATGGAGAATTGGGGTGGGTGATTAAGATAAATGACTTTTGCAAACATGTTGAGCAAACCAGAGTAAATGATTCTATGAAAGATTCTATAAAAGGTAGCGCTGAAGGAAATACTCAAGCTGTTCGCTCTGAAATTGTCGAGCTAGTTGAATCACCTGACGAATAAAAGGTTGATATTTCTGCTCTGAATTTGTGCTTGATGGACTGTGTGGCTCAAATTGCTCGGCGACTTCAATCAGCTTTTTCAACCGTCCTTCCTGCACCAGTTCTAGCCAAGTTTTAAGCTCGGCGATCGGCGGTGGAATCAGTTCACTTGCAGCGGTTTCAGAAGATAAAGTCTCTGACCGCTCAGTTTTCCAAGTTAAGGCTAGATGTTTTTCAAGCAGTTTGAATAGATCTTGGGCTTGAACGGGTTTTGCCAGGAAATCATTCGCGCCTGCGTCTAAGCTCATCTGTTGATCTAATTCAGCGACAGAAGCGGATGAAACTACCACGCTGAGAGATTTAAAACGCTCATCATTGCGAATTTTTTGGAGCATCGTAAAACCATCCATGACCGGCATTTCCAAGTCAGTGATGATCAGATCGGGGAGATCCTGCTGTAATTGATTTAACCCCGCTTGACCGTTTTCCGCTTCAGCGATCGCAAAACCCAAAGGTTCGAGCAGATGAGATAGAACGGCGCGATTTTCCCAGCGATCGTCCACAATCAGCAGACGACGGACTTTGCCTTCGTAGCCTGTAATGTCACCGATAACAGCGGTTTGCTGCTGACTCCAGTTTGTGGCTAGAGGTACGGTCACCTCAAAAGAGAAATCGCTGCCCACGCCGATCTGACTTTTGACCTGGATTTGTCCACCCATGAGTTGGACGATCTGTTGGCTGATGGTTAAGCCTAGGCCAGTTCCCTCTGTTTTGCGATGCTGTTCACCGACTTGCTCAAAGGCATGGAAGAGCTTATGAAGTTCTTCGGGGGCAATGCCTACGCCTGTGTCTGCGATCGTAAATCGTAGCTGAATTGACTCGTCAGTGATGCGTTCTAAGGTTTCGACTCGCAGGGTAACATGGCCGCGATCGGTGAATTTAATGGCATTGCCTAATAGGTTAATCAACACTTGCCGCAGTCGTTTTTCATCGGTAGTAATTCCCGTTGGCATCGCTGCGTCGGGTTCATAGTGAAAGGCGATCGCTTTCTGTTCTGCCCGCACTCGACAGATCTCGACTACACCCTGGAGGAAAGCTGGAAAGTGAATGGGTTGGGGAACCAGTTCAAGTTTACGGGCTTCGATCTTAGACAGATCCAAGATATCGTTAATTAAGGTGAGCAGATGGGTGCCACATTGATAGATGATATTGACACCATGTCGCTCTTTGTCGGCCAAGGTGTTGGATCGTCCCAAGATTTGAGCATAGCCGAGAATGCCGTTGAGCGGAGTCCGCAATTCGTGGCTCATATTAGCGAGAAATTCGCTCTTAGCGCTGTTGGCATCATCGGCAGCTTCTTTGGCCTGCTGAAGTTCAACGGTGCGCTCCGCTACGCGGGATTCGAGTTGGGCAAACGAAGCTTTGAGTTGGGTGGCCATTTGGTTGAACGATTTGGCCAGTCCCTTGAGTTCCTTAATGCTGGTGACTTCGACGGTGCGATCGAGTTCTCCGGTGGCGATCGCTTCACTAGCTTGCTGCAATCTTAGAATTGGGCGAGTAATCCAGCGAGAAGTGTAGAAACCCAGGAGTGTAGCAATGACCAATGCACCCAAGCAAAGGAGAATGGTGCTGCGCGTGTTGGCATGAATTTGTCCCATGAAATCGGACTCTGGAATCACGACCACGACTAACCAATCCAATCCCAGATCGTCCTGCCAGGGTGTGACTTGGACATATTGGCGATCGCCCTCCGCTTGAAATGCAAACTGCTGGGGAGTTTGAATACTCCGGAGATTGCCAAATTTTTGATTCAGTTGGTTTTTGGTGGTGCGAATCAGCCTGTTGTGGCTTTCGTGAGCATAGATGGGTTTTGCCTTGCCATTTTCCATCTTGTG
Organism: Oculatellaceae cyanobacterium Prado106; assembly: GCA_025454315.1. Taxonomy (GTDB): domain Bacteria; phylum Cyanobacteriota; class Cyanobacteriia; order Elainellales; family Elainellaceae; genus Prado106. The sequence continues at coordinate 5,014 of JALOOP010000395.1, forward strand.
AAGGCTTTCTGCATCCGAACTGCCGACCAGTAATCCATCCCGTTCCATGACAAAAACTTCCCCCTGGGGGCTAGCGTGCAATTGCTGAAGGAAGCTACTGATCTGGGCAATAGTTTTGTCAATGCAGATCACTCCAATCAATTTTCCGGCTGGGTCAAAAATGGGGTGGCTGACTGCGATCGCCAATGGATAGGGTGCATATTCCCAGTTGTAAACCGAAGACCACTGAGGCTTTTGAGTTTTCACCACTTCTTGATACCAAGCTTCTTTCTGGTACTCAAAAGGTTCAGGTGAATAGGCGAGCTTTTGCCGCTTGCCTTGAGCATCGGTTTCATAGATTCTCACTTTGGCATCCCCGTAGCGTTGCGGTGAGATCTCTTCGACCAGCAGTCGAGGATCACCGGGAATTTGCCCTGCCGCCGCATAGTTACCCGCTGTTGTGCCAAATAGAATATAAGTGAGGTTAAACGCCTTCACCTGTTGCCAAAAATATGGGCCTAATTTCTCCCGATCTTGTAAGTTGACTAATCCTAATTCCAGGCTTTGGGCATTGACCGCGTTGAGTTTTGTCGCTGAACCCAGGTAACTTTCTAAATGTTGATTGACGCGATCGCTCACTTCACTCTGCAACTGAACTGCCAGCGCATTCACCGCCTTCTGGCCATTGCGAAGGGAGAGATAACCCGTCAGCCCGACCGCCACGGAGATTTGCAGCACAAAGGGCAGAATCAGCACAACCTGCAAGGGAAGATGCTGGAGAAAACCCCGCTGATCTTTTGGTGGGTTACCAATAGAGGGACGGTGGGTGGAAGAGACCATGAGGTTGATTAATTTTAGTTCAGGAAGAGCGAGTTCTCCTTCATCATTCCCTTACAAAGATGAAGTTCAACAAACCCGCTTAGGAACCAAGTTGTCGTAAGATGCGTTAGCGATCGCTAACGCATCACCAAACCCCCGATCGATGCCTATTCACGCATCACCAGCTTCGTATGACTTTACATCGATTAGATTGATTTACAACCCTTACTCTACTCTGTCTTCTGTGAGATGTTGCTGAATTAGGTGTTCGATTTGCTCACTCTGGAATTGTCGAGCTAGGTAGATGATTTGCTGAGTAAAAGGTCGGTGGCGATCGCTCTGTTGCGCCAAAGCTTCTGCATCGGCCATCAGTTTTTTGAGTCGTCCTTCCTGCACTAGTTCCAGCCAGGATTGTAGGACAGATGCGGGGGGTGGGATGAGGGCGATCGCTTCCGAATCAGCAGAAGTTAGAGTCTCCTCGGTAGAATCTTCGGTAATCCAGTTCAGGTCAAGATGTTTCTTCAGGAGTTTGAACAGATCAGGCACTTGGACAGGCTTAGCCAAGAAATCATCCCCACCTGCATCCAGACTCATTTGCTGATCCAACTGGGCAACGGAGGCTGAAGAGACAATGACTTTGAGCGATCGCCATTCCTCATCATTGCGAATTCGTTGGAGCATTTCAAAGCCGTCCATCACGGGCATCGCTAAATCGGTAATGACCAGATCGGGACGCTGCTGTTGCAATTGCTCGAGTCCATCCTGTCCATGTTCAGCTTCCGTGATAAGAAATCCAAGGGGTTCCAGGAGATTCAGCAGAACGGCGCGGTTTTCCCAGCGATCGTCCACTACCAAAAGGTGACGCTGTGCGCCTTCGTAGCCTACGATATTTCCGACTGCGGCAGTTTGCTGTTGGTGCCAATCTTGGGCGATCGGCAACTCCACTTCAAAGAAAAAGTCACTGCCGACCTTGAGTTGACTTTTAAGTCCTTATGCAAAAATCTTTACCAATTAAGGAATGGTGTAAAAGTCTAGGCAAAGTTAATCACATATTCCTCCCCAAAGCCTTTGATCACCTGT
>JALOOP010000396.1 GCA_025454315.1 Oculatellaceae cyanobacterium Prado106
AGTGCCTGTTGGCAGGTCTGTTGCGCGTTGCATCTTGCCTTGATCCTGCGTGAGAGAGTGTTGCAAACGAGTTCGGCCCATCCTAAAAGCATGTTCACCAAGAGAATGCTTTAATGGGTTTCTAATGCCCAGTTGCCCTCTACAAACGCATGGGTGGGACATCGGGATAGATTGAAAGGTTTTATCGAAAATTGTTCTGTGTCCTGGTAAGGGCGATCGCCATCATCAAATCGGAACGCGATAGAAGCTGCATGATGACAGAAGGTATGGGTCAGTTCTGTCTGATTTGAACTTTGTCCACTAACTTTATGTTGGCTTTAAACAATGGGATATTATCCGGAAAAAAGTCTCGGTTCATTCCGCAAGAACCCTGAAGATTTTTTGCGGCTTCGTGAAGATTGGGGCATTGTACGGATAAACTTTAAGGTAAATCTTCCGGATCAGCAGTTCAGCCTTGTCAGCCCATCCATCCTGTTTGCTGTGCATTAGCTCCAGTTTGTCTCCAGTTTGCCCCCAATCGGGTTCCAGTGTTGCTCAATACTTGAAATTGAACGGCGATCGCAGATCATGACAAAATAGCGAAGTCTTTTCGATCGATCGGTACGATTGCACCTAGGAGATTGCAGCGGATGATCCAAGATCCAAATTTGAGCGATCCAAATCTAAATCCAAATTTAAACCGATCGCAAAGCCCCCAGCACTCCATTAATCTAAAGCAATATGCCGACTTTTACCATGACAGTACGGGCTGGTATGCGATCGGACACCATGATCCGGCGTTATTTCTCCAGGCACTGACGCAGCAACCGCTTGCCCCTCGATTGGATGAGCGCTCCGTGATTCACACTTGGGCGATTCTAACGCCGCAATCGAGCCAGTTTTTTGTAGAAGCTACTAGCTCGGCAACCCCAGTCACCCTAGTTGAATGCCCGTTTTGACCTTCGACCTAGACTCGTGATCAAAACTGCTGATCCTTAAAGCGATTCCTTAGTGATTCTTTGAATCTACTCCTTGAAAATAAACGAGTTATATCCATGACCCTCCTTGACGAATACCATGATTGGTTTCCAGGCACCAAGATAGAACTGGTCAATGGGCAACTCATCATTGGTAATAGCTTGATCCACAGCCGTCGATTGCTCCAGCAGATTTTGCATGTGGGGATTGCCACCGTTTGGCAGGAAGAGTTGGGAGCGATCGCAGGAAGGCTACACGAATCCGAGAGCGATCGTGCAGCAGTTGAGTGAACAGCCGCAGATTCAGTTGATTGATGGGAGTCAGGAGTTGACGGCGGCTGAGGCTCAGATTTTGCAGGCTGGGGTTGTGGACTTGTAGCTTTGGAACAACCGGGCGCGATCGCCACCCCCAATCAGCATCCCCCGTATTGCCCTTCGCACTGCCCTTCTTCAATCGGCTTTCTAGTTCTGCCCCCACTGCGATCGCCTTCTCATTTCTTTAAGATTCTAAAATTTTTCTTGGGTCGTTTAAAAGCGAATCAGCCGCCCCGTAGAGCGGCTGAAACCCTTGATTTTTCTGGATTTTATGATGGGCAGTGAGGGACTCGAACCCGCGACATCCTGCTTGTAAGGCAGGCGCTCTACCAACTGAGCTAACCGCCCGAGGCTTGAACTTCACAACTACGCTTCGTGATTGCGCGAATTCTATTGTAGCAGGCAAGAAAGCACTTTCAACATTTTTTTCGTCTAGTTTTTTTGGACTTGCCTAGCTTAAGCAACGCCCCCATTCTGTAACTGAAAAGACAAGAAACCTTGACAAAAACCAGGATAATATTTGGGTCACCCTTTTAGGAAAGGATTGGTCGATCGATTGCACAATTTCTCCTAGCACAGAAGTTCAGCAATCCAAACTCTCAACTCCAAAACGGGTTTAGATTCAATTAGATTAAAACTGATGTTTCCCAGAGCAAGCTATGTTTGATTTGAAGGTGATTGTCATTGGGGCGGGCATTGGTGGCCTGACGGCAGGCGTGGCGCTGAGTCGGGCAGGCTTTCAGGTGGAGGTGTACGATCGCACTCGCGAACTCCGCCCCGCTGGAGCCGGGATTTCCCTTTGGTCAAACGGGGTCAAGGTGCTGAATTCTCTGGGAATGGGGAAGGCGATCGCAGCCATCGGCGGCCAAATGGATCGGATGCAATACCGCTCCCTCTCAGGCGAACTCCTCAACGATATCAGCCTTCAACCTCTGATTAACACGGTGGGACAACGCCCCTACCCCGTTGCGAGAACCGACCTCCAGCAAATTCTCCTGGATGCTTTTCCGGGAGAGGTCGCCCTTGATCATCAATGCACTGGTGTTGAAGAATCGGGCGATCGCGTCACGGCGCTGTTTGCCAACGGGCACCGCACGACTGGAGATCTGGTGATTGCGGCGGATGGGGTGCGATCGATTCTGCGTTCCTATGTGTTAGGGCAAGTCGTTGAACCCCAGTACGGCGGCTATGTCAACTGGAATGGCCTCGTTCCCGTCAGTCCCCAACTGGCTCCCCCCGATACCTGGATGATCTATGTGGGTGAGCATAAGCGGGCTTCTCTGATGCCTGTGGCGGGCGATCGCTTCTATTTCTTTTTTGATGTCCCCTTAGCCAAGGGCAGCAGTATGCCCCCCGAGAAAATTCAGGCCGAACTCACGGAGCATTTTGCAGGTTGGGCAGACCCCGTTCAGCAGTTGATTCAACAAATTGACCCCGAGAAAACCAACCGTTTGGAAATCCATGATGTGGGGCCGATCGATCGGATGATCCGGGGAAGGGTGGCGCTGCTGGGTGACTCTGCCCATGCCACCTGCCCCGATCTGGGACAGGGCGGCTGTCAGGCGATGGAAGATGTCTATTTGCTCACTCATTTTCTGCTGACGACCAATGTTAGCGTCCCAGATGCACTCCAGCGCTACGAAGCTAATCGCAAGGAACGTACTAGGGCGATCGTCCAAAAAGCACGCAGTCGGGCAGAACAAATCCACGGTAAAGATCCTGATCTAACCCAAGCTTGGTATGAGCAGTTGAGAACGGAAAAACCGGAAGAGGTGACGGGAGCGATCGCCAAAACCATCCTGGGTGGGCCATTACGATAGAGTGCTAAGCGACAACCCTTTCCAATAGAGCTTCGATGCTAGGAATAACGGTGATTTCTGCCTTGAGTTGACTCGCCAATTGCTCAACGGTCATATCATCCAAGAACTTCTCCTCATCATGCTTCAGCATCAACGAAGGTAGGAGAATTCCGTCTCCTAAATCCTGCCCCTGAAGTGCAGAAAGGATATCCTGTCCCGTGATCAATCCTGTAACCGAAATCTGCTGTCCCCAATACTCACTTCTAAGTGCTGCCAAATTAACTTGTAATCCCTCAACTTGGTTAAGCCGTTGCACGATCGGCTGAAAAGCCTGCTCTACTGCATTCCCGACAACCCAGGTAAACTGCCGAGGAGATACCTGCTTAGGCAATCGCTTTGCCGCCGATTTGAACTGCCGCAAAAATTGCTGAATTGAACCCACGCCGTTGCCAATTTGGGGATAATCTTCGTAGTGGGATTCGGGCGGCAAAGGTTGACGACCCATCAAAAACCACTCGTCGGCTAACCAGGCTAGCGTAGTGCCATACTGCTGACGGAACTTGGCCTGAAGCGCTTGGACTTGGGCGATGACTTCTTGGGCTTTTTCGGTTGTGACGGGTACTAGTTCATCTTCTAGGGGACGGAAGCGGGTTAGCCCCACGGGCACGACTGCGATCGAAGCCACTGTTGGAATATCGCCCCGATGAAACGCGGCCAAATCCATCAAGGTGCGCTCTAGATGTTCCTGGTCATTAATCCCTGGACAGACGACGACCTGGGCATGGATTTGCAGTTGATGCTCCTGGAACCAGCGCAACTGATCCAAAATTTGCCCCGCTCGAAGATTCTTCAGCAGCCGAATCCGCACCTCGGGTTCGGTCGCGTGAACTGAAACATAGAGCGGTGACAGGCGCATTTGTGCAATTCGCTCCCATTCGCGCGGGGGCAGGTTGGTCAGGGTTAGATAGCTGCCGTAGAGAAAGCTGAGGCGATAATCATCGTCTTTGAGGTAGAGCGATCGCCGTTTTCCCGGAGGCTGTTGATCGATAAAACAAAAAGGACAGTGGTTGTTACACTGAATCAGCCCATCAAACAGGGCGGTTTCAAACTCCAGCCCCAAATCTTCGTCATAGTCCTTCTCAATCTCAACCGAATGCTTTCTCCCCTTAGCATCCAACACCTCAAGCTCCAGCACCTCATCAGCACAGAGAAACCGATAGTCAATCAAATCCCGCAGCGGTTGCCCGTTGATGCTCACTAGGCGATCGCCCGCCTCAAACCCAATCTCAGCAGCGATCGAGTCAGGCAATACGCGGGTGATGAGGGCGGATTGGAGGGTGGCTGGGGTCATGAGAGGAGTAGGGAGTGGAGAGTAGGGGGATGAGGGGATGGGATTTAGACTTTTGTATAGTCTTCTCATTCCCCCATGCAATTCTCCAGTTTAATCTACACCGAGATATTCCAACGCCCGTTCCAAGCTCTCCAAGCTCACCTCAAAGGGATCTTTCATGGGAGATTTATGAAGATTGCGCGGTTTGTTGCTAAAGTCTAGCTGTTGCAGAAGTCGGGGAGTGACCTGCCCCCGAACCGCACACCAGCGCCCGTTGACCAAAGGCGCAACATAACGATAGCCAGGTAGGACAAACGCAGGCGAAAAAATTTCGAGCAAGCGTACCCCTGATTCCTTTGAACTAGAAGGCTGGAGTCCAACCTGATTAAATACAAAATTACTACAGGCGGCACCATGAATGGCAACGATGACCTTGGCATTGCGGGTAATTGACCATTCTTCGCTCGGTGTCAGATCTTCAAAGTAGTAAGTGGTGAACCCTCGTTTTTCTAGATATTGGGTCACTGCGTCGTTATTTTTGAGCTGACGCTTTCCCCGTCGTGGAATAAAAATGCGTTCCGGGGTATTGGGATTGTATCCTTTGAAGTTAAGATCTAAACCCAAAGCCAAGAGCGCCTGCATATAGTTGGGTTTGGCATTCGCAACATCCGTTGTAATGGTCACAATGTTGCCATAGACCTGCTCATCGGTGCAGATGACAGGCACATCCAAGGTATCGTAAACTTGCCGACCGAGTGCTGTAGCGGTTTTACGAAGGACAACATGGATTTTGATCAGTTGCCCCAAGTGTTGAGAGAGAAGATGTTCGGCAAATCGAATGGGGATAATGTAATTTTCTAGAATATGCCCAATATGACCATCAGCATCTGATCGGGCATCCAGAATAAATGTGCCGGTACAGTCTACAGCAGGGATTTCGCGGAGGGCTGTCATCGCCCAGCGATAAGCGCGCCATCGCCAAGAACCAAACTGTCGGGGGTTGGTGTACCCCGTCTGAACCTTGACGGTAACCTGTGCATCTAAAATTTCCTTTTCTGGAAAATAAATTTGTTCAATCCCTTCTTTATAAATGTCATAGAGGTAAGAAGGGTGAGCAAACATTTGGGTTGGTTCTAGGACAAAGCCTGGAAGGGTTTGGGTGAGTTCAACCTGAACTGACGACTCTGGGCTTTTGGGCAAGGCTACAGAATTGGATTGTGGGGATACAGAAATTACCATAAGAGTTATGACGGGAAGACACATTGATATGGGGCAAGAACGAAGTAGAGCAGTCAATTCGTGATTAAGAACTGTTCTACGGGGCGGCAATTGATTCACAAAGTCCGCTGTTCCTCTACCGTTACGGCTACTAAGTCATAATAAACAACCAAAATAAGAGAGAACTTATTTCTCAAGAAGTTTATGAAAACAATGAAGGTCTAGAAAGTTTTAAGGGAGGTTTTAGGAAGAATCCGGATTTAGTTGACAAACGAATGATTTACTATCTCTTCCGAGGAACATTGCGCTCGAAATGATGCGCGGCGATCGCAAAATCAGTATGATTCATAAGTCACGTTTCTTGGGGAATAATCCCTGTGTTTCACCTCATCCCTTGAGATTTCTATGTCGCTGAAAAAAATCCTATCGATCGCCCTTTTGGTCTTCGTCCCGGTCTCCATTGCCGCTGAATACCTGCACTGGGGCACCATGGTCGTCTTTGTGACTTCGGCCTTGGGGATTGTGCCCTTGGCCATTTGGCTGAGTACGGCAACTGAAGAAGTGGCGATCGTCACAGGCCCTTCGATCGGCGGCTTGCTCAACGCAGTCTTTGGCAACGCAACCGAACTGATTATTGCCCTGGTCGCGCTCAAAGCTGGACTGATTGACATTGTCAAAGCCAGCATCACCGGAACGATTATCAGTAATCTACTGCTGGCGATGGGCTTATCGATGTTTTTTGGCGGGCTGCGCTATAAGGAACAGGTGTTTAAGCCGATTGTGGCGCGGGTGAATGGTTCCTCGATGACGCTGGCGGTGATTGCGATTCTGCTGCCGACGATGGCCTTCTATGCTTCGGGCAATGTGGAGACTCCGGCGATCGAAGAACTCTCGGTGACCGTTGCTGTTGTCCTCATTGCAGTCTACGGCCTGACCCTGCTGTTCTCCCTCAAAACCCACAATTACCTATACGAAGTCGGCATGGTCGAGTTGGAGGAAGAAAACCATGGTGAAAAGCCGAATCTCTGGCTCTGGTTAGGCGTTTTGCTCGTCTCAACGATCGCCGTCGCCTTTGAGTCTGAGATTTTCGTCGGCGTGGTCGAAGAAGCCACCCAAGGACTGGGGTTAACGCCCCTCTTCACCGGGGTAATCCTGCTGCCGCTCGTCGGAGGTGCCGCAGAATATGTCACCGCTGTCGGCGTAGCCATGAAAAATAATATGGATCTTTCAGTGTCGGTGGCTATGGGATCGAGCCTGCTGGT
>JALOOP010000397.1 GCA_025454315.1 Oculatellaceae cyanobacterium Prado106
TCGTAGCTGAAGGCCGGGACTTTGTCTTGAAGCTTTGACAATTCCTCGACATATTCCACCGGAAACAGGTCGGAACGGGTGGAGAACAACTGGCCAAGCTTGATGAAGGTAGGGCCGAGATCAAGAAAGGTTTCACGAATCCAGATGGCCATAGCTCGGCGACGCTTGGCCTGCTTGGCTTCAGTCATGCCGCCCCGGTAAGTCCAAGGCTTGTTGTAGGCAGATTGGGCAATCAGCAGCCGGATTGCAAATGTCCAAATATCGACAAATCGGCGTTGGCGCGAGTAGCGCTCCCGGTTCCAGCGATAGTTGCTCTGGTCATAGGAGGGAGGCCGCAGCCGCTTAGGAAGGGTTTCTAAGTCATCTGCTTCGCTGCCAGGGGCGGGAATCCCATCAATATAAGAAGAATAGGGCACCGATCCAGGCTGGTAGTGACCAGGGCTGGATTCTAAGGGTGAATCATGATCGTCAGGAAGAACAGACACTCGATTTAGGGAGAAACGTCAAAAGGAACCAAGCCGAACCGAATATCTATACCTTAAAGGATTCTCAGACAGAGCGTTCTAATCCCGTAGGGATTTTCATGCTGGATTGCGGAGCGATGCGCCGGAATGCTCCTTAGCAAGTTCTATGGCTGATCCGGATGAGAAGCTATCTGCTTCGGGTGAAATTGCCTTGGAGAATTACAGCCTACCCTCTTGACTCTAAAACCACTCCGACAATTTCTGGGGAAGAATCTGCCGATGGATAGATTTTGGATGGGGCGATCGCTCTATTTCAATCATCCCTCGCCATCGTTCCCAGCCTCTATCAACAACGACTTCCGGCTCGAATCGAGAATATTTTGTGGAATCTGACTAAACCCGATTGCGATATCGTTGCAGTTCTGCCCGCAGTTGAGCAGTTTCGGCTCGCAGGTCATCGATGATGGCCTGGAGGTCGCCTGTGCCAAAATTGCTGGCGGTGCTGCTGGAACTGGTTTGGGAAGGACGTGCCTGCATCGAAGCGGCTTCCGCCTGCTGCGCCCGAACCCTAACTTCTTCGGTGAACTGCCGTAAGCGTTCCCGCTGTTCGGCATCAAACCGCCCTAATTCGCCCAAGGTGCCTGTCACAATCTGCTCAACCTGCTCCCCGACGGCTTCGGCCACGGCTCGACCTATAAAAAAAGCATGAACTAAAGGATTACTCATAAAAAGCCCTCGCAGGTTCCGCCAAGATTATAGCGTGGATGCGGGGGGGAGAAGGGAATAAGGAGTGGGGAGTGGGGAGATGGGGCGAAAGGGGAAGGGGGAAAGGGGAAGGGGGCATCCTTGACCTTTCATTGTTCAATCCATGGCTAGAGCCATGAATCTTTCGTCATTTCACTTACTAGCAAAGACCAAGGGAATTCGTTGACCTTCCATTCTTATAATCCATGTCTAATCCATCGTTGGGACTAGTAATCCCTTGACCTTGGATCGTTGTAATCCATGTCTAGGACTAGGCATCCATTGACCTTTTACTGTTCTATTCATTACTGTTCTACTCACTGAAATCCCTTTCGCCTTCCCCCTTTCCCCTTTCGCCTTCCCCCTTTCCCCTTTCCCCTCTTCTGGGCAATCTCTAAGGGAGTGGCTGCGTGCGAGCCACCTATCATAAAGTTTGGGATGAAATCTGCTACTGAGAGCCTTTTCCTATGCGTCTTGCTCAATTCACTCGATTCACCACCTGGCTTGAAAGCCGTTGGGTGGCTCCTTCCTACAGCGGGTGGCTGATGGGTGGGTTGGCGATTTTCTTTTTTGCGGCGGCGACGAATACGATGGCCGGGTGGCTGTATGTGATTAGCGGTGTGATGTTGGCGCTGTTGATTTTGGGGGCGGTGTTGGCGGGGCGATCGCTCAAGAGTCTTCAGATGGTGCGATCGCCTATCTCGCCCGTGAGTGTCGGTGATGCATTGACTTTGAATTTGGCGATCGATAATCCCAGTCCCCTGGCTAAATCGCTGATTCAAATCCAGGACGAATGGCCAGGTGGCTTGACCTCGTCCATCCCCCATGTGATTGATCTGATTCCCCCTCGCAGCCTGTATCGCTGGATGGAGCAGCCGATCGCCCAGCGGCGCGGCATCTATCGCTGGGATACAGTGCAGTTGAGAACCGCCGCACCTTTGGGGTTGTTTTGGTGTAAGCGGAGCTACCCGGTGCCGGGGAGAGCGATCGTTTATCCCACCGTTTTGCCGCTGAGTCAGTGTCCGCTGATCGACCAGATGGGCGAAGATCAAAATGCCTTGGCGACCCGTGAGCAGTTTCAGAATGCCAGTGAGGGGTTGACGCGATCGCTACGTCCCTATCGCTGGGGCGACTCGACTCGACTGATTCACTGGCGCACCAGTGCCCGCTACGGCGAACTGCGGGTTCGGGAGCTAGAAAACTATACCAGCGGCCAAGAAATTATCATTGGCCTCGACAGCGCCGCTGCTTGGCCTACCGAAGCCTTCGAGCAAGCCGTCATTGCCGCCGCATCGCTCTATTTCTATGCGCTCCAGCACCAGATTCGCCCCCAGCTTTGGACTGCTGCCACAGGCATGATTGAAGACGATCAGCAGGTGCTAGAAGCCCTAGCCGCCACCCAATTCAGCGAAACACCCCTCTCCACCGCCATGCCCCATCCCCCCTGCCTCTGGCTCACCGCCATCCCCGATTCGATCGCCTTCCTCCCCACGGGCAGCCGTTGGCTATTCTGGGAAACCCCTGGCAATCCCGCTCCACCCCCCTCCTCCGGCCAAATCATCCACCCCGATCGCCCCCTCCAACCCCAACTCCAAACCCTCACCCTAAATCCGTAACTCCTCTCTCTATCCCTCAAAATCCCCCTAAAAGTCTTCAAATTCCTATTAGACCTCTGCTTGAAATCTCTTCAAGACCACTCAAAAGCCTTCCTAAAAATTCTGCGAATCCACCCCTGCCCACCTCCGCCCTCCCAAAGAACCTTTCCCCTTTCCCCCTTCCCCCTTCCCCTTTCGCCCCACTCCCCACTCCCCACTCCCCACTCCCCACTCCCCACTCCCCACTCCCCCAAATGCCCCCCACCGACCCCTCCCCCGACGCGATCGCCCCCTCCTTCTGGGAAGGCGTCGACCAATTCAACCACCAAGAGTTTTACGCTTGCCACGACACCCTGGAAGCCATTTGGATGGAAGCGATGGAACCTCAGAAAACCTTCTACCAGGGGATTCTGCAAATTGCAGTGGCGTTCTACCATTTAGGCAACAAAAACCTGAGAGGTGCCGTCATTCTGCTTGGGGAAGGCATCAACCGACTGCGCCGCTATCCTTCGGACTATGGGGCGATCGATGTTGACCAATTGATTGCCCAGAGTGCAGAACTCTTGGGGCAGTTACAGCAAATCCAGCTTCAGCAGTCCGAAGCGGGTCTGCCTGACCTGGAAGCTTTTGTTCTGCCTGCGATCGCCAAACTCAGCTAAGCCTCTGTCAGTTTTTCTGTCAGTGTTTAAGTCCTGTCAACCTTTAATCTGTCAACCTTTAAAGAGACGCTCTGCTTGTGGCTCAGTAGACACTGAGATAAGCGCTGTGCCAGGATAGAATCTTGAAGTTTCGATAAAGCGGGGATCAGGTTCTAGAAACGCATGAATCCGGTTTGATTCCTACAAGAATCAAAATGCTTTAAAGTTAGATTCACTTTGGCGATCGAAATTTTTGTCACAGTCGTGCCTCCAAGCGATTGCTTTTCGTTTCATAATCTTTTTGCTTCACAGTATTGGCTTCACCCTTAAATTTCTCCGCATATCCCTCCTCTCCCTCCTCCTATGTTGCCTCTGCGTTCACAAAGTATTGGTTCAAAACCTGCATTCTCCCGTCGTTTGAGACGCAGCCGTTTTTCTGCCCTGCTGATGTCAGGGACTCTGTTAACGGCTCTGTTGACGGGATTTTCGGCTTCAGCCCAAGCGCCAACGACAACCCCTGCGCCTACTGATAGCCAGCGTCTGCGGCTAGATGCTGATGTCACCGAGGCAAACGCCGTCACGGGCGTGATCACTGCAAGGGGCAATGTGCAGATCAACTATCCGGCACGACAGATTCAGGCGACTGCGGTGCAAGCCCAGTACTACAGCCGAGAAGGCCGGATTGTGCTAAGCGGCAATGTCTATGTGTTGCAGGCCGGGAACAGTCTGCGAGGCGAAACGGTGACCTACCTGGTCAATGAAGGTCGCTTTGTGGCGCTGCCTGCTTCGGGGCAACAGGTCGAATCCATCTATATTATTCAAGACCCCAATCCGCCTGCAGGTACTACGACCCCAACCGGACAAGCGGTCTTTAATCCCAAGCCTGCGTTTAAGACCCCCTTTAGCCCCGGCGAGGCTTCGGCTCCGGCGAACCCTGCTGAGCCGCCTACGACTTCTACACCCTAGATTGGGTGAGAGGCACAAGGCGATCGCCACTCCTATCCTGACACCCCCAAAAACTGGAAAGACGCAAAGGGGATCAACCAAGCTGCCTCTGGTAAGATGGAAAACGATTCGTTTTTGCCTCAAAAAATTTACGCCTGAAGCGCAAGAACTAGCCAAGAGCAAGCCCTTGAAAATCGTCCTAGAGAACATCCACAAATCCTATGGCAAGCGCGTTGTCGTCAATCGCGTGCATCTCTCTGTTGCCATGGGGGAAGTGGTGGGACTCCTAGGCCCTAACGGCGCAGGGAAAACTTCAACCTTTTATATTGCGACGGGATTGGAGCGGCCTGACCAGGGCAAGGTTTGGCTCAACGATCGCGATATCACCGACCTACCGATCTTTGAACGCGCTCGATTGGGCATTGGCTATCTGGCGCAGGAACCCAGCATTTTTCGGCGGCTGAGCGTCAAAGACAACATTTTGCTAGTGCTTCAGCAGACTAAGGTGCCGCCCGATGAATGTCAGGATCGGCTGCATCATTTGCTGAAGGAATTTCGCTTAGAGAAGGTGGCCAAGACTCCGGGGATTCGCGTTTCGGGGGGGGAACGGCGACGGACGGAGATTGCTCGGGCACTGGCGGCAGGACTGGAGGGTCCCAAGTTTTTGTTTTTGGACGAACCCTTTGCGGGGATTGACCCGATCGCCGTGGCCGAAATTCAGGAGATTATTGCGCGGTTGCGCGATCGCCAAATGGGTATTCTGATTACCGATCACAATGTCCGAGAAACCTTGGAAATTACCGATCGCGGCTACATTATGCGGGACGGGCAGATTTTGGCCTCTGGCAGTACGGAAGAACTCTATGCCAATCCCCTGGTACGACAATATTATCTGGGTGATAATTTCCAGGTCTAAAGGTTAAACCTGACGCTCCAAGGCGATTCGATTGAGCGCGATCGCAATCCCTACCCTCGAACTCGTTACCCTCAAAACTTTTACCTTTAAAGTCTCCGCCATTGAATTTCCCGCATTGCTAGCACGATTGTTAACGGAACAGCCCCCCTATGGCCAATCACACCCTCCCTTCTCCATCGCTTTCCCCTCAAAACTGGGGACGCTTTTTTAAGCTATCGATTATGGATCGATACCTGGCGCTGGAGTTGCTGCTGCCCTTTCTCTTTGGAGTCGGGGTTTTTTCGGCTTTGGGGGTTTCGGTGGATGCGCTGTTTGACCTGATTCGCAAGATTACGGAGTCGGGGTTGTCGTTTGCGATCGCCGCCCAGATTTTTTTGCTGCGCTTTCCGCAATTTGTCGCCTATTCCTTCCCGATGGCCACGCTGCTGGCTACGCTGATGACCTACAGTCGGTTGTCGAGTGACAGTGAATTGACGGCGCTGAAGGCTTGTGGGGTTAGCGTCTATCGCATGGTTGTGCCAGCGCTGGGGATTTGCTGCCTGATTACCGGGCTGACCTTTGCCTTTAATGAACTGCTGGTTCCCGCAGCCAACTATCAGGCTTCGATCACGCTGGCGAAAGCGCTCAACGAAGAAATCCATCCCTTTAGCGAAAGCAATATTCGCTACGAGGAATACAAAACGGTGGAGCAACCTAACGGCGAGAAGGAAAGCGTCATGTCGCGGCTGTTTTATGCGAAGCGCTTTGACGGACGGCAAATGCTGGGGTTGACGATCCTGGATTTTTCTCAGGAAGGGCTAGAGCAAATTGTCAGCGCTAAAGCGGCCTCCTGGAATGGCAAACAGAGCGTTTGGGACTTTTCGGACGGCACTATCTATGTCGTTTCCTCCGATGGGGCTTTTCGCAATATTGTCACCTTTGATAACCAGCAGTTGAAGCTGCCGCGCGCGCCGCTCGACCTGGCCTCTCGCCGACGCGACTACGATGAGATGAACATTGCCGAATCAACGGAATATCTGGAGTTGCTGCGACAGGGTGCCAGTGAAGATCAGATCCGCAAGCTCCAGGTGAGAATTCAGCAAAAATATGCCCTGCCCTTTGTCTGTATCGCCTTTGGCTTGGTGGGTGCGGCGTTGGGGGCAAGGCTGGAGCGGACTGGACGGGCGACAGGCTTTGCCATTAGTCTGGCAATTATTTTTGGTTATTATCTGCTGGCGGTCGTGAGTGGTTCGATCGCCCAGTTAGGATACATTCCCGTATTGCTGGGCGGATGGTTGCCCAATATCTTTGGTTTGATTACGGCTTTGTTGCTGTTGGTGCGATCGTCCCGGTAGCGTTGGGGATTGCAGGATTGTCAGGCAGATATTGAAAGGAACATTAGGTTTATTGAGATGTTTTACCGTCCTTCCTAGACTCTATTGGATTAGTGGTGTGTAACCATAAGTCTTGAATGAACTACCCCAACGTATAGACGAATGGGGTTTCCCCGCCTCCGCCTAACGCTTGGGATTTCTGACGTTTCTTCGCTCCAAGTTGCCGCATACTTCCG
>JALOOP010000398.1 GCA_025454315.1 Oculatellaceae cyanobacterium Prado106
CCGTTGGTAGAGAAAGCCAATTGGCCGCTCCGTTCCACTTCGCGACCTCGCTATCCATCCCCACCTTAAGAAGGATGGGGAATTCCGCGATTTCGTTAAGTTCAGATGACTTAGAGTTGTGAGTCGTAGTGTCTTCGCTCATTTTTAGTGGCTAATCTAGCGCTAATAATTCGTATTCTAGCGTTTCTTTCCGTGTAGATGACAAACAATTAGTAAACGATTCTCAATGGATGTTCCGATCGCCTTGAATCGGTCTTCTTCATCAGAATGGGACTCATCATAGTCTTCTAGATAGAAGCGATCATCAAATACCGTGATAGATTCTTCAAAAGTAACTCCATGTCTTCTAACATTGATTTCTGCCTTGAAATCATCCTACTCAAACCGCAACCGCTCCATAGTGCTGTAATCTTTGTTATCCAATGATTCTAATTATTCTGTATTCAATCAATTGCAACGGTGTCAGTTAAAAACGTTAAAGTACTGTTGCTAATCCTGGACAAAACCCAAGGAGTAAGGCTGTTGGGTCAACGCCTCTGCATAGGACGCTTGCAAGTAACGGCGATAGGATTCATCCTGGGTAATGTACACCTGGAAGAACGCTAGACTGAACGATTCCAGATACCGCTGTGTCACCAGCGCTAACTGATCTGCCATCTGCACCCGGTTCCCATTCGTCACCCGATCGAGCAATCCCAAAATCACGCGCGTATGCGGCAATCCCTTCGAGACGACCAGATACTTATCGGGGGAAGGCAAACGTTCATACAGCGGGATCTGTTCCATGATTAGCGGTGTCACCACATCCTCATTGGTCGCCTGCCAAAAGATGGGAATCTGGACACGATTCAAGGCCTGCTGTCCGTAGATGCTGTTGCCAAACGGGACAAACAAAAAAGCTGCCTTGATGCGATCGTCCTGCAAATCATAGCGCTGACGGGGCAATTCCAGCGCCCGACATTGATACAACACCGAAATGTTAATCACATTGACCTCACCGCTGCAATCCTGCTCAACCTGCTCAAAGTTAATCTCCGCCCCTGCCAGCGCTAAGGCCGTTGTCGCACCAAAGGAATAGCCATACATGCCCACCTGTTGCAGATTCAACTGTCCGTTAAAATCGCTAGCATTTAGCCGTTCTAACTCGTCCAGCACAAAGGTGATATCACGGGGGCGATCGATAAATTCCGCCGCGTCAAAGTTCTCCGAATACAGACCTCTGAAAAAATCCCGCTGTCGTTCAAAGTTGCTGCCCACATGCTCCACCACCACCGCCACATATCCATGCGAGGCCAAGTGTTCCGCCAGGTACGCATAATGTTCTCGCCTAGCGCCTAAGCCGCCGGAGAGGATGATCACAGGGGATGGCGTGGTTGTTTCAGGGCGGTAGAGATCGATGGGGATGGGGCGATCGCGCGTTTCATCCCGCCAGTTCAGCGTCTGCATAGCAACCCCAAATTCTCCCGGTTGAGTCAGATCTGCGAATGGCGTGGTTTCGGTTGGAGATTCAGCTTTGGCGGCGATCGTACTCTGCTGCTGCAACTCAGCCATAAACCTATCCGTATCCCGAATAATCCCCGTTAACTCATCAACAAAATCTAAAACCTTGACAATATCCAACCGCGCATTCGTCGGAAACTTCCGCAAAAAATTATTGACCGTCAACCCCTCCGGATCACTTGCCGACAGCAGCACCGCCCCCCGAATCGCATACAGCCCATTCTGCCGATCCTCCGTCTGAATCATCTGCCCCAACCGCTTCAGCAACCGCTCCCCCGTCGAAGAATAGGTCACCCGCGACACCACCACCGGATCAACCTGATGCCGCAACTTCAGCAACGCCCGCACCTGCGCCTGTCGCTCCGGGCTAAACCGATTCAAAATAAACCCCAAATCCTTAGAAACCGTCCCCTCCCGAGCAAACCGATCGAGATCCGCCACCGCCACCGAAAACTCAAACGGCCCATAGCTAAATAACACCCGCTCCGCAGCCCGAGCCGGAAGTGCCAGAAGGAGAGTGGTGAGCAAGGAGAGGAAAAAAGTGCGGTAAGGCATGGGAGGGGAGTGGGGAGTGGGGAGTGGGGAGTGGGGAGTAGGGAGTGGGGAGTGGGGAGTAGGGAGTGGGGGGATGGAGAGGGGATTAGAAAGCCCCCCTTTCGCCTTTTCCCTTTCGCCTTTTCCCTTTTCCCTTTCCCCTTCCTCCCTCCGCGTCTCTGCGTCTCTGCGGTTTATTAACGGTTCGGCCTAAATCTATCGAATATTCGACCAAACTAATCTAAGCAAGCGCTTCAGATGAGTCATAGGATTCAGATATTTTTCCAGCAGCGAAGTGACATCTGTGGATGAATCGGGGGGCGATCGCCACTCTCCCAAAACCGCCAAAGATCCTTCCAAGAACTGTGCTTTACAAGCCGATCGTTGCACCTTACCACTGGAAGTCCGGGGCAGGCTACCGGGTTTGAGAAAGGCGATCGCATACACATCCACAAAGTGTTTCTGAAACACCGCCCAGCGAATCACCTCCGCCATCCCTTCAACGTCTAAATTTTTGCGCGCCCGACGTTCCACTTCCTGAGCAATCACCAATCTTTCTTCGCCCTCCACCGAGATCGCGAACGCTGCTCCCCCATTGGCACGAAAGATCGCATGACATTGCTCCACCGTCTGTTCGAGATGCTGCGGATAGTGGTTAAAGCCCCAGAAAATCAACAGATCCTTGAGCCGTCCGGTGATAAACAATTCACCCTCTAAGAGAAAACCCAAGTCTCCCGTTCGCAGAAAAGGCCCTTCGCCCGTGTCTTGCAGGAATGCCTGGAAAGTGCGATCGCTCTCCTCCAGCAAGTTCCAGTACCCGCGTCCTACACCCGAACCCGCCACCCAAATTTCACCCACGCGATCGCCCTCACACCGCGTCTGGGTCTTAGGATCAACAATGACAATCTCACCGTCTAACCAAGTTCGTCCACAGCCGACGAGCGTCCTGGATTGTTCCTGAATCATTATTGGCACCACCCGGTTTTCCTTCAAGGCCGCCTCATCAAAGTGACCGATGACCGGAAGCTCCGTCTTCACCCCACCGGAAATAAACAGCGTCGCCTCCGCCATCCCATAGCAGGGATAAAATGCTGTAGGCCGAAACCCACATTCCTGGTACATCGCCACAAACTGATCCAGAGTTGCAGGCCGAATCGGTTCCGCCCCCGTAAAGGCCAGTTGCCAGGAGGACAGATCCAGGGTCTGTCGCTGTGCCGCTGTGACATGGCGACAGAGCAGATCGTAGGCAAAGTTAGGGCCGCCGCTGGTGGTGGCCTGGTAGTGCGAAATCGCCTGGAGCCAGCGGAAAGGCTTTTGGACAAAGGCGATCGGCGACATCAAAATACTGGGAATCCCCAAATGCAGCGGTTGCAGCACATTGCCGATCAATCCCATGTCATGAAACAAGGGTAGCCAACCGACGCTAATCGTCTGGGCATCACTACTAAAGGCGACTTCCAGCATTCGCTGATTGCTCCGAATGCAGCCATGGGTCACCTGTACGCCCTTGGGAATCCCGGTTGAGCCAGAGGTGTACTGCAAAAAAGCCAGCGTTTCGGGGGTGATTTTACTCTGCTGCAATAGTTGCTGTGATTCTAGGGGAGACGTTTGTGGGGCGATCGCATCTGTCCCCACCCAACACAAAGCCTGATCGGGAAACTCCCCTAACTGATTTTTCAACCGAACCAAACTGGATTGCTCCATCAGCACAAATCGAGCCTGCGCCGAAACCAACCGAGTTTGCAAGTCTGGCACATCCTGTTGATGCCGAGGCGGATGACAAGGCACCGCCACCACGCCCGCCAACAAACAGCCATAGAAAGCCACAATGAAATCCAACCCAGACTCATAGTTGTAGATCAACAGCGCCCGTTCTCCCAGCAGGTTGTCAGGGCTTAGGGATTGGAGATGATGGGCGATCGCCCCCGCCTGCTGCCAAAGCTGCTGATAGGTCAAGGAAACAGGGTCAAGCTCCCCATTCTTGAGAAAAATATAGGCAGTGTTCTGAGGGTAGGTTTGCGATCGCCAGTACAGCAAATCCACAACCGTAGCGCAATCCGCGCAACTGATCAGAGGTGAAGTAACATCGACAAGGGACATAGTTTGCAGGTGGAAATCACAACTTGGGATCGCTTTCCCATTTCAGCCTATTATCTAGGTTTAGACAAAACTTTTTTCAGACAAAAGCAGTGAAAGGGGGGGAAGGGTGGATGGGTGGATGGGTGGATGGGTGGATGGGTGTTTTAGGGGATGCCTTCTTTTGAACACAAGAAATTCTTCATGTGAGGATTTGAGTTCTTCAAGAGATAATTTTTTTGATATAAAAAGTCCCCCCTCTCTTACCCATCCACCCATCCACCCTGTCACCCATCCACTCCCCACTCCCCACTCCCCACTCCCCCATGAAGATAGCCATCCTTAGTTCAGGATTTTTGCCCGTGGTTGATGGTGTGACGGTGGCTCAGTGGCAGCGGCTTCAGTGGTTGAGTCGGGGGGGGCATGGGGTTCTGTTGCTGTGTCCTGATTATCGGTCTTTGGAGAAGATTTATCCGAATTGGCAAGAATTTACTGGGAAAATTTTGCCGGGGGTGAAGGTGGTGAACTTGCCCAGTACTTCCTATTTGGGAATTGAGTTTGAGCGGAATGTCAGTTCGGCGGCTTATGCGATCGCCCTCCAGGAACTCAGCGCCTTTCAGCCCGACCTGATCCATGTGGATGAAGCAGAACGCCTTTCCAACGGCTTTCTCAGGATTCCAGGGGTCAAATTTGCGGCTCAGCAAGGGATTCCCTGTGTCAGCTTTTTTCATACCAACTTTGTGGAATACGCGGAAGATTTTCTGCCCTTGCCCAAGCCTTTGCTACGGGGCTTGCAATGGCTTCTCAAACGCTGGTTTTCCCATGTCTACAACGCTTACAGCGTGACCTTAGTCAGCAGTCGGGATGCCTTGCAGAAAGTCCAGCGTATGGGCATTCGCAATGCCAAACTGGGCGAATTCTTGGGAGTCGATACGGCACAGTTTCATCCCAAACTTCGCTCAGCCAGCTTTTTCTCCACCCGATCCCTGCCGCATCTCGAACATCAGGTGAAGCTCGTTTTTCTGGGTCGCCTCACGCCGGATAAGGGCTGGAAGTTTGCCCTGCGCGCGCTGACGGCACTCTCGCGGGAAATCGATTTGACTCAGGTGGCGATCCTGATTGCAGGGGACGGCGAAATGCAGGCCGAAATTGCCGCTGCTTTAGGGAAACTGACACCGCACCTCTACATGCTGGGGCGCATCTCACCGGATCAGGTGCCAGTCCTGTTGGCTAACTGCGACATTCACATCACGACTTCTGAGAAAGAAACTCGGGGACTGACGATCCTTGAAGCCTTTGCCTGTGGGATTCCGGCGATCGCACCCCGCGCCGGAGGCATCCAGGACAGCCTTGAGGATGGAGTCAATGGGCTATTCTACGAGCCAGGAAATATCGCAGATTTTGTCCAGAAAGTGCGCCTGTTAATCGAGCATCCTGGTCAACGGCAGCAGATGGGCAGCCAGGCTAGAAGCGGGATCGCTGAGCAGACCTGGGATAGAGCAACCGAGAACCTGGTCGCCGTCTGGCAGCAACAAATCGCTCAAGGGAAAAATCAATGCATGTGATAAACCGCTAACTGTCATACTTAACCCACCCCAGAACGACCCGAGCATGGTTTATTAAAACCTATGTTCCATCTTGGAATGAATCAGTGTAGGGCAGTTTCGCTGTCCCAAAACCTGGTCATGCTCCTCCGGTTGTGTTCTCCTGCGGCTTTTCCACGGCATCCTTCCCAACGCATCTTCTTCAAGTGAATGGGTTCTTCAGTCACCACTACTTTAATTGACATCCTGGGCGATCGCGCCCATCACCACCCCGATCGCACGGCCTACACCTTCCTGCTGGACGGCGACACCCAGGAAGCCAGCCTCACCTACCGCCAGCTAGAACAACGGGTACGCGCGATCGCCACCCAACTACAAGCCTGCTGTGCGCCTGGGGAACGGGTGCTATTGCTATATCCGCCAGGACTGGACTATATCATTGCCTTTTTGGGCTGTCTCTACGCCGGATTAGTCGCCGTACCCGCCTACCCGCCCAAGCCCAACCGATCCTCCCGCCTGCAAACCCTGCTCAACGATGCCCAGGTCAGCGTTGCTCTGACAACCCGCTCGGTGCTCAATTCCCTGGCCGCCCAATCCGAACATTTCCCTGAACTGGCCACCCTCAAGTGGATCGTCAGCGATGAATTGGCCGTTCTCACGGCTCCAGCCAGCCAACCCACGCTCACTGCCGATACCCTGGCGCTGCTGCAATACACGTCAGGCTCCACAGGCACCCCCAAGGGCGTAATGGTAACCCACGGCAACCTCCTGCACAATCTCGCAGCCATTCATCAGCGATTCCACCACAGTGCAGACAGTGTAGGGGTCATCTGGTTACCGCCCTACCATGACATGGGCCTCATCGGCGGCATCCTCCAGCCGCTCTACGGTGGGTTTCCCGTCGTTCTGATGGCTCCGCTGCTCTTCATGCAAAGCCCAATTCGTTGGCTCAGAGCCATCAGCCGCTACCAGGGAACGACCAGCGGTGGCCCCAATTTCGCCTATGAACTCTGCGTTCGCAAATTCCAACCGGAATGGGGCATTGACCTAGACCTCAGCAGTTGGCAAGTGGCCTTCAACGGAGCCGAACCGATCCAGGCCGAAGTCATGGATCGATTTGCCACGACCTATGCTCCCTACGGCTTCAACCCCGATGCTTTCCATCCCTGCTACGGCATGGC
>JALOOP010000399.1 GCA_025454315.1 Oculatellaceae cyanobacterium Prado106
GAGCAAGAGATCAAAGCTGCCTTACCCGGTGTGCAAATCCAATATGCCAATGCCAACAACAGCGCCACAACCCAACAAAACCAGGCAGAGGCAGCCTTGACCAAAGGCGCTTGCATCCTGGTCGTAGACCCCAACGACAGCGAACAGGCATCGGTGATTGTGCAACAGGCCAAGACCAGCGGAGTTCCGGTGATTGCTTACGATCGCCTCATCCAAGACCCCGATGTGGCCTACTATGTCTCGTTCGACAACGAGCGAGTCGGTGAACTGCAAGGGCAATACATCACTGACCAAATCGTCGCAGGCAACTATGGCCTCAAACCCGGAGCCAACCTGGTGATGATCAACGGCTCCCAAACCGACAACAATGCGCTGCTGTTCCGCAAAGGCGCTCTGAACAAGATTCAACCTCTGGTTGATCAAAAACAGGTCAACCTCGTGTTTGACCAATATACGCCCAACTGGGACAACAACCGGGCACAGTCCTTGATGGAAGGCATCCTGACCCAGCAACAAAATAATGTCCAAATCGCTTACGTAGCCAATGACGGCATGGCGAACACGGTAATTGCGGCGCTGCGGGCTCAAAAGCTCAACGGCAAAGTCCTCGTTACAGGCCAAGATGCCACCGTCACAGGCATCCAAAATATTCTCCTGGGTGACCAAGCCATGACGGTCTACAAACCCATCATCGAAGAAGCCCGAGCCACCGCCCGTCTGGTCGCTGCCCTCAGCCAAGGAACAGATCCAGGCAGCCTCATCAACGGCCAAACCCAACTGCAAGGCGGCGAGTCCGTTCCTTCTGTGCTAGCCACCCCGATTATTGTCGATCGCCAAAACGTCGAAGAAACCGTGATCAAAGACGGCTTCCTCACCCAGGAACAAATCTGCCAGGGATTGCCCTCGGGCACTGGCGGAGTCTGTCCCTAGGAAGGGGAAAGGGAAAAGGGGAAAGGGGGAGCTTGGGCTATTTTATGGAATGAGTTTAGCAAGGAAAAAATGAGCTTTTCTTTGTTTCCTTTTGTTCTCTTCATCGATTGTTCAACGTTTGCCCTTTCGCCTTTCCCCTTTCCCCTTTCGCCCCATCAAAACAACTTCCCTTTACTGACCAAACTCTAAAAGTTCTATGACAAACTCCACAATGGCGGTCAACGCCGATCCCTATTTTCTCAATGGTCGAACGCCGCGTTTGCAGTTGCGGCATATTTCTAAGTCCTTTGGCGGTGTGCAGGCATTGAAAGAGGTCGATTTTGAAGTGTGTGATGGCGAAGTGGTTGGCCTGGTGGGCGACAACGGTGCGGGTAAGTCCACGCTCATCAAAGTCATGTCGGGGGCTTACATTCCAGACATCGGCGAAATTCGCTTGGACGATCAGCCCGTCACCATTACCAGTCCCCAGGATTCAACGCGCCTGGGCATTGAGACGGTTTATCAAGATTTGGCACTCTGCGACAACCTGGATGTGGTGGCCAACCTGTGGCTAGGGCGAGAAGCCTATCGCAATCTCATTCCGGGGGTGCTGCGGACGCTAGACGAAACTGAGATGGAGCGCCGCACGATCGAAGTTCTAAGAACGCTGGATGTCAAAATCCCTTCCGTGAGGCTGCCTGTGGCTTCCTTGTCTGGTGGACAAAGACAATGTATTGCCGTCGCCAAGACAATTCTGCGAAATCCTAAAGTAGTGCTGTTGGATGAGCCAACCGCCGCTCTAGGGGTTGCTCAAACGCGGCAGGTGTTAAATCTGGTGAAACGCCTCAAAGAACGAGGACTGGCCGTGGTGGTCATCTCCCATAACCTGCATGACGTGTTTGAAGTGACCGATCGCATCATTGTCATGCGGCTAGGACAGCGCATCCGAACCTTTGAAACCCGCAACACAGAGTCCGATCGCGTCGTTGCCGCCATCACCGGATCAGATGCCCATAGTTATGCCGAAGCCATGCCTCACGCTGACAATGCCCATTCCAACCCGCCTCACTCAGGACAATAGCCATGAAAAGTTTAGACCCAAATGCTTCTCATTCTGAGGGAGGCGCACCCACCCCGGAACCGCCCGCGTCACCATCAACTTCATCATCAACGGCATCATCAACGGCATCGTCAACGTCAACGGTGAGTTCCCAGCGGGCAAACTTTAGTCTAAAGTCGCTGATTCAAGGTGACCTTGGGTTTATTCCCGTTCTCCTCACTCTGGCGCTAATTACGATTTATTTTCAAGTCACTACTAGCGGCGTTTTTCTGGCTCCTCGAAATCTTTCTAACCTGACTCAGCAGATTGTCGTCATTGGCATTCTGAGTGTGGCAGCGGTTTTGGTGCTACTGCTGGGCGAAATTGATTTAAGTTTGGCCGCAGTTGCCCAGGCATGTGCCGCCATTATGGCCACGGTTTCGGTGTATCAGAACTGGAATGCAGGCTTTGCGCTATTGGCGGCATTGGCGGCTGGAGCGGTAATTGGTTTAATCAACGGCTTTTTCATTGCTGTGTTACGAGTGCCGTCCTTTATCGTCACCTTGGCTGGGTCAATCGGCTATGCCGGACTGTTGCTGGTGGTGATGGGACGGCAGACTACTTTAGTGGTACGTGATCCGTTCATTCGATCGTTAGCGCCGACCTATCTGCCCGATTGGTTGGGCTGGGTGCTGCCGCTGGTGCTGCTGGCGTTGTATGCGGCTGGCCTTTGGTATAACCAGAGACGGCGATCGCAAGCCAACCTCCCGGTCAAACATCCGACGCGCATCCTCCTCCAACTGGCCGCCGCAACCGCAACTATCCTGATCCTGATTTTCCTCTTCCAGTCTTACCAGGGCGTTCCCCAAGCCGTCATGATTGCATTGGGGCTGGTCGTCATCTTCTGGTTGATTCTCCAAAAAACCACCTTTGGCCGTCACCTTTACGCCGTCGGGGGCAACATGGAAGCTGCCAGGAGAGCCGGAATTAACGTGGTGCGAATGAAAATGACGGTGTTTGTTCTGGCTTCTACGCTGGCAGCACTGGCAGGCATTATGTTGACCTCTCGCAGTACAGCGGTCGCGACTCAGATTAGCTCGACTTTGTTGTTGAATGCGATCGCCGCCGCCGTCATCGGAGGTGTCAGTCTCTTTGGGGGACGGGGTTCGGTTTGGGCGGTTGTTCTGGGTGCGCTGGTCATTGGCAGTTTGGACAATGGCTTGGACTTGCTGAACCAGGATCAAGGGGTGAAGAATATCGTCCAAGGCGCAGTTCTATTGTTGGCGGTCACGGTTGATGCCGTTGTGCGTCGAGCAGGATTCTCTCGAAGTCGTTAGGTTCTATCACAAGTTAAAACCTACAAGTTAAAACCTATTTCAGCAATCAAATCGGAACGCTAGATCAACAAACAAAATTCCGGTTCTCCAACGATATGGCTTTGCCAGGTCATGGGAGAACCGGAATTTTTATGTTTCTTGGTTATGTCTCTCGGTTATGTTTCTTAGTTATGTCTCTTGGTAAAGCAGCTTACCGTTCTGATTCAAGGCTCATCTTAGATTGTGCTAGGCTACTACCGACTGGATGAAGAATATTCGTTTAAGTTGGTTCAAGACAATCTCTGGGCTGAGGTACTCCCATGGACTCTCCATTTCGCCTCATTGTCATTTTGGGGCTGCTGGTCGCGTTTTTTCTGGCGATCGCCAGTCTCGTCGAATCCCCACCCTGGATCTTGCTGGTGCTGCTGGCGATCGGCCTAGCCCTATTGCAACGCCAGGTGATTCGCAACGAATCTTATTGGAAAGAACTACCTCTAGAAGGGAATCGAGGGGGGGATGAAGCGATCGCCCCTACAGACCTCAAATCCCAAACCCTCAAATCTCAGACCCTCGAATCCCAAACCACCAAATCCAAACCTGCTGCTCCAAGTCAACCTCACCCACCCCATAATTCGCCCCCAGATTCACCCCCAGATTCGCCCCAAGACTCGCCCCAAAGCTTGCCCGAATCCAACCCCTCCCCCCAGCTAGAACTTACCTATCGCGGCACACATTACCAATCCTGCGCCCCCGTAGATTCCGTAGATGGAGAAGCCGCAGAAGCCTCAGAAGACTGTGTATCGGGTCACTACCGAGGTGGAACCTGGAAGACTTCGCGCCTGGGTAAACAAGTTTTTAAAAATCAAACGGATTCCTAAACCAGCGGTTACCCACTCCCCAACTATGGGACAGCCTAACCTTCAATGAGTTTTCAAGGAGCCATTACAGAGGCATCTAAGAAGATTCATAGAGTTCAAAGTCCCCCAAAATTGGGGGATTTAGGGGGCGCAAACGCTCCATGCGAAACCGACCAAAACCTTTGTCAGGGTCGGTTCTAGTGCGCGGACAAGAGACACTCCTCCCATCCCCCCCTAATTGTTTCCCCTTCATCAGCCGTTTCCATCGAACAGAAATGGCCAAATCGCTGCTGCGATCAAAGCAGGCTATCCTTGAGCGCGTAGATGACCTGATCCTGTTGGATCTGGGACAACTCCGGGAACATGGGCAGCGACAGCACCTCGCGCCCCAACTGCTCTGCCACCGGGAGATGCCCGCTCCCATAGCCCAGGTCAGCATATACGGGCTGCAAATGCAGGGGAATCGGGTAATACACCATAGAACCCACACCCTGCTCCTGGAGCTTTTGGCGAACCGCATCCCGCCGATTCTGGGACTCCCCCGCTTCAGATAAGACCCGAATCGTGTACTGATGCCAGACATGCTCCCGATCGGCCAAGGTTTGGGGAGCCACAATTCCCGGAAGATGACGAAGATACTCGGAGTACCGGTGGGCGATCGCCTGTCGTTGAGCATTCCAGGCATCAAGGTAGCCCAGTTTAATGCTCAAAATAGCCGCCTGCACCGCATCCAAACGGCTATTGATACCCAGGACTTCTGAGCAATAGCGCTGGGGTTGACCATGGTTCCGCAGAACCCGGATGCGATCGGCGATCGCCCCATCCTGAGTCACCACTGCTCCCCCATCCCCACAGGCTCCCAGATTTTTGGTGGGATAAAAACTGAAGCAGCCAATATGGCCCATGCTGCCCACCTTTTGTCCCTGCCAGGTTGCCCCCACCGCCTGGGCACAGTCTTCGATCACCCAAAGCTGGTGGGACTGAGCGATCGCCATCACCCGCGTCATATCCACGGGTTGCCCAAAGAGATGAACCGGGATCACGGCCTTGGTGCGATCGGTAATAGCCGCCTCAATCTGGTCAAGGTCGAGGTTGTAGGTTTGGGGATCAACATCCACAAACACAGGCGTTGCGCCCACGGCACTAATCATGCCTCCGGTCGCCATGAAGGTAAACGGGGTCGTAATCACCTCATCACCTGAGCCAATATTGAGCGATCGCAAGGCCAGATACAGCGCATCCGTCCCGGAGTTACACCCCACACAGGCTGCCGTCCCAAGGTAGGCGGCAAATTGTTGTTCAAAGGATTCCACAGCACTGCCGTTGACATAATGACCGGAAGCAAGCACCTCTAGGGTTCTCCTCCCGACCTCCTCATGAATGAGCTTGTACTGTTGGGTTAAATCAAACGCTGGAATAGAATTCACTCGCTTACACCACACAAAAGTTATCCTGATTCACATTAGATACACTATTGTGGCGCTCTGTTCCTTAAAGAGTGGGGGGAAGGGGAAAAGGGAAAAGGGAGCATCCTGTTCTCCCTCATGGAATCAATCCATGAGGGAGAACAGGAAAGTCCTAGTCCTCTTCGACCCCTCCCAGCATTCATTCAATGCTCCCCCTTTCCCCTTTCCCCTTTCCCCTTTCGCCCCTCCCCCACCATGCAAACTCAAACAGGCACCCTCTACGGCATCGGCGCTGGCCCTGGTGACCCGGAACTGATGACGGTCAAAGGGCTACGGTTGCTCCAGCGATCGCCCATCGTCGCCTTCCCCGCAGGTCTAGGAGACGCGCCCGGAATCGCTCAGCAAATTGTCGCCCCATGGCTTCAGCCGGGGCAAATTCAGTTGCCCCTGGAGTTTCCCTATGTGCAGGACGAAGCTCGTTTAACGGCGGCATGGCAGCAGGCGGCTGAAAAGGTTTGGTTCTATCTCAGCCAGGGACAGGATGTGGTGTTTGTCTCCGAAGGGGATATCAGCTTCTACAGCACCTTCACCTATCTGGCACAGACGCTACAAGCTTGGCAACCAGGGGCGATCGTCCAGGCCGTTCCAGGAATCTGTTCGCCTATGGCGGCAGTGGCGGCTCTGGGCATCCCGCTAACCGTGCGTGCCCAGCGGCTGATGATTCTCCCCGCCCTCTACAGCGTTACTGATTTAGAAACGGCGCTCACCCAAGCCGATGTTTTGGTTTTAATGAAAGTTAGTTCGGTCTATGCTCAGGTCTGGGCGATCCTCAAACAGCATGGCCTGCTCCAGCAAAGTTACCTGGTCGAACGGGCGACCTTGCCCCAACAGGTGATCTATGCCGATTTGAGCGATCGCCCCTCTTTGCAACTCCCCTATTTTTCGATTTTGGTAGTGACGGTGCGGGGGTGAAGGGGGAAAGGGAAAGGGGGAAAGGGGAAAGGGAGGACATTGGGATATTCATTAGGTTCGTCCAATGAATACCCCACGGGATTACACATTGGGCTGCTACATCATAGGCTGCTACGTCAAACGAATCCATCGAAATCATTCCAAGAACCCCCTTTCCCCTTTCCCCTTCCCCCTTCCTCCCCACAAACTTCCTGATCCACTCCCCCCTCACCTGAAATATTCTGTTAGTAGCAATTCAGAGCGTATTTCTAAAAAAAAGATTAAATCAAGGGCAAGATCACGATAGATGGATCAAGATCGATCAGGTGATGTTCATGAGGTAGGGATCATGG
>JALOOP010000400.1 GCA_025454315.1 Oculatellaceae cyanobacterium Prado106
GTAGGGAGTGGGGCGTGGGGAGTGGGGAGTGGGGAGGGATTGTAATTTTGCTTTGCTGATAGGAAGAAAATTAGGGGGGATTGTGGGAGTATTTTATGGATTGGGCGATTGCCAAGAAGGATTCAACAGCAGAGAACTCACGCCTCCTATGCTGAATCTAGACCCGATTCTTTTTTGTTGTAATCTGAAATCTCAATCAGGAGACGAGGTTATGGTTCAGCTTACGGTTTCCTTGCCCGATAGCGTAAAAGCTTATATTGATGAGCAAATCGCCAGCGGACGCTGCACTTCCGCAGATGAACTCTTTGTTGCGCTGATTGAACAAGAGCAGGAACAAGAGCAGGAACAAAGGGCTAAACAGCAAGTGAATCGAATGTTGCGATCGCGTCTTCAGGATGAAAAGTGGAGTGGATTGAGGCGACTGACGAGTGGTGGAATCAGCGGCGCGCGCAATTGACTCAGCAGCCTTCTTGACTCAGCAACCTTCTTCACAATGAGTGATCGAATTTTCCTTTGTGAGAATGGAACCCTTGCTCTTCATTGCGATGCGTTACGCTTCACTAAGGCATCCTACAAGTGAGGCTACGGGTGAGGCGATCGCAGCCTGCCAAAAAACGATGGATGGTCTGAGGCTAGCTATAGCGTAATTTCGTCTTTGGGGGAGGGGGTTGCGTCCTCTTGGGTGCTGGGTTGGAGGGTGAGGGCGGGGACGGCGATCGCAGGGGATTCTTCTTGGTGAATCTGGAGGTCGAACCAGAAGGTGGTGCCGACGCCGACTTCGCTGATGAGGTGGACTTCGCTGTGGTGTTTTTGGATGATGTTTTGGACGATTGAGAGTCCTAGTCCGGTGCCTTCCAGGGTGTGAACCCGGTTTTCGACGCGGAAGAAGCGATCGAAGATGGCTTTTTGATCTTCGGGGTCGATGCCGATGCCGGTGTCGGTGACTTCGATGCGGATGGCGGGTGGGGTGGGGTGGGTGCTGAGTTCGACGGAATAGGCACGGACGATGACCTTGCCGCCGGGTTGGGTGAATTTGAGGCCGTTGCCGATTAGGTTGGAGAGGACTTGCACCAGCAGATCATAGTTGCCCACGACGGGGGGGAGATTGGGAGCGACATCATGGACGAGTTCGATGCCTTTGTCGCGGGCGTTGAGTTGGTGGGTGCGGATGGTTTGTTCGATGGGTTGGTTGATATAGACGGGTTCAAAGCTGTAGCGCTTGTTGGATTCGAGACGGGAGAGATCCAGGACATCGTTGACCAGGCGGGTGAGGCGATCGGTTTCGCGGTTGGCGGTGTCGAGGAATTCGCG
This sequence comes from Oculatellaceae cyanobacterium Prado106, assembly GCA_025454315.1. Lineage (GTDB taxonomy): Bacteria > Cyanobacteriota > Cyanobacteriia > Elainellales > Elainellaceae > Prado106. Next base: position 1,312 of record JALOOP010000400.1, read on the forward strand.
CTTTTCCTGTTCGCTGAGGTTTTCGCCGTATTCGTGGAGGGTTTCGATGAAGGATTTGATATTGAACAGGGGGGTTCGCAGTTCGTGGGAGACGTTGCTGATGAACTGGCTTTTGGCTTCGTTGAGTTCGACTTCGCGGGTGATGTCCTGGATCGTGATGGCGATGCCTTTGACGGACTCGCGGTATTGATCGTAGACAGTGGTGAGGAGGATACGGACGGTGCGGTTGCTCGGGTCGGGCAACACTAGGCGGAACTCGGCACCGTCGCGGTATTCGGCGGGGGGACTGCCGGAGGCCAACTGGTAGAGGGGGCGGGTGAGTTCGACCTTGATGGCATCGGGGAGGTGGTAGAGGGCGTTTTCGCCGACAACGGATTTTCGGTCTTCCCAGTCCAGCAGTTTTTGGGCGGTGGGGTTGACGAGGATGACGCGCATATCGGTGTCGAGCAGGACAGCACCATCGGCGATCGTCGAGACGAGGGTTTCGAGCTTGGCTTTTTCGGCGGTCAGTTCTTCGATGTTTTGTTCGTCGTAGCTTTCGAGGCGTTGCGCCATTTCGTTGAAGTTGAGGATCAACTCGGCCAGTTCGCCGCCCAGAGGCAGATCGATGCGCTGCTTGAAATTCCCGGCGGCAATGTTCTTGACCCCGACCAGGAGTTCTTTGATGGGTTGGGTGATGGTGAGAGCATTGAAGACGGCACCCAGGATGACCATAACCCAGATGGAGACAAAGACGGCGATCGTCACGTCGCGGGTGAGGTGGGAGGAGTTGACGACGGTGGGGTTGGGGTTGATGCCGATCGCCAGTACGCCCAAATACTGGTTGTCGTAGTTGAGCGGCACAAAGACATCGGTGACTTCGCCATCCGGGGTGAGATGCTGCCGCACCATGGGGGCATCGAGATCCTGGGCGTAGTTGTCGGGCAGTTGAATCCGTCGCCGAATCATCAGGGAGTTTTGCACCTCAGATTCGGAGAAGGGGATGCCGAAGAAGATTTCGCCTTCGCTGTCGGCATAGAGCATATAGCGGACATTGGAGGTGTTGCTGTAGAAGCTGTGGGAGAAACGGGCGAGTTCGGTGCGATCGCCATTACTCACCAGAGGAGACGCATTGGCCGCCAAGAGCAGCCCCAAATCCCGGCCAAAGCGCGTGTCATTCAACCGGGCATCTTGCTGAATGGAGTTGACCGCCCAAAAGGTGAGGCCGCTCATTAATAAAGACACGACTAAGGTCGCCGCTGCCATGAGACGGGTCTGGAGGGTAAACTCCGACCACCAGCGGGCAATGATGGCTTTGATTTTTTGCAGCAGGGCTAACAAGGGTTTAAGGGGTCAGAGGATAGGGGTGGAACGCGAGTTATGGAGAATGGTACCGCAGATTTTGTCTGGGGGCATTCCCGTTAGGGGATGAATGGTCAGGAATACAAGACAAGGCTGGCAAATCCTAACGGTTTGAAGGAGCTTTGTTTCCTGCCTACCCGTAGATCAATAATCATGCTGGAATCCTGCTGGCAAGTTTCAGGCGATCGGATTGTCCTCGTTCCCAGATCGCCTGTAGATGAACGATCGCACTGGCAAAATAAATGAATAAACGAATGAAGAAAATAACTGGAAATTGGAGGTGATGTGGAACGCAGAACCCGCGCAACTCTCTTCGAGGATAGGCTTGGTGCGTTCCACGCATCCTACAAGATCAGGGGAACGAAATCGTGAAAATTCGCAGGTAGCATTCCTGGAATTGTATTGATTGTACCAATCTGTTTTGTTCTGTGGTCGAAAAATTCGCCAAACCCTGCTAGGCCGCGTTTCGCTTGAGGACTCGGTGACCGATGTCTTGACGGTAATACATCCCTTCAAACTGGATCGCCTGGACGGCAGTGTAGGCTTGGGCAATCGCCTGTTCAAAGTCTGCTCCAGTGGCCGTTACGCCCAATACTCGACCGCCGTCCGTGACGAGCTGATCTTGCTTGAGCTTGGTACCCGCGTGAAAGACGATCGCCCCATGACTCTCTGCATTCGCAAGGCCGCTCAAGGGCAGCCCTTTTTTGTAATCTTCCGGGTAGCCCTCGGCGGCAACAACCACACAGGCGGCGGCACCGGGCTTCCAGGCGAGGGGCGGCAGATCGGCGAGGCGCTGCTGGGCACAGGCCAGGAGAACCGCATCCAAGGGGGTTTCCAGGAGCGGTAGAACAACCTGGGTTTCGGGGTCACCGAAACGGGCATTGAATTCGATCACCTTGGGATCGCCGTCGGGGGTGATCATCAGTCCGGCGTAGAGGACTCCCCGGTAGTCGATTTGGCGCTGGCGAAGGAGGGCGATCGCCGGTTCTAAAACTTCTTGCTGGATGCGCTCCATCAGGGCGGGGGTGACGACGGGGGCGGGGGCATAGGCTCCCATGCCGCCCGTGTTGGCTCCAGTGTCGCCGTCGCCGATGCGCTTGTGATCCTGGGCGGGGAGGAGGGGGCGAATCGTCAGACCATCGGTGACCGCTAGGATAGAAGCTTCCTGGCCGACTAGGCATTCTTCGATGACGACCTGGGAACCCGCCGCGCCGAACTGTCCGCCGAAAGCGGCTTCTATGGCGGCGATCGCCTCGGCTTCCGTAGCGGCCACCGTAACGCCTTTGCCAGCGGCCAGTCCATCGGCCTTGATGACAATGGGGGCACCCTGCTGTTGGACATAGGCGATCGCTCCCGCAGCTTCCGTAAAGACCGCTGATGCCGCCGTTGGAATTTTGGCTTCCTGCATCAGGGCTTTTGCCCAGGCTTTGCTGGACTCAACCTGGGCACCCGCCTGGGTGGGGCCAAAGACCGTCAAGCCCTGTCGCCGCAGATCATCGGTAATTCCGGCAGCCAGCGGCACTTCCGGCCCCACCACAATGAGGCCAATGTTATTGACCAAGGCAAATCGGCCAATCCCTTCAAAATCGTTGATCCCCAGTCCTAAATTGCGACAGCGCTCTAATTTCGCCGTCCCACCATTGCCAGGGACACAAACCACTTCCTGCACCTGCGGGGATTGCAGGAGTTTCCAGGCGATCGCATGTTCACGCCCACCGCTTCCCACTACCAAAACTTTCACGCTTTGCTCACCTTCTTAATGGGCTTATCTGTTGAGACTTAAGAGCAGCACAGGGGGGAAGGGGCGAAAGGGGAAGGGGGAAAGGCGAAAGGGGGGTAAACGGCTTCATCCAGCCATCTTTTGGGTTGTCTTTGTCCTCCCTTTCCCCTTTACCTTTTTCCCTTTCCCCTTCCTTCCCAATCCTGTGGCTCAAAAATGCAATTCATTATGTCATAGCTTCCCATGAGCCTGTCAAAAACAAAACCAGGGGAAATTTCTTTGGCAATGGCACTTGTCGATGGCTATTCGAGAAATGCGGGGAGAATTATAAAGATATCAGGCAGGTTCCTCGCAAACAGGACACACTCGTTTATAGTCCGATTCAGAGCCTATTGCGTCATTCGTTGCGTCATTAATTTTGTCTTCAGTTTAGAGTCCAGCGTTGAGAGTTCAGGTCTATGAGATTTTCCATTCAACCCGCCTTTATCCCACTTGCCTTTATTCGACGAGCTTTTCTCAGTTTACAGTCGCGATCGCTGCACCAGCCAACTCCCAAATCTCACTTCATGATCTGGTTTTTGGTAATTTGTTTGGGCATGACGAGTTCTCCTGCTTTGGCGCGTGAGTCTCGTTCAGAAGATACGCTGCCCAACCCACTGGAGTTGACGGAACCCGATCCGTTGCTGCCAACGCTAGCGGTCGATCGCCCCCTCAGTCCCCAGGAACGGCGCGTGTTAGCCACTGCACTAGATGAACTCCAGGCTCAGGCAACGGCCAAGTTCAATGCTGGAGATACGGCAGGCGCGTTTGAAATCTGGACGCGAGAACTGCGGCTGCGGCGATTTTTGGGGCCAGAAGAGGAGGTGCGATCGCTCAGTCGAGTGGGTGAAGTGGCTTGGAGCCAGAGTCAGACCACTGAGGTTCGATTTATTACCCAGCGGCTGCAAACGATCGAGCAAGAGCAGCAGTTGCAATCGCCCCCGGACTATGGGCTGCTGCTGCAGATTGCCGAAGCTTACCAGAAGATGCGGGCGCGGCTGCCTGCGGTGGCGCTCTATGGGCAACTGCTGACACGCGCCCAAGCCCAAAAAAATGTGGCTCAGCAGGAGCAAATTTTGACGGCTTTGGGCGATCTACATTTGTCCTGGTTTGATTATCCCAATGCGGCGATCGCCTACCAACAGTTGGGGCAACTGCAAAAAGCCCAGGGCAATGAGGCGGGTGAGGTGCAAGCGTTGCAGACGCTGGCTGACATTTATCAGCGGAACAATCAACCGGAACAGGCGATCGCCCCTCGGCAAAGACTCGTTGAAATTTATCGACGCAAACAGGATGTGACCCAGATTGCCATTCAAAAATTGGCGATCGGGGATGCCTATCTGGCGCTGAATCGTCCCGATCAGGCGGCGACCAGCTACCAGGAGGCGTTTGCGGTGTCGCGATCGGCGCAGCAGTATGGCTATGGCAGCGAGGCTTTACAGCGGCTTGCCTCGATTTATCAATCGCTGAATCGCCCCAACGATGTCCTCTTTGTCTATCAACTGCTGCTGGACGTACAGCAACAGTCCTACGACACCTTGGGGATGATGAACACCTACGATCTGATTGGGCAGGTGCAGCGGACACAGGGCAATAGTGCAGAGGCCACCAATGCGTTTCGTCAAGGGCTGCAACTCGCGCAGCAGTTGAAATACAAGGTGGAATACTTTACGAGCCAACTCCAGGCCGCAACGCCGTAAGATACCTCGTGGGTTTCATAGAATCTCCTAGAGGTTCTACCGAAGCGCCCTAAGATGCATCGTGAGTCCCATCTAAGCTCATGAAGGGTTTGTCGAAGCGCTCTAAGATTCACTGTGACTTTCATCGAACCTCCTAGAGGGGTTGTCGAAGGAGCAGGAAAGGCGCGTGAAATAGGTCAACTGCTTAACACAGAACAATTCTGAGATTCCAGCCCTTGAAGCTTGACGTGAATCCAGGCAGGGGAGTTAAAGCCAATCAGGGAGGATGCACATGATGCAGCCTCCCTGATTGATGTTTATGGGGTTTTTATTCAAGTGATTAGCGGGTGATGCCGTTGGATGAAAGGGGCAGTACCGTCTCCGTATGCTGAATCTCGATCGCGGTGTTGGTAAAGGACGGGGCTTCTTTCAGGGTGCCGATTTCTACGACTAGGTAGAGGATTGAAGTGATGGTTGCGGCTTGAAATAGTCTCTTGGGCATTTTAGGTTCCTCCTCACGCTCGCCTTCTATTCTTCTTCAGGAGGAAGTGCTTTACATCGGCAATTTGACCAAATGGGATGCGTTAAATTGCCGATTAGTCAAATGGGGAAAAGTGTTTGTACGGATGACAGCGGGGGGAGGGGAAGAGGGGGAAAGGGGAAAGGGGAAGGGGGAAAGGGGAGTCTTGGATTTTTTTCGAGGATTTCTTTGTGGATGGACTTGGGA
>JALOOP010000401.1 GCA_025454315.1 Oculatellaceae cyanobacterium Prado106
GAAGCCATGATCCAAGGTGCAATGATTCGATTGATGCTGCAACGCTTAGGTGAACAGCATGAAACTGCTTAATTATTATTTTAGAAATGCGCTCTAAGCCGAACCCAAGAAGCTGAACTGATGAGCATATCGACCCCAACCCTGGCGATTTATGGGAACAAGGATCGCTCCCATAGGCAGACAGATTTTTCGTCTTTGCGAGATCATGTCCCTAATGCGGAAATTGTCCTGTTCTCAGGATGTGGACATTTTCCAGATCTAGAACGCCCTCAAGAATATGCAAAGCAGATCGCGCACTTCATTCAAACGAACGCATCGTGAGCCCAATGTATTTCGAGATATCCTATGACAATCCAAGAGCGCCACATAAAAATCACGACTTTCCGCTAAACAGTTCTAGCATAGAGTGATTAAAAGACGATTGAAACTCATCGTTGAAAACTCCGGTGATAAAAAAGCTGCCTTACAGGATAATGCATTTAGCATTTCTTAGAGGCAGCTTTGTAAATCAGAGCTTGGTCTATTTTCCGAGTTTGAGCGCGCTAGATTTCAACATCTGTAAGGTTAGATTTCGACAGCCCATGCAGTCACAGCCGCGAGTGGCGATCGCCGCATCCCCCACTGCATCGCTGTTGGGATCGAAGGTAGACAGTTCTAGATCCGCCGCCAGATCAGTTGTTATATCAGTTGCTATATCAGCCGGGGTATCAGCAGAGCAGCCACAGTTGGGATTGGCCGCTGCATTCCGCACCATGGGGCTGTTGGGATCGAGGACTAGAATTTCTGTTCGGGTAGAGCTGAGGGTGGGCAAATCGGTTAGAGAACGGGTTTCGGGGGCAGGGACATAGATGGGAATGGCAGATGCAGGGGAGGGAATGGTGCTGGATGCTTCTAAGTGAGGGGTGGAAGCGGGGATAGGGACTTCGGCTTGGGCGGTACGAGCCGTCAACAAACCCAGAGCCAGAACGCTAGAACTGCATAACCCAGACCATAGTGCCTTATTCATCCTGTTTATCCCTGGAAAGTCAATGAGATTGTACAGGATTATAGACGGGTTCACCCCAAATGCAATCACTAATTTTCATAAGCTTTAAAAAAGTAGACTTAGGTCGAATGGCAGCGTTGCGGATTTATCCCCGTGCGCCAAAGCCTTGACCTCGTTTTTCCTTAGCCCAGACCCAGAGTTCACCCTGTTGTCCTCCAGCGGCTAAATAATCGCCTTGAGGATGCCATGCCACACTCGACCAGCCGCTGTGTCCCTCTAAGATTTGCGTCAATTTCTTGGCCTTGTCCCACAGGCAAACGGCACCATCCTCCGCAGCCGAGGCTAATAGAAAAGACTGGGGATGGAATTGGATGCCTTGAACTACGGCCTGATGATGGCTGAGGACGGTGCTTTTCCAACCGTCCGAAAACTGCTCCGAAACCTTTTCCCAGGTGACCACGCCTTCGATACTGGAGACGGCTAGCAGTGAAGTACTCCAATGCTGATGGCGTTGGGTGGGCAGATCCGACCAGGCCAGACTGCGAATTTTTCCGGGGAAGCCACTCATCACCCAGGGATGCGCCAAATCCTTGGCATCTAGCACGGTTGCGGTGCGATCGAGATTTCCAGTCGCCAAATATCGGCTGTCCGGCGACCAACCCAGCGCAACAGAGGCCGAAGGAATCGTCACCATCCAGGGATCATCGTCCCAGTCTGCGGTTGTCCAGAGTTTGATGCCCTGATAGCCGCCGACTGCAAGCTGTTGGCCATTCGGTTGCCAAGCCAAACTCATTACCGATGAGGTGTCAAAATGCAGCGTTGCGACCACATGCCCCGCCTGCCAAACCTGCACAAACTTACCCAAGCTGTAGGCCAACATCGGTTCAGTCGGACTCCAGGCCAAATGATCCACCCAGGCAGGCGCGTTGTCTAGCGCGGCCATGAGTTGGACTTCCGGTTTCATCTGCCAGATTTTAATGCCGCCGTCCTGTCCGCCCACGGCCAAAAACTGCCCATCGTGGGAGAACCCCAGACAATCGAGCGAAACTCCGGTTGCGGCCTGCAAAATTTCCAGGCTAGGGGAGCGTTTGGAATCGTAGAGGACGACTTCTCCTGCGGCTGAAATGGCTGCCAGTATGCCATCAATCGACCAAGCGATCGCCGTCACATAATCCGATCGCAGATCGCTCCAGACCAGGTTAAACTCTCCCTTTAATTTGACGCTCCCCATGCTGTTCTCCTGACTGTGCTTTGAACTGCGATCGCCACCATGATCATCTCTATAATCATTTCTATGATCATCTCTATGATTCGTAGAGATAATCATGGATGCTGGCTGCTAACGTACCAGACATTCCTCGAATCGTTGACGCAGATCCATTTCATTCAAGTTACGGCCAATGAAAACTAGTTCGTTCTTGCGCTTCTCGTCGGGTTTCCAAGGGCGATCGGCAGTGCCATCAAACAGCATATGAACTCCCTGGAACACAAAGCGATGATCTTCGCCTCTGATATTGAGAATGCCTTTCATTCTAAAAATATCCTGTCCTTGGGTTCGCAGCAGTTCACCGAGCCAGTCATTGAGCAGGAGGCCATCGATTTCACCCTCGGCAACCAGGGCGATCGAATAGACCGACTCATCATGTTCATGGGCTTCTTCGCCGAGAAAATTCGGGTCAATTTCCAGGGCATTGTTCAAGTCAAAGGCTCCTAGTCCGAGCAGCGCGTCCATTTCGATTTCGGCGTTTTGGGTGCGGTAAATTTTGGCGATCGCATTCATGGATCGAATCCGCTGTTCCAATTCGTCGAGTACCTGGGGATCGACTAGGTCAGTTTTGTTGAGCAACAGGACATCGGCAAAGGCAATTTGCTCCTGGACTTCTTCGGCTTCCCAATGCTGGCTGATATGCTTGGCATCGACCACAGTGACTACCGCATCCAGCTTGGTTTGAGTTTGGACATCCTCATCCATAAAAAAGGTTTGAATTACCGGAGCCGGGTCAGCCAAGCCCGTTGTCTCAATCACCAGATGGTCAAACTGATCGCGGCGCTTCATGAGATTGGTGATAATCCGAATCAGGTCGCCTCGGACGGTGCAGCAGATGCAGCCGTTGTTCATTTCAAAGATTTCTTCGTCCGCGTTGATCACCAGTTGATGGTCAATGCCAACTTCGCCAAACTCGTTGACAATGACCGCCACCTTCTTGCCATGCTCATGGGTCAGAATGCGATTCAGCAGCGTAGTTTTGCCCGCTCCCAGGTAGCCCGTCAGCAGGGTGACGGGAACTGACTCGATCGGTAATGCTGTGACCATAGGATATTCTGAATAGAAGTGATAATCATTATCATAATATACTAGATTGGACTGAAAGTAGATCCCCAGCGCTAAGAAATTCTCCTTAGCGCTCTTTTTGTTTATTGTCTGACACCTCTTTTTCTATAGTGCGATCGTTGAGTTCAGTGAACTGGTTGATTTGTTCTCAGGGTAAATTTTCTGCTAACTCGCTGACTGGAAGGCTTGTGTTTACCAGTTTTCTTCGTCTGTATCTTTCCAAATCTTGAGATCCAGATCGTTGAGATAAATCAAACCTTCCTGAATCCGTTTTTCTGTGCCGTGTAATTCTAGATCAAACCAGCCGTCCTCATGGGCACTGGCGCTCAGTAATGCGGCTTGAATATTTACTGTTAATCCATAGCGGCTGATTAAATCTGAGAGGATCGGTTCCTGTTTGTATTGTTTGGGAATTTGTAGCCGGACATGGATTTGGGTTTGCCGCGTATCGTCTTTAGCAACGGTATCCGTTGCGCGAGGATCAAAGGATTCTAGTGTAGCCATAGAATGCTCCTATCTTTTTGGGAATTCAACAGATCACTTTTTTGTGAAGCAAATAACACTCTGGTGGTGCAGGCGATTGTTTGGATAGGCGATCGTTGGGCTGGGCGATCGCTTGGGAAACTAGGCAAGGGCTGCGCTCCAGACTCCCTGTGGATGAATGATACTGCTGGCGAATTCAACCAAGAAAGGTGACTGGGCACCGTAAGGCAGATGGAATGTAGAGTCCGCCACTTAGCTTCGCTGATAGGTTAGGTGCGTTCCACTTCGTTTCCATGCATCCTACGGAAAACTTAGAGATTCGCTAGCAATATCGTTGAAAGTGAGTGTGTTTTATCTGTGATATTGTTCGTTCTTCATTCTTTGTTTTTTGCTGACTGTTGGTCTTGTCCTAAGCTTTGCCCAGGCTCTTCTGAATTTGGTCGAATACGGCACCATCTTCAAAGAATTTTGACTGAATTTTACTCCAGCCTCCAAAGTCTGTGACGGTGAATAGTTTTTTTACAGGGGGGAACTGACTGCTAAATTCCTTGGCAATGCTAGGATCGACTGGGCGGAAACCCACTTTGGCAAATTCCCGTTGAGCTTCTGGGGTGAAGAGGAATTTGACAAACGCTTCGGCAATTTCGCGAGTGCCATGTTTGTCTACATTGGCATCGACTACGGCGATCGGGTTGTCAATCGAGATATTGGGATCAGGAATGACGAAGGGCAGGTTTGCGCCTTTTTGCTGGGCTAACAGCACCTCATTCTCGTAGTTAATCAACACATCGCCTTGACCTTGCTTAAAGAACACATCGGTTGCTTCACGGGCATCCCTGGGTAGGACGGGAGCATTTTTAAAAATAGAAGTGGTGTATTCCTGTGCTTTTGCGTCGTCGCCACCCGTTTGCGTCACCGAACCCCAGAGTCCTAGAAAGTTCCAACGGGCACCCCCCGAGGTTTTAGGATTGGCTGTGATGACCTTAACATCGGGTTTTGCTAAATCTGCCCAGTTTTGGATGCCTTTAGGGTTGCCCTCACGGGTGACCAATACGGCAACGGACTGGGTCACAATGGAATCATTCGGCAATTCTTTTTCCCAACCGGGTTGAATCAGGTTGTCTTTTTCAATCTTTTGTGTGTCCAGGGCGAGTGCCAGCGCCACAACATCGGCTTCCAGACCATCGATCACGGCACGGGTTTGGGAACCCGAACCGCCATAGCTTTGGCTGAAGGTGATTTCCTGATTCTGTTCGGCTTTCCATTTTGCAGTGAACATCGGAATGATTTTTTCATAGGCGGCCTGGGTGACGGCAAAGGACACTAGGGTGAGTTCAGCGGGTTCTTTGGCCTCGGTGGCTCCAGGGGCAGCAGGTGCGCTGGTCTGGTTTGCGGCGGTGCAGGAGGCGATCGCTACACTCAGCCCTATCCCCAGCAAAACCAGCAGAATTCTCCTCCAAGAACGGATGGATCGGATCAGCATAAGCCCTCTCCTTATAAAATACGGTAAATCAGTAGAGATTTAGTTGAAACTGAATTGTTCAGCATCATAGCGGATTTCAGAAATTTAGTACAGTATCTTTACCAAAAAACCGGATATTAATTTTCTGAAGCCTGGTACATTGGGCTAGCTTCTGCATAGGAGCGCTGTTTGGCTGGGTGTGCTGCGATCGCCTAGACACAAAATCTAATCACCCAAAAATTAAGGAGTGCTGCATAAAACGCAGCACTCCCCAGAAGATGTTTCAGAATAAATGGCGGACTGATCTACAGAAGTGGACTGATCTATAGAATCTGTTAGCGCATGTTGAAGATTGAATCCGGTAACTCCTATAGAATGGATATCTCGCCTGTCCAGATTTTAGGATGCTGACTATTTACCGGGACGAATCAAGCATTTTCTTAGATTCTCTCGCAGTTCGGACTCATCTAGATTCCGGCCAATGAGGACTAGTTCATTGCAGTCAGAAGAACCGTCGTTGTCGGTGCTGAGGGGAGTTTCAGGGGCGATCGCAGTCCAGTTCAACATCGAATGCATTCCTTGTAGAACCTGACGTTGACCCGTAGCGGGGGTAAAGATTCCCTTGATGCGGAAAATATCGTCTCTTTGGGTTTGCACTAGCGCATTCAGCCAGTTTTGAAGTTGGAGCGTGTCAATTTTGCCGGGTTCGGATAGGGAAACAGATCCGATGGTTTTGTCATGCTCATGGACATGCTTTTGCAAGAACTGATTGTCTAGGCTGAGTGCGCGATCGAGATTGAAAGCGCTAATGTTAAGGATGGCATCTAAGCTGATCTGGCTCCGTTCGGTGGGATAGATTTTGGCTGCTGGATTCATGGCTTGGATTTGTTGTTCCAGTTTGGCCAGTTGTTGCGGGGACACTAAGTCAATTTTGTTGAGCAGAATGACATCGGCAAAGAGGATCTGCTCCTGGACTTCTTTGGCTTCCCAATGTTGGGTGACATGCAGAGTATCAATGACGGTGACGACCGCTTCAAGTTGGGTGCGATCGCGCATCGTTTCATCGACAAAGAAGGTTTGCACAACCGGAGCGGGATCGGCTAGCCCCGTGGTTTCGATGATCAGGTGATCGAAGGTGTGGGATTGCGCCATCAGGTCGCCAATCATGCGAATCATTTCTTTTCGCACGGTGCAGCAAATGGAGCCATTTTTCATGGCGATAATGGCTTCGTCGGCCTGCACCAACTGTTGGTCAATCCCCACTTCGCCAAATTCGTTGATGATCACGGCAATGCGCTTGCCGTGATTTTGCGTCAGGATATGGTTGAGCAACGTGGTTTTGCCTGCTCCTAGATATCCGGTCAAAATGGTGGCCGGAATCTTTGGGGTCAGTGGCGTGGGTGATGCATTTGCCGTCGTTGCTGTCATAAGTCCTTATGCAAAAATCATTACCCAGTTTCCAGATTCTTGTAAACTGGTAGATGAACGAATATCCTACTCTGATTCTATGCGTACTGTTGCCCCC
>JALOOP010000402.1 GCA_025454315.1 Oculatellaceae cyanobacterium Prado106
CAACAAAGCCGCCGACCCGATCGCCAAACTCGTCACCGTCAACCCCCGATCGAGATGATACGCTTCTGCAATCACCAGGGTGGCAAACGCAGGCGGCATCCCCATTTGCAGTACCAGCACCAGTAACGGTTCCCCGCTCACCCCAAACGCGGCCAGGACAAAACCCAAAATCAACGGCACAATCAGCATTTTGATCGTCAGACTAGCGATCGCCACCTTCACATTTTGCCAGGATTGAATCTGACTCAAGCGCATCCCAATCAGCAGCAGCGCCAGTGCAATCATCACCCAGGCACAGCCGTGGAAAAAGTCTTCGAGCCAAACCGGGAATGCGATCGCCCGCATCCCCAACCCCAGCCCAAAGCTCCAAAGCGCCGGATTATTAACCAGTGCTAAAAAAAGTTGGCTCATTTTAGGAGCCTGACCGCCAAAACGAGCCGCCAGCACTACCCCCAGGCCATAGGCTCCCAGCGTGCTGCCCAGCGTATCGTAGAAGACTGCCCAACCGAAGTAGGTTTGCCCTACTAGGGCCAAAATTACGGGATATCCTAGGTAACCCGTGTTGCCCACCATGGCGGATAGTAGGAAACTGCCTTGGCTCGGACGGGGGGCGAGGGGATGGGTGAGTTTGAGCCAGAGAGCGGCGAGGGTGGCTCCTAGGGCGATCGCAATCCAACTGGCGATCGGAGCCAACCAAATCCCAGCAGACAGATCGGCCTGTCGCAGAAAAATAAAAATACTAAGGGGCACCCCCAACCAAAACAAGAATTGCCCTAATCGCAGCGGAATCTTAGGCGGCAAAACCTTGCCCAACCAAATCCCCAGACCCACCCACCCCACCAGCGGCGCATAGAGAATGAGGAGTCGCCTGACTAATAAGTTTTCTGGCAAATTTTCTGGCAAGTTTTCTGGCAAACTGTCCGGCAAACTGTCTGGCAGACTTGCACTTACCAAATCCCAAAGATGTTGCATCACCCTCAACAGTCACAACGCTAAGCTTCCATCCCAACCCACAAAACCCTTATTAGAACCAAGTTTGAACCTTTAGAACAGGCTCTATAGAGTGATTTAGTGCAGTGATTTAAAAGTACTAAGTGCCGAGATCGAGCCATTGCTCAAATCCCAGCACTTAGCACTAAATATCAAACCACAGGATACGCCTCTAGCAAGACCCAACGCAAGAGAACAAATTCGTTTGGATCTCTGCGTCTCTGCGGCTCTGCGGTTCAAATCCCAAATTAAGGAGATGTCAGCAAAGAAGCTTCCGGAGCAGCCACCGCTGGAGCAGCACCCGGTTCCTCTTCCAGGGTGACCCGCTGGATTTTCGCGCCCAATCCTTTGAGCTTGCCCTCCAGATCGTCATAGCCGCGATCCATGTGGTGCAGTCCTTGAATTGTGGTCATGCCCTCAGCCGCCAGACCCGCCAGCACCAGCGCCGCCGAAGCCCGCAAATCAGTAGCCATGACAGGAGCCCCAGACAGGAAAGGGACACCGCGAATGATGGCATGATTGCCCTTCACCCGAATATCGGCACCCATCCGGTTTAATTCGGGGACATGGCCGAGGCGATTTTCAAAGAGGGTTTCCGTGATGACGCTGTCGCCTTCGCAGAGGGTGAGCAGGGTCATGATGGGAGCCTGCAAATCCGTGGGGAAGCCAGGATAGGGTAGGGTTTTGATGTCGGTGGCTCGATATTCAACGCCCGGAACGACCCGCAGACGGTTGGTGCCTTCTTCGACCACATCTGCGCCAATGACACGGAGTTTGGCAATGACAGCGGCCAGATGATCGGGAATGACCGAGGTGAGGGTGATGGGGGAGCGTGTTGCGGCTCCGGCCATCAGGAAGGTTCCGGCTTCAATGCGATCGGGAATGATGCTGTAGTCGGCAGAGTGCAGGTTGGGCACCCCGGCAATGACGATCGTGTTGGTTCCGGCACCGCGAATCTTGGCACCCATGGCACGACAGAAGTTAGCCAAATCGACGACTTCGGGTTCCTGGGCGGCGTTTTCGAGGATGGTTTCGCCCTCAGCCAGGGTGGCGGCCATCATCAGGGTTTCGGTGGCTCCGACGCTGGGCACATCCAGGTAAATCTTGGCACCTTGCAGCCGTCGTTTGCCGCCTGAAATGTAGGCATTGACGGTGCCATGCTCGATCTGCACATCTGCGCCCATGGCTTGCAGACCCCGGACATGCAAATCCACGGGACGAGCGCCGATCGCACATCCTCCCGGCAGCGGCACCCGCGCCACCCCGAGACGAGCCAGCAGCGGGCCAATCACAAAAAAGCTAGCTCTCAGTTGGCTCACCAGTTCATAGGGCGCTTTAGATTGGCCAATATGCTTGGAGTCAATCTCCAGGACATCGCCATGCCGCTCTAGCTTGACCCCCAGAGCCGACAAAATTTCTCCCATGCGCTCCACATCGGCCAGGGAAGGAACATTGCGGAGTCGGCAATCTTCTCCACAGAGCAAGGCTCCCGCCATTAGCACCAGGGCTGAGTTTTTGGCACCGCTAATTTTGACTTGCCCTTGTAGAGGCTGTTTTCCCCAAATTTTGAGAACGGACTCACCGCCGGATGCCTGGGCGTTAGATGTTGGGGTATTGGTAGAGGGAGTAATGGCTGTGTCCTCCAAGACTGAATGAGACGAACTGAGATTGGACTGAAATTGAGCGGAGACGGAATGACACGAAGACTGAAATATCCGGAAATTTAATGATTAGGACTTAATCACTAAAGCTTACTGAGTATTGCAGAGATCGATGGATGTACTGAGCCGAATTGGGCTTATTTCGTACAGCCGTCAAAATTTGTACTGATTGTACCGGAAAGATTCACTTTGTCCAGCCAAAATTCCGGAATAAAATTAATTTTTTTGAAAGATTTGCCGGATGTCAAATACATACCAGAAAACCCATTCAAAACTCGATCGCCCCATCACCGCACCAGATGGCAGGCATTCATTTCCAATAAATTTCAACAAAGAGTTGACGAAGTGTACCCCTTGGCCTGACGATGGTTAATCGCAGTGCAGATATGCTACACTCCATAAGCTGAAAGATGAATCTAAGAACTCCATCTCAATAAAACTTCTTGAATGGGTTCAGTGATAAATTGTTTGCAGCAAATGATTCACAGCAGATGGTACTATTGATTACTCATGCGGAACTGGCGGAATTGGTAGACGCGCTAGATTCAGGTTCTAGTGTTCGCAAGGACTTCCGGGTTCAAGTCCCGGGTTCCGCATTTTTTGAAAGCCAGTTGTTTTTCATCAACCAATGGTCTTCATCAACCAATGGTTCTCATCAACCAACGGTCATTGAAAATAGGCTTATTGAAAATCCAATGGGGTTTCAATGGTCAGTTTTGAGTGGGTCAATTTCTGGGTCAGATGATCAACCCGTGCTTTATAGATAAAACCGCTTGCCCAGCGCTCAGCTTAGGGCTTAAATTTTGTCTACAGATTCGGACAGACCTACCCTACCCCTTGCAGGCATCATGTTGACTAGTCTGCAAAATCCGTTGGTCAAACAGATGCGAAAGCTGCATCGTGCCAAAGAACGACGAGAGCAACAGCTTTTGTTGCTCGAAGGCACCCATCTCTTAGAAGAAGCTTTGAGTGCGGGCTGTCCGCTATCGGTCGTCTGCTGTACCCCCACCTGGCAAGACCAGCATCCTGAGCTTTGGGCGCGATCGCTCACCCACTCCCCCCGAGTCGAACTAGTCAGCGAAGAGGTTTTGGCTGCGATCGCCACCACCGTCAACCCCGATGGCGTGGTCGCCACTGCCTCCCGCGTCCATCCCCTTGCCCTGCCGACTGCTCCCACCCTAGGCATCGTCCTGGAAAATCTCCAAGACCCCGGCAATCTGGGCACCGTGATCCGCACCGCCGCCGCCGCTGGAGCCGATGGTCTATGGCTCAGCGAAAACAGCGCCGAAATGGATAATCCCAAAGTCCTCAGAGCGTCGGCAGGCCAATGGTTCCGCCTACCCATGGGTGTTAGCGCCAACCTCAAAGCCGATCTGCAAGCCTTCCAAGCCCAAGGCATCCAAATCATCGCCACCCTACCCACAGCTACCGTCACCTACTGGGAAGTGGATATGACACGCCCTAGCCTTTTGCTTCTAGGTAATGAGGGAGCCGGATTGTCAGAGGAAATTGCGGCGATCGCGGATGTCGGGGTACAAATTCCTCTAGCGGCAGGCGTGGAGTCTTTGAATGTGGCGATCGCCGCTGCCTTGATCCTCTATGAGGCCAAACGCCAACGCCAGTAGACTCTGCTGCCCTTTACTGGAACCATTCAATTGCCCAAACGTTTCTGATCGCCTCTATAGCGCAAATATTCCGAAGCAAATGCCAATAGACCCGAGGCCAAAATCAGCACAACACTTAGCGCGTTGATATCGGGTTTAATCCCAGTGCGGACTCGACCAAAGATTTCCATGGGCAGCGTATTTGCACCGCCGCCTGCGGTAAAGCTGGCAATCAGCAGGTCATCCATGCTCAATACAAAGGCCAGCAGACAGCCGGACAGAATCGCGGGCATGAGTTCGGGCAGGATGACTCGGATGAAGGCTTGCACCGGAGTTGCGCCCAAGTCCAGCGCTGCTTCTTCCAAGTGAGGATTCAAGCCCGCCAGACGGGTTGAAACCACGACCGCAATGTAGGACAAACAAAAGACGATATGAGCCGCAATGATCGTCCAAATGCTGCGAGAGAAGCCAACCGAAACCAGAAATACCAGGGTGGCTACGGCGATCGCAATATCCGGGATAATCAACGGCAAATAGGCCATGCCTCGATACAGAGACTTGCCAGGAAAGCGATACTTGGCCAATCCCACAGCCATCATCGTCCCCAGAATGGCCGAAACCCCGACCGCAATCAGAGCCACAAAGAGACTGTCTCGCAGCGACGACAATAACCGCGCATCATTCAGCAAACTGTCATACCAGCGCAGGCTAAACCCCGTCCAGTTGGAGCTAAAGCGCGATTCATTAAAGCTGTAGATCGCCAGAATCAAAATCGGGACATACATAAACGCAAACATCAGCAGCGTGAAGAGAAACTGCCAGGTGAGAGTGCGTTTAGCTTTCGGTTGGTCGCTCATGAGTTCTATAGAAGATGAAGCATTAAATAACCCAATGTTTCTACCAAGACGCAAAAGAATCCGTTTCCCTCTGCGTCTCTGCGTCTCTGCGGTTTAAATTGGTTTCAGCTTATTGGCATCCCATCCCTAAGCCAAATTTTCGCCGTTCTTGTCGCCGTATTTGATGAGCAGCGCGATCGCCAAACTCACCGCCAAAATCAACACCATACTCAAGCTAGAGCCAAAGCCCCAGTTCAAAGTGGCTCCCAGGAATTGATTGTAGATCAGCCGCGAGACAGTCATGCTGGAAGCGCCTCCCAACAGTTCCGGCACCACAAAGTCCCCCAGACTGGAAATAAACACCAGCAAACATCCTGCTGCAATTCCAGGAAAGGTTTGGGGAATCGTCACTTTCCAAAAAGCCTGTTGGGGCGTTGCGCCCAAGTCCGCAGCGGCTTCTAGCAAGCGTTTATCCAGCTTTTCCAGCGAGGCATAGAGAATCAGCACCATGTAGGGCAAAAAGCTATAGGCCATGCCAATGAACACGGCGGGTTCCCGGTTCAACCAGTCCTGGCCAGGGAGGCCGATCGCCCCCAACACCGTATTCAAGACTCCGGTAGGACGCAGAATGGCAATCCAGGCGTAGGCGCGCAGCAAAGAAGAAGTCCACAGCGGCAAAATGAAGCTGACCAGAAGCAGGTTGCGCCAGCGTTGCGGAGCAATCAGTGCGATCCAGTAAGCGACGGGGAAACCCAGGAGGAGCGTGGTTAGGGTCGATCCGATGGCGAAAAAGAGCGATCGCCAAATCACCGGCAAATAAATCGGCTGAAAAATTTGCAGATAGTTGCCCAACCCATAGGGAGCCGTAGCTTGCCCCAGGCGAAATCCGGGAATCAAGCTCAATTCCAGAATTAGTAGCGTCGGCGCAACCAGCAGCAGCAACAGCCACAGACCCGAGGGAGCCAACAGAGTCAAAGGCTCAATCCACTTAGAAAGTTTGCGCCTTAGCCCGGAGGGTGCTGGCGAGGGATCGGCTAGGGGGCTGGGGGGTTGGGTGGAAGTAGACATGGTGGGGAATAGGGGAACACAGATGAACGCAGATAAACACAGATGCAGAGAGATGTATACCGATTAGGGAAGGACTCGCTGGCGTTCCCTGGCCATAAGACTACCGATTTTCCAAGCCTAAATTGCCCAAGGTTCCATTAAAGATCCTGGTGAAGGCATGATCCCTGGAGATTCAGCCCTCAGAACCTAGAAAAGATAACTCAAGGAGCGCTAAAGTCCTCCGCGCCTCTGCGCCTCTGCGGTTTAGATAAATCCTAAACTTCGGCGGTTCTTCCCATTCCTAAGCGCTGGTCAACTGAGTCCAATAGTCATCAAAGGCTTTGGCGGTTTCGGGGGCGACGGGTGCGATGCCCTCGCACTTAGACAGCACCGAATCGGGGGGGAACATGCCGGGATTGTTCTTGATATTGGCGGGGAGTTTGTCGAAGGCGACCTGGTTCGGGGTGGCAAATTTGAGCCGTTCGACGACTTTGGCCGAGGTGACCGGATCGAGCATGTAGTTGATCCACTCGTAGGCGGCATCAGGGTTGGGAGCCTTTTGGGGAATCACCAGGGTGTCGGTCCAGAGGGACGCTCCAGTTTCAGGGATGACATAGCGGAGGTTGCTGTTTTCCCGCAT
>JALOOP010000043.1 GCA_025454315.1 Oculatellaceae cyanobacterium Prado106
GGCTCCGGGGCGGAACAGGAACGGATACGATGATCGGGGGTGGAAACGCCGATGTTTATGTTCTAAGTGATGCCGTTGACACTATGACTCAAGCCGATCGAATCATGGGATTTAATCGGCGACAGGGCGATCGCATTTATTGCGGCAAGGGATTTGACTTGAACCAGATCAGACTTGAAGCGGTTGATTCAGATGGCAATGGTATCGTAGATGCAACGTTAATTCGATCAAGTAGCTCAAGTAACAGTCCACACATTCTAGGTCTAGTGTTGAATTCAACTCTCGGGA
This sequence comes from Oculatellaceae cyanobacterium Prado106, assembly GCA_025454315.1. Lineage (GTDB taxonomy): Bacteria > Cyanobacteriota > Cyanobacteriia > Elainellales > Elainellaceae > Prado106. The sequence goes on from JALOOP010000043.1 coordinate 289, forward strand.
GTCAATCAACCCTTACCCTGAGTGACTTTGTATAGCGATCCGAAATGTTTTACTTAACATGATTCAGTATTCGGGGATATCCATTGAGGCCACAGAGATTGTCGCAACTTTGAAGCAGGAGTTGCGCCTCAAAGAGATTTGTCAAGCGATTTTGTATCGCCAAATTATCCACCGATATGCTCAAGAACAAAACCTGGTCGTCTCTGAAGCAGAAATTCAACAAGAAGCCGATCGCCAGCGCTACGAACGACATCTGGAAAGTGCCACAGCGACTTATGCCTGGTTACAAGAACAACTAATTACCATGGAAGAATGGGAAGCTGGAATTCGCGATCGCCTCCTCACGCAGAGGCTTGCCGAAACCCGCTTTGCTCCTGAAGCTGAACAATATTTTGCTGAACATCGCCTACAGTTTGAGCAGGTGGTTCTTTATCAAATTACGGTTCCTTACCAACAACTGTCGCAGGAATTGTTTTACCAGATCGAAGAGAGTGAAATTAGTTTTTACGAAGCCGCCCATCTCTATGACATGAGCGCAGAACGGCGGCTAAAGTGCGGCTATGAGGGTAAAATTTATCGGCGATACCTCAACCCCAACCTTGCCCCTCTAATCTTTGCGGCTACGCCTGGTGCGGTTCTGGGACCTCTCGAATCTCCCCAGGGCTTTGATCTCCTCTGGGTTGATGACTTTATCAATGCTGAATTCACCCCTGAAACTTGCCAGATGATCATCCAGCAACTCTTCCAGGAATGGCTCGATCGAGAATTAACTCACTGGATTCATCACTCATAACTTTTAGCGTCATCTTATTTTTATCATCTTATTGACTTTTGCTTAATCTGGGGATGAATTGGTGTGTGACGGCTGCGCCGCCACACACCAATTCATCCCATCCCTCACCAACTCCTCACCTTATTTTTGGAGAAGTTCTATGGTGCAAAAGCGTGTGTCGAAACGGATTATTTCTGAGGATGGTCGTGCGATCGCCCAAGCCGAAAGCGTGGTCATAACCTCTGAGTTTACAGAGGGAGAATCTGCAACAGTAGAACAAAGCATCAACGTTGAGATCGATTCAAGGGGAACAAGTAGCCGCTCCAGTTCAAGCAGCAAAGTTGGCTCTCCCAGACCTCCCGTGTAAGCCACTAGATGTAGGGTTTAGGTAGCCTGAAAGCGCTCATAGCCCTGAGTGTCGAATATCAATCGCTGAAAGATCCGTTTCACATCGAAAATTCCATAACAACGTCGCTTCAGCACCTTGACTCGATTGTTAAAGCCCTCCACAAACCCACTGGTTCGACGTTCCAGGAAGTAGTGAACCAATTTCGCAGAGTGGTCAAGAAACTATCGAACTCCCGAATGTCACTGTTCTCCACCCGTTTGCACCAATCTTGAAGTTCCCTCTGGGCTTCAGCTTTAGTATAGTTTTGGTCGAAAATATCACTCAACTCTTCCCGCAGCCAATAGGCTCGCTCCAACTTTGGCAAAAGGCCAAACACCGGCTCTAGTCTGGCCCAATCTTCATCCGAAACATCCTCTGGAGCCTGACGGAACGGCCATATCAAGCCCTTGAGGGATTCGTGTTCTTCCTTCGGCAACGTTTCTCCATCAGGACACTAAACACTAGATCGGGTGGGAAGCCACAGGAAATCTGGGAGAGCCGAAATTCTAGACAAGGAAAGTTTTAGTGGGAGAAAAGGGCAGCATAGAGGAGATCTGTCGGCAAATGTGATTCATTTACAGGTTTATGCAGTATCAATCAACCTCCTCAGTCTTTCGTTTTGTACGGGTTTCCTGGGTTGTTGGCATGGCGTTGCTTTGCTTAACAGCTTGCAGTACAAGCTCCTCTAATTCGACATCTTCCTCCAGTGCCCCGGCTCCGTCATCAACGACAACGCAAGCTAGCCAAACGATTAAAATTGCCTCCTCCAGTTCATCCACAGCAATGTTTAAAGTTTTGGCAGCCGCCTATGAGGCCAAAACAGCAGGGGTTAAAGTCGAACTCTTACCCTCGTCTCAAACGGAAGGGGCGATCGCCTCTGTCAAAACTAATTTAGTTGATATTGGAGCCGTTAGCCGTCCCCTTAAGCCCGAAGAAGATGAGGGTCAAGTTCAATATCGGGAAGTGGTTCAGGATCTGTTGATGGTCGCCACCCACAAGAGTGTCACCGGAGTCGAGAATTTGACGACCGAGCAACTCAAAGCCATTTACAGTGGTGCAATCCAAAACTGGCAGGAAGTCGGCGGCCCCAACGCGCCCATTGTTGTCCTCGATCGCCCCGAAGATGAGTCCGCCAAAAAGCTGCTGCGAAAACATTATTTGGGCGCTGACCTCAAAACCGACCAGGCCATTGTCTTCAAGAAAGAATCCGAACTCATCGAAACCCTGCAAAACACCCCCAATTCTATCGGAGCTTTCTCCCTCGCCTACTCGATCGCCAACCAACTCCCCGTCCATCACCTCAGCCTCAATAGCATCGCCCCCACAACCGAAAGCTGGGCAAAAAAAGATTACCCCATGGTGCGATCGCTCGGCATCGTCTGGTCAAAATCCCCCTCCACCCCCACGCAATCCTTCATCGACTTCATCTTCAGCCCCGAAGCAGGAACAGCCCTGAAAGAGGCAGGGTATCAGGTTCCTTAGAGCTTAAGTGGATGGGTGGATGGGTGGATGAGTGGATGGGTGGATGAGTAGATGAGTGGATGGGTGTTGCAACAAATACCTTCTTCTCAACACAAGAAATTCTACAAGAGAGAATTTTGATGTGCGTGGATGAGTCCTCCCTCTCTTACCCATCCACCCATCCACCCTATCGCCCATCCACTCCCCACTCCCCACTCCCCACTCCCTATTCCCCACTCCCCACTCCCCACTCCCACCATGCAACGGCTCTATGCTCGACTCCGACTCAGTGAGCAAATCATTCTGCCATTTCTGGCTTTGTTTCTTAGCATTCTGCTTTTGGGGATGCTGCTTTTTGGGTCGTGGTTTACGGGAAGCTTGCAGCAGAATTTGAGTGTGGAGGTCGAGACATTTGCAGATCGGGTTTTGCAGGATTTTCGCGCCGAGCAGCATGATCTGGAAACTCAGGTCAAGTTACTGAGCAATCAGGAGGAATTACAGGAGGCGATCGCACAAAAAGATCCGGGTGCATTACTGCGAATTCTTTTGCCATTGAAGGCTGAACTTCACTTTGATTGGGTGAAGGTTGTGGATGGGCAAGCGAATACATTGGTGAATTTGCGATCAAGTGACCTGAGTGAGTTGGAGTTACAGGAAGCGATCGCCATCAATGCTGCCAGCAGTGGATCGAGCGTGAATGATATTGTGATTGCAGAGGATCAAAAGTATTCTTTGCTAGTGTCTGCGACGCCCTTTAAATCCAGAGAACGTATCGTAGGAGCCGTGATGGTGGGGACTCTGGTAAATCATGACTTGCTCAAATCCATTGCCAGTGGCTCCTCCAAGGAAATTATTGCGGTTCATAATAATCGGGTGATTGCGGTTTCTTCGGACAAACTCCCTGTGGCGACCTGGCAACCGCCTCGACAAGAAGGAATGGTGCAGCGATCGCAGTTTAACGATCAGGCGTACTTGAGTAAAAGCGTGGTGCTGTCAGGTTTGCAGCGGACGAATCTAGGTTTAGTGGTGTTATATCCGATTGCCCAATTGAGCAAGGCGCAGCAGCAGCTTTGGATGCAACTGGGTGTTTTATTTGCGATCGGGGCGGGATTTGTCATTCTACTCGGGTCAATCATTGCCAGAATGCTGGCCAAACGGCTGAATGCTCAGTTTCAGCAGCTTCAAGAAGCCTTGCAAAACCTTAAAACGACTCAGGCTCAGTTAGTTCAAGTCGAGAAGATGTCTAGTCTGGGGCAGATGGTCGCAGGAATTGCTCATGAAATTAACAATCCTGTCAACTTTATTGAGGGAAATAGCGTTCACTTAGGCAACTATGTCAATGACCTGTTGCAGTTGGTGACTCTTTACCAAACCCATTATCCTCAGCCCAATCGCCAAATCACCGAGTTTAGGGAAACTATTGACCTAGATTTCTTGCAGCAGGATTCAACTCAGATTTTGTCTTCAATTCAAATGGGGGCAAAACGCATTGGACAGATTGTGCTTTCCCTTCGCAACTTCTCTCGTTTGGATGAATCCGATCGCAAGTTCGCTGATTTACAGGAAGGTATTGAAAATACGCTGATGATTGTCAGCCATCGGTTACACCAAATTCACCTCACCCAACATTACGACAACTTGCCCCAAGTGGAGTGTTATCCCGCCCAATTGAATCAAGTCATTCTGCATTTACTAACCAACGCGATAGATGCGATCGCCACACAACAAAATATTGCCCAGCAGAAGCAGATGAGTTTTAGCGGAGAGATTGCGATCGCCACCCAAAAACTCAATGCTCAACAAGTCCAAATTCGGATTCAAGATAACGGCTGCGGGATTCCGCCAGAAATTCAAAGTAAGATTTTTGATCCCTTCTTTACCACGAAAGCGGTTGGGCAAGGAACTGGAATGGGGCTGGCGATCGTTTATCAAATCATTGAAAAACACCACGGCACAATTAAGGTGCATTCCCAAATGGGAAGCGGCACGGAATTCAAAATCACGTTACCCATGAAGTCTCCAGTAGAATCAACAGCATCGTAAATTCTTTAAAGCAGTTCAGTGTGAACATGATTTTGAATTATTCAAAAGAGAACTACATCCGTTCACTTCACTGTCTAGAACAAGGATTTATCTGCGTCTGTGCCTGGAATTCCAGGATGTTTTCAATCAATGTTTATCTTGCCTGCCCCATGAGAATTGCTAGATTTGCCTTCTTTAGCAATCCAGGGTAGTTTCCAGTTCCCAAGGCGTGATGCAGGCGCAGGCTTGTTGCCATTCTTGGTGCTTGAGTTTGAGATAGGCGGTGGTGAAGGGGGTGCCGAGCGATCGCCGCAACACCTCATTGGCTTCTAAACAGCGGAGAGCATCGAGTAAATTGGCTGGCAGCTTTTTGGCTTGATCGGCAGGCAAAGGATCGGTGTAGCTGTTGTTGTCTCGTCGGACACCGGGATCGCGTTTTTGGGTGATGCCGTCTAGTCCAGCGGCAGTCAGGGCGGCGGCGAGGAGATAGGGGTTGGCGGCACCGTCGGGTAAGCGGAATTCAAAGCGGCCAGCATCGGGAATGCGAATGGTGTGGGTGCGGTTGTTGCCACTGTAGCTGACCGTGTTGGGTGACCAGGTTGCACCGGAGGCGGTGACGGGAGCGTTGATGCGTTTGTAGGAGTTGACGGTGGGGTTGGCGATCGCACACAATGCTTCTGCTGAATACATCACTCCACCGATGAAATGATAGGCCAAGGACGAAAGCCCTAATTCACCTTGAGGATCGGCAAAAAGATTTTCTTGATCCGCTGTATCCCAGACGGAGAGGTGGGTGTGGCATCCGTTTCCGGTTAAATGCGCGAAGGGTTTGGGCATGAAGGTGGCGCGGAATCCATGTTTTTCGGCCACCGATTTGACCATGTATTTGAAGAAAGCATGGCGATCGGCAGTGATCAGCGCATCGGCATATTTCCAATTCATTTCAAACTGACCGTTGCCATCTTCGTGATCGGTTTGGTACGCGCCCCAGCCCAGGGATAGCATGGCATCGCAGATTTCTCGGATAACTTCGTAGCGCCGCATTAATGCCTGCTGATCATAACAGGGTTTACTTTGGCGATCGCGCCCATCGGAAAGCTCGGTGCCCTCCGCACTCAGCAGAAAATACTCACATTCCACCCCCGTTTTAATGCGATAGCCCAAATCCTCCGCTTGCTTCAGGACTCGCTTCAAGACGACTCTGGGAGCCTGTTTAATGGGTTCTCCCGTGACAGTGTACAAATCCGCAGGCATCCAGGCCACTTCTGGTTGCCAGGGCAATTGGATCAATTGAGCTTGATCGGGAATCGCCAGGATGTCCGGATCAGCGGGTGTCATATCGACCCAGGTGGCAAACCCGGCAAATCCGGCTCCCTCGGCTGCCAGTTGGTCAATGCTCTGGGCGGGGACTAATTTCGATCGCTGGATGCCAAACAGATCGGTAAACGAAATCAGAAAGTAGCGAATGCCTTGAGCCTGGGCAATTTGAGACAGCGTCATAGAGCTTGTTTAAGGTTGGGTATTCAATAGATTGGAGATCTGCGATCGAATAAAGGCTTCATCCGCCGGGTTCTCGTAAGGATTGCCCGCGCGATGTCCCCAGATCGATCGAATCGGATGATACTCCGCATGAGGAATTAATTCTGCTTCTGCTGCACAATCTTCCGGGGTGAAATATAAATCGGTTGTGGCAGGCATAACATAGGTTTTGGCGCGAATGGCCTGGAGTGCCGCCGGATAGTTGCCCTGAAAGGTGGGATTGTCGCTGACATCGCAGTGTATCCAGGTTGCAATCATGGACAGCAGATTGTGCGGGTCACGTCTGCGGTAGCTCGCTTCCCAGAATCGAGCCAGATAGTCCTCCAGTGAAGCGTAGCCCAGCGACTGGTAGATCTTTTCTCGATAGAAGGCTTGGGAAGCCGCCCAGCTTGCATAAATCTCCGCAAAAGCCCGAAAACCGCGATCGGGAGTAGATTCAAACCGGGTTCCTGTCCAGGCTGGATCAGCGGTCAAGGCGCTGCGTAAACTTTGCAGAAAAATCCGGTTATGGTCTGTGGTGCGTGCCGTTCCACAAAGTGCAGCAATGCGCTGGACGCGATCGGGATACAAAGCTCCCCAATGGTAAGCTTGCTGCGCCCCCATTGACCAACCGTAAATTAAAGCAAGCTGCTCAATCTGAAAAACCTCTTCTAAAAGCTGCTTCTGAATTCGGACATTATCATAATGGCTAAACCGAATATCCGCCCCATAAGCGCTATTACTGGGTGAAGTCGAAAGCCCATTGCCCAACATATTGGGAATAATCACAAACCATTTTGTCGGATCTAGAATCCGATTTTCTCCAATTAACCAATCAATATCAGAATGCTGTGCGCCGTAGGACGTGGGATAGAGAATGGCATTGGTGCGATCGCCATTCAAAGCACCATAGGTTTGATAAACAATCTGCACCTCGTCGAGCGTTGCGCCACAGTGGAGGGTGAAGTGATTGAGCTTGAAGGAGTCTGCCATGGTTTAATCGGGGGTTGGTTCAATGGAAGGGAGGGGAGGAGCGATCGCGAAATATCCATCCCCATTCCATCTTCCATAAATACTGGGTATTGGAACCTATTCATTATTACAGGATTACCCTGGCCTATCCTTTAGGTCAGCTACTACTGTACACACATAAGTCTGGGATCGGCTTCGCTCCTAGGTTTTCGCCCCCTAAATCCCCCAAATCTGGGGGACTTTGAAGTTCCTGGACGCTTCATGGAAGGTTCGGCTCCCCCAAAGTTGGGGGCTGGGGGGCGCAAGATCTAGAGGGAGACAACGACTAAAACTGATGTGTACACCGTTGTTTAAGGAGGGGAGAAGTTATGATAAAACTGGCTTTAGTCCCCCGAGCCAAAGTCAATCTTCTTCCAGTTTGAGTGCAAGGAACTTCTGATGGCAGATTCAATTGAGGATTTAATCGCTCAGGCAAAAGCCAAATACCAGAATAAGCCCCCCTCGACCGTCAATCCTGCTCCGTCATCCTCCGACGCTGACGAAGATGCAGAAATTGCGGATCTGCTCGCTGCACTCCAAGAAATTCGACAAGAAGGTACAACCCATCTACCCGAACCAACCCCATCTAAGACAAGCCTACAGTTGCCCCTTGAGCGCACCACAGAGCAAACTCGTCAGCAAACCTACGAGCAGCAACAGCAAGCAGAACGGGAGAGAAAGGCAATGGCATGGCTGCGATCGCTCACTCCCGCCGATGAGGACTATGCCTGGTTTGAATCCTTTGCCGCCAAGTATGCATCTCGGGTGGAAGCGGCGATCGATTTTTTGGGACTGAGGTAGGAGGGAGTGGGGAGTGGGGAGTAGGGAAGTGGATGGGTAACAGGGTGGATGGGTGGATGAGTAAGAGACTAGGGACTAATCCACGTAGATAAAACTCCCTTTTGAAGAATTTCTTGTCTTTAACAAAAGAAATCCCTTTAGAGATTAGAAATTCCCTTTTGAAGAATTTCTTGTCTTTAAGAAAAGAGATCCCTTTAGAGATTAGAAATTCCCTCTTGAAGAATTTCTTGTTTTGAAGAGAAGGTATCCCTTGAAATACCCATCCACCCATCCACTTGCTTCACTGGGTAGCATTAATCACCAAGACGATGACGTAGGTAAGCTACAGTACAATCGGGAAAATTTAGGGAGAATTCCGCGAATGTTCAATGTTTAAGAGATTTTAAACAGACATCGTAAAGATTCAATATCAGTTTATTCTCAGTAGAGAACAAGTCTTCTGGTTATTTCTGGCGCAGGCTGTAGTAAATCTACGGCAATTTCCTGCTTTCTGAATCAAGGCATGGGCGGATTTATTCTGTTCATGTCCAAGTGACTGAATTCTAAGCCCCCAATTTGTTCGTTTAATCAGTAGCCACCGTCACAGAGCTAAACCATGAACATCACAGATTTTGTCGGTGCCGATTTGAGATATGACCAGAGTGCGATCGCTGCCGATCCCCAGCTTAGTCAGGAACTTCAAGATTTACTTATAACGCTAGGTTTGCTTAAAGCTCCAGCCGATCAACCCTTTGGGATCAGAGCAATGGCTGCCTTAACCCGCTTTCAGCAAAAAGAGGGTTGTCTTGAACCCTGGTTTTTAGGGCCACAAACCGCTGAGAAGCTCGTCGCTGCTGCCGAACTCGGGTCTAGAGCCCCTACGTCTCCCCCGATGACCTTAGAAGCGATCGCCACCACCATCTTGAAACAGCGACCTCTTGCCTCTGATGCGATCGGCGATGAGGAAAAAAGAACACTTCGCAGTGGTGAAAAACTTGAACTCACCTACTTCAGAACCGAACGGAAACATCTTGAAATTGTTCTAGCACAGCCCATTCAAGAGGTTGTGCTCTGGTATGTTTTTGCCGACCATGTCAAAGTATATGGCGGTGAACCGCCTGTCCTTCCGCCTAAACCTATCGAAGAGACACCCCCGCCTCTGCCTGCCGATCAACCGCCTGAATCTGTGCGGTTAGAAGTGCCATACAAATCCCAGGCTGATAACCGATATGATCCTTGGAAAACTTGCAACGTGACCTCGATCGCCATGTGTTTGGCCTATCTCAACATTCCCCAAAAGAAAACATCAGGACAATTTGAAGATGAACTCAATGAGTACATGCTCGATCACGGCTTGAATCGCCATTCGGGTTCCGATTTAGCAGAAGTCGTCAGAGCCTATGGCGCACAAGATTTCTACACCACACAAGCCACACCCGAACAAGTCCGAAAATGGTTGGCTCAAAAAAATCCTGCTGTCTTCCATGGTTTCTTCACTCGGGGTGGAGTCGGTGGTCATATCATTGCTACAGTTGGCTATGACAGTAAAGGCTTTATTGTGCATGATCCGGCTGGCGAATTCTTTTGGCAAGGCTACGCTTACAATGAAGCCCAAGGCAACAATGCAAAAGGAAAGTTTCAGCACTATTCCTACAAACTCATTGAACAAACTTGCCAAACGGATGGAGAGTTCTGGGTGCATTTCATCTCGAAGTAGGAGGGGAGTAGGGAGTAGGGAATAGGGAGTAGAAATCCAAGCTTTTCCATCATCCTATCCTTCCACTATCCTGCTCCCTGATCATTTTTCCATCTGCATTCATCTGTGTTCATCTGCATTCATCTGTGTTCATCTGTGTTTCTTTTTTCTTGGCTCAACCATGGCTGACTCCATGTCAAACGTTTATGCGCTGCTGATTGGCATTGACTGCTACCTGCCCAATCGTCTTCCCGACGGCAGCAGCTACCGTAACCTGGGTGGAAGTGTTCGGGATATCAATCATGTTGAAGCCTATTTGAAAGAATGGCTGAAGGTGCCTGCATCACAGATTCTCAAGCTCACCGCAACCTGTAGCCCAACCGATCTGACTCAGCCGATCGAACCGCCTGACCAACTGCCCACTCGACAAAATATGGTCGATCGCCTCCGACAACTCGGCCAAATGGCTCCGGCTGGTTCACAAGTCTACATCCATTTCTCAGGGCATGGAGGACGAGCCGCAACGGTGTTTGAGTCCATTAAGGGGGTCGGAGAAATTGATGAGGGCTTAGTGCCCACCGATTTAGGCACCTCGGAAGGTCAATATCTGCGCGACTTGGAGCTTGCCCATCTGCTCCAAGAACTGGTTCAACGTCAACTCACCGTGACTCTAGTGTTAGATTGTTGCCATTCCGGTGGCGCAACTCGGGGCGATGCAGAAATTCGTGGTTCTAATGTCATTGATCACAAGCCGTTCCTCCCGAATAATCAGTCTGTTGCATCCTTGGAAGAACTGGGCGCGACCTGGCGATCGCTCACCCCCACCACCCGCAGCCTCAAAGCCTCGGGACTTCCCGAAACCGAGGGCTGTGTCGTCCTAGCCGCTTGCCGTCCCCACGAATACGCCTACGAGTACGCCTTCAACCGAGAAACGAAAGAGCGAAATGGTGCTTTAACCTATTGGCTATTGGACACGTTGAAACAAAACCCTGGTCAAACCTACAAGGATTTGTACGATCGCATCAACGCCCAAATTCACAGTCAGTTCCCGGCTCAAACGCCGCTGTTACTGGGAGAGGGCGATCGCCAAATCTTCGGCCAATCCCGCTCATCCGTTGTTTTCGCGGTGCCCGTACTCAAAGTCGAAACGGAATCCACAGGCACAACGATGGTCAGGTTAGGAGTCGGACAAGCAAATGGTGTGACGAAAGGGGCAGAGTTCGCGATTTATCCACGAGGAACAACGGATTTGACCTTGAAAGAGAACCGGGTGGCGATCGCCAAAATTATCGATCGCGGTGACACCAATTCCCTCTGTAGCGTCGCAGCCATTCCCGGTCAACCTCTCGTGCAGGCTGGCGATCAAGCGGTACAGGTTGCCCTTGCACCGCGACTAGTGCGAAAAGTCGCCTTCTTCGTCCAGGACATCGTAGATGCCACCCAACTCACGCCCCAGGTCAACCGACTCACCCCCGAAATCTTCGCTCAGCAACAGGCCGCATTCGATGCGATTAGAGCCGCCATTCCTGGAAATGGTTGGATAGAACTGGATGAATCGGTCACCGCAGGCGACAGTGGAGAACTCATCAATTTCATCATTGCCATTAACAATAACGGAGAATACGAAATTTGTCCGGGTGGAAGCGTTGAACCATTTCGCAACATCAACCCGCCGCTGAAGATCACCGATCCGGCTACACCCCAGAAACTCGTCAATCGACTTGTGCATCTGGCGAAGTACCAGGCGGCACTAGCGATCGACAATGTGGATCTCGATTCGCCCCTCTCGGGAAAACTAACCGTAGAATGGCTGGGAACCTCCGATGTTTACGATCGCGGTGATCCCATTCCACCCAAATCCCAACTGCAATCTTTCATCGATCCCACCCAACCCCAAGTCAAACTTGATGAACATATCTTTCTCTCCATCCGCAACGACTCCACGAGTACGTTGAACATTGCAGTTTTGAACTTTGCAGCAAACTGGTCAGTAACGCAAATTTACCCGGCAAAACCCACAGAACAATTCTCCACCCTGGAACCTGGAAAGGACGTAAAAATTCCCATCCAACCAACCCCAGACGAAATCGGAGAAGCGATCGAAAACACCGTCAAAGTCTTTGCCACCAAAGGACAAGCGAATTTCCGCTGGTTGGAACTGCCTTCTTTGGATCAACCCTTAGTATCGCGAGTCACCCGGTCGAGTAGTCCCTTAGATATGCTGCTGTCTGCGATCGGTTCTGAACGACCACCGACGCGATCGCTCCAAGTCGCCGCCTCTCCCAGCCGCGAATGGACAACCCAACAAGTTTCCCTCTTTATCAACGCTTCTAGCGCATCCCCTGCGCCCAAATCTGCCGCACCTGCTCCCCCAGAACCCGCCTCAACACCCCAACGCCACCCCACGTCTCCTATCCCTGAACCTCCACCCACCAACAGCTTCAATATCTCCGGCAGCAGCATCACCAACCTATCCGGCAGTGGCAATATCTACGCTCAATCATCACCGTCTCAATCCAATCCTAGAAATAGGGGAGGTTCTCCTTCCACCAAAACGATTCTAATGTTGGCCGCCAACCCCAAAGACACGCCATCGCTGAGATTGGGAGAAGAAGCGCGATCGCTCCAAACCAGCCTGGAACGATCGCAATACCGCGATTGCTTCACCCTGCAACAACGCTGGGCAGTCACCGTGACCGATCTGCGCCGCGCCATGCTGGACTTCAATCCCCAGATTGTTCACTTTTCCGGACATGGAGAAGGTGAGGAGGGATTATTATTCGAGGATGAACTGGGCAAGTCTAAGTTCGTCAGTACTGAATCATTAGCGGCTTTATTAGGACTGTTTGCCCAATCCTCTAATCCTTTGGAATGTGTGGTGCTGAACGGCTGTTATTCCGTGGTGCAGGCCAAGGCGATTGCTCATCACATCCCCTATGTCATCGGCATGAAACAAGCGATTCTGGATCGGGCGGCGATCGCATTTTCCGGTGGCTTTTATGATGCTTTGGGGGCGGGGCGATCGGTGCCGGAGGCGTTTCGGTTTGGCAAGGTAGCGATTCAGTTAGAGGGGATTCCAGAGCATGAGTTGCCGATCCTATTACCAGAGCAAGCATCATCCTGATCTGGCTGATGCTTGAAGATATTCAAACCCAAATTGTCAGGCTTAAGGCACAGCGCGATCGCCTGGACGATCAGGGCTAACCGATAGAATAAGACCTCGTAGAATTAGCCTGTGTAAGCTTGAAAGATCTGTTCGTTGGTCAACTCCAACTGTGGCAGAAGGGGAGAAATCAGGCGATCGCAACCGCCAAAGAGGGCTTCTTCGTATAACCCTGCAACCAGCGTTAACACAACAACCTGTGTCTTCTGGGGATCAACGATCCAATACTCAGCAATGCCTCGGGCTGCGTACTCCGATCGCTTGTAACGATAGTCTCGCTCTTCATTCTCAGTTCCAGGAGAAACCACTTCAATCACCAGAGCTGGCGGCGGCATATCCGGCAGAACGACACTCCGACTCTTGCCGCTTAGGGCTGTTGCCAGTTCTGGTGTCAACACCACAAGGTCTGGAATCCGGGTCGTAGTACGATAACCATTGACCACAATTTCGGTGCCTCGTCGGAGTAATCCTGGATTGAGATACTGCCCTAACGCAAAAAGCAGAAGGATGGCGATCGCATTATTCAAGTCGCTTTCAGAAGGTACTTCACACAATTCCCCATTGATCAGTTCGTAACGAGTTTCTGTTCCAGAGGCAGTTCCAGGAGCATAGTTCAGATACTCTTCCAGGGACATGTATTTTGCAGCGGTAGTCATGGTAATTCCTCCTGACAAAAGCAAAGCACCCAATTCCTAATTGTATTGCCCAATTGTACTGATTGTATCTCAGAGAAGCATGAGGCAAGGGCATGAGGTCATCCGTTCAGAATTCAGAGTTCTGGGATAAAGAACACAAAACACCAATGGTTGGCATCAGGACTTAAACCCCGATTGAGCAAGAACCTCGGCACGATCAATGCATTCCTGAAATCTGGTCATGACTTCTGAAACAGGCACAGGATCTCAGTTAACCTGAATTCAATTTTTGGAGGGTTAATGGACGATCGCCCGTCTCAAGGTTCTCAGGATTTGTAAAACTTGGTAAAGATCGTTCCCTCGATTCAGCATAGAGAAAAGGTTGGACATGGCTTACTGTGGGCTGTCACGATGAACCAGTTTCAGGAAGAGAAATTCACTGCCGTTGAGAACCAGCCCAAAGGTCGGACGCTCTGCATTGGGATTAGCCAGCATGTAAGCCAGGGTTTGGGGGATGGCTTTGGTGATGGAGAATTCTGAGTTTTTGGCTTCAATGACCGTGATCCAGAGGGATCGCTGCACCACCAGCACATCAATGCTGCCCTGAATCGTTTCGCCTTCGTCCTCAGCACTGACTTGAATGTTGGCTTCTCCTTCAACCCGAATCGGCGGTTCGTAAAAGCCTGCCAAATCCAGCAAAGGAGAAAGCACGACCATTTTGACGATGCTTTCCATCACTGGGTATTCAAGCAGGTAGAGATAATTGCGTTTGAGGCGATCGAGAGTCACCCGTTCTGTTTCGCTGAGGATTAGGTCATGACCAAGCCACTCCACAAAGAAATCTTCCGCTTCAGATTTCTGGAGATTGAAGCGGGTTTTGAGATCGTGGAGTTTGAGGGTGTGGGCGGCGATCGTTTTGGCGGTCATGATGAGTTTTGGAAAACTTGTCTTCTAGCATATCTCTTCAGAAGAACGTTGAGGCGGATACAATTCAAGAGCCTAAAATCTGGTCATAGAACCTGCCCACTATTCAGGGTTTGGAAATCTCGCCTGACCGAGTATACTGTCAAAAGAAAATATCTACCTCAAGAATCAGCAGGATGAGCATCTACCCTTCGATTATGACGGTTTTGATGTTGAGTGCCAATCCTACGGGAACTGCCCCATTGCGCTTGGATGAAGAAAGACGGGAAATTGAGTTGGGACTAGAGCGCTCCCAGTGGCGTGAGCGATTTAAGCTAGTCAAAAAGGATGCCATTCGCCCTAGAGACTTCCAGCGAGCAATGCTGGATCTTAATCCCCAAATCGTTCATTTTTCAGGACATGGAGAAGGAGAGGCCGGGATCGCTTTTGAAGATGATCTGGGTCAGGTCAAGCTGGTTCATGCAGAAGCGCTGGCTGGCATATTTAAGCTGTTTGCCGATCAGGTTCAATGTGTAATTCTCAACGCCTGTTACTCAGAAGTGCAGGCAGAAGCGATCGCTCGTCATGTTCCCTATGTGATTGGCATGAGTGGGGCGATCGGCGATCGGGCTGCGATCGAGTTTGCAGTGGGGTTTTATGATGCATTGGGAGCAGGGCGAGATATTGCCTTTGCTCATGCGTTGGGTTGCCGCTCGATTCAACTAGCAGGTATTTCAGAAGACTTAACACCAGTCCTAAAGAAAGCCGACTCAGTTTCTACACCATCCCCTGCTCACACATTCACAGAGAATTTAATACAGCCTATTCCTGCTGGTTCTAGATCATTAACTAAGCAGCTAAAATCTCAATTTGTTGAGAAACCTGAGATTTCTCGACAGCAATCTTACGATCTTCGCTTTAGGCGGCTTACGTTTGTAGGCTTAACTGTGATTTTATTTGTTGCAGGAATCACAATAAGCTTGTCCTCAAATAACTTTCAGGATTTAAGTAGGTTTCGTAGGAATCAGTGTTCTAGTGAAACTACGAAAGAAAAGAAATTAGGAGTAATCGTCGCTCAGATTTATCAAGGAGAGGCGATTTCTGGAAGCCGCCTTCCGTCATTACAAAATCAGATTTTTGACGCCTTGAGTAAAAGTATAGAATCAGACGTTAATGTTTGCCTTGCCAAAACTCAGGTTTCCAATGTGGATGAAGCAAAGCGTTTAGGTCAGCAACAAGGCGCATCAATTGTTGTGTGGGGACGAATGGATGCTCTAGCTATTGAGTTGAAAGTTACTACAGTAGTGAGGTCGGTAGAGCATTTGACTACATTACCACCGATTTCACAACTTGACCTTCAAAATCCTAAACAAACTCCAGATATTCTCAGAGCCTTGAGTATCATGACAGCTTTCGCCTTGAGCGAAATTTACCAATTTGATCATCAGTCACATTTAGAGGCACGTCGAGTATTGGAAGACACGTTAGATTTGCTAGAACCGCCAAACCCTGACGATCAATCCAAAGATGCGTTTACTGAAATTTGGGCAAAAGCATATTATTTCCTAGGGCTACTTTACTACCCTCCTGATGAAGATTGTACTGCACATCAGCAAGATTGTATGAATGCAATTTCTGCGTTTGACAAGGGAACAAAGATGAATCCAAAACCCTACGCATCCTTTATCGAGCAAGGACTTCTTCTTGGACAGATGAAACAGTGGGATGAAGCGGTAAACGTTTACAGTAAACTCATAAAACTTGATCCTGAGTCAGAGGAGGCAATTAATGCTCGAGCAAATAGAGCAGCAATCTTTGTAGAACAGAAAAAATTTCAGCAGGCTGATGCAGATTTACAGATTGTTTGTCGCTATAAAACTAACATCTTTTATTGGAGATGGTTAAGTTTACGCGGGAAGCTAGAATTACTCACAGGTAAAACTGATAGGGCTCGCGAAACTTTTCAAGAAATAAAAACGAATCTGAAAACAGATGAAGGAGGATATACAAAAGCGCTTGCAGAAGTACAAGCAGAACTTCATCGTCTTTCTCAGGAGGAGCCGTCGTTAAAAGTCAGTGTACAAAGGATTCAGGACGATCTAAGAGAACAGGAGGATTAAGATTCAACGGGTTTTTCTCGGTCTGGTTTCACATATCTACAAGCCTTTCCGAAATTACATTCAGTAGTACTTTCGTCCTTGTATGCATATCTTCCCTCACAACAGGGGCGTGTACCAGACATCAAAGAGATTGTTCCGAAGTCAACCGATAATTGAGGTTCCTCCTGAAGATTAAAACTGCTGTTTTTAGCGGCCTCATCTAGGCGGTACATTAGACGACGCACAAATTCTTCTGAAACTGGTAATTGAGGACTGTCGGCATCTCCAGCATCTGCATTAGATTCTTGAGATGCAAAATTTATTGATTCATCTAATTCGTTCGCTGCTAAGTTCTCTGGAGCTTGGGGTTTTTCAAGAGTGAGACAGATCTGAGGAAACTCGCTTTCCTCGATACCACTGTTTAATAGCTCATTCAAGATTGCTAAATGAGCAATCTCATGGAATTTATCCAAAATCACCTCTACCGATACTGATTCTAAAGGCTCTTGGAACATTTCTCTTACAGAATGCTGCTCTAGCAGAGGTTTGTCCAAATCAAAAGGGCATGGCATAACATTTCCACCTGTTTTCTAAAGAGAAACTAAGTTTTAATAGCAACTTGAGGATTAGAATATCACGCCTTACAGCCGAACAAAACTTTGAAAAGTTCTCTGTAGCAAAATGTAACAATGCTGATTTTTAAGATAAATCCTCGATAATCCTCGATAATTCTTGATGAATCTGACTGGGATGTAATAGAAGTGTCAAGGAAATCGATTGTCATTCCTGGGATGTTTTGAAGATACTGAATGCTGAGTACCGAGAACCATTGGATGCTCAGCATTCAGAACTGAATTTAACCAGTACTAGGGCTTTAAAGTAGCCCTATGAAGATAATCTTCACTGAAATTTTCAACGTCCTTGAACAGTTTGGATAGCTGAACCTACTGAGCACCTTTTGCTTAAAATTCAAATGCTACAATTCACTGGTTTGGACTTGATCCAGCCGTCTCGACTCAGATAATGTACCACCTGCACCTGCTGCACCGCCTCCGTCCTAGGCAACGCACTGACATACAACCCATGCACACTGCCCCGATAGTGAACAATCCCCTGACCATTATTCGGTTGACCGCGAAACCCTCTGTCAAAGGGCGGACGCGAATAGTCGGCATCGGGCGCATCTTGCTCAAAGCTGGTCAAACCGCCGTTTTGCAGAATCGATGTGGGTGAGGAGGTGGTGTTTGTCCGTCTAGAAATGCTGAGGGTTTCGGGTTTTAGGCTATCGGCGGAGAGGGTGATGGTGTAGGTGAATTGGGTTTTGCCGGAGGTGGCGATCGCTACACAAGTCCGGTACACGGGTGTGGGCATCGTTTGAGCCAGAGCCGTGACGGGAACTAGAGCTAACAGGGAAGACAGGAAGACATTCATGGGTTTTGTACCTTGTATCTTTGGGGTGAATAGTCGTCCCTACTCCCTAACCACTCGATAAGTCAGATTGATCCTCGGCTGAACCAACTTAGCGGTTTTGGGAATCTGATGTTGCCAGTGGTGTTGGGTTTCGCCGCGCATTAGTAGGAAACTGCCATGGGGGAGGTCGATCGCTTTTTTCAGAGATTTGTCTGACTTGTGCCGCAGCATGAAACGGCGAGTTGCGCCGAAACTGACAGAGGCGATCGCAGGATTCTTCCCGAGTTCGGGTTCGTCGTCACTGTGCCAGGAGACGCTGTCGTTGCCGTTGCGGTAGAGGTTGAGCAGGACACTGTTGAAGGTGAGATGGGACAGGGATTCGATCCGGGTTTTGATTTCGGATAGGGTGGCTGTCCAGGGAGCCGGGGATAGGGTTAGCCCCGAGTAGGTGTAGGATGCCTCTCCGTACCAGGCGGTCAGGCGCGGTTGGCGCATGGTTTGGCCGTAGAGTGTGATGTCCTCTTGTTTCCACGGGGTTTCCTGGAGGAGGGTGGTGAAAAGGCGATCGCTCTCTGCCGCATCGAACAGTGCAGGATGAAACCAGATCTCAGTATCGGGCAGGTCGAAGACTTGAGGAACGCTTCCTGAACAGGTTTCTGACTCTGCTCCCATGAAATCTTTAGGGGAATCTCCAGCGAAATTTCCAGTGGAATTCTCTGAAGAATTATCAATAGGACTGTCCCAAAAACTCAGTTGCTTGGAATTCATGACTCAAGATTAGACCCGGTGATGTCCCTCCCATTATGCCTGGAATGGGGTTCCGAGGCAGTCGTTGGATGGCGATGGCAGTAGCAAAATCGCTGACTCTGGACAAACTAACCGATTTGAAGGAATATTGCAAGACTTGTTGCCTAAAAATTTTTAGGCTAGCATATTTATGTATAAATTAAGTTGCTAAATCTCACTTGCTAAATGTCACTTTCTGAATGTCACTTTCTGAATGTCTCTGGCGAAATCAGCAGACAGGACAACAAACAAGACAGCAGACAGGGCAATAGGTAAAGCAACTTACGAGCATGGATTGAACTAAGTCTTATGTTAAATCACGCCTTCGATCGCACAACAACCGCACGCGCTTCTGACAATCGACCGGGTGGTGC
Organism: Oculatellaceae cyanobacterium Prado106; assembly: GCA_025454315.1. Taxonomy (GTDB): domain Bacteria; phylum Cyanobacteriota; class Cyanobacteriia; order Elainellales; family Elainellaceae; genus Prado106. The sequence goes on from JALOOP010000043.1 coordinate 19,307, forward strand.
CCTGAATGTGGGTGCTCTGAATGGTACCCGGAAATTTCGAGGTGCCGTTGGTGTCAATGACAAAATAGATTTCTACTCCTTTACCCTCACTGGACGGAGTAGTTTTAATCTGGCTTTGAACAAGTTGAAGAACAATGTCGATGTGTTTCTACAACAGGGAAACCGGATTGTGGCTCGTTCTACCAAAGGCGGGAGGAAGTCGGAAGCGATCGCCACCACTCTAGAAGCTGGCACCTACTTTGTCCGCGTCAACCAAAAGAGCGGCAACAGCAAATACCGCCTCACCCTCAATGCCTCACCCCTCTCTACTCCCAACCCCACGCCCACACCCAACCCCAATCCGACTCCGGGTTCACGCAGACTCGTTTCTCTGCTGGAAAGTGGAACCTCAACCGAATCCAGGATAGGGTTTGTTGATCTCAGCACAGGCAATGTTTCACGGCTACCTCTCGGTAATCTGGGAAATACGGTGATCCGAGATATTGCCACCTTTGGCAACGATACCTTTGCGGTGGCCAATCCCAACAATCTCTACAAAATTGACACCAGCACGAGTACCTATACCCTGATCAGCAGTCTTGTCCCTATTTCCAAAACCGATGTCAACTCCCTAGGCTTTACCTCATCGGGTGAACTCTACGCCGCCGCAACCAAGGGCGAATTTTACCGTATCAACACCACCACCGGACAAGCCAGTTTGATCGCGACCATTCCGGGGTTTTCGGCCAGTGGTGACATTGCCTATGATCCGGTTTCGAGCCGTTTCTTTGCCGTTTCCCGCAGTAATGTCAACGGTGTTTCCGATTCCTTGTACTCCATTGGGTTATCCGGCGATGCTAGATTGATTGGCAACATTGGTTTCAGTCAGATTTGGGGACTGGCCTATGAGAATGGTACGCTCTACGGTTTTACTCCGCAACAACAAATCAAAATTGATGCCGTGACGGGGGCTGGAACAGTTGATAAACCCATAACACCTATCAATACAGCCATCAGCGGCGCTGCTTAATCGGTTACACTGATCCTTATCTTTCAATGTCCATTACAATTCCACTTCAAAGTGGATCAATCCATCATGAACGCATCTACCACACTCTCCCCAATTCCTTCAAAGATGAGGGCGATCGTCCAAACCGAATACGGCTCTCCCGAAGTCCTACGATTAGCAGAAGTCGATCGCCCCACTGTGTCAAATCAGGGTGTCCTAGTGCGAGTTCACGCCGCTGCGGTTCACGCAGGAGATTGGCACCTTATGCGCGGTACCCCATTCCTGCTGCGTTTGATTTATGGCGGCCTGCGAAAGCCCAAGATTAAAATCCTGGGTTGTGATATTGCCGGGGAAGTGGTGGCGATCGGCTCAGATGTCACCCAGTTTCAACCTGGCGATCTCGTCTTTGCCGATCTTTCCGAATCAGGGTTTGGCGCGTTTGCCGAATATGTTTGTGTTTCTGAAGGAGCAGCGATCGCCCCCAAACCCATCAACCTCACCTTCGATGAAGCCGCCACCGTCCCCGTCTCAGCCCTAGCTGCCCTCCAGGGACTCCGAGATGTGGGACAAATTCAACCCGGACAAAAGGTGTTAATCAACGGTGCGGCCAGTGGTGTTGGATCGTTTGCGGTGCAGATTGCCAAGGCTTATGGCGCTGAGGTCACAGGCGTATGCCGTGCCAGCAAAGCCGAACGAGTCCGAGCATTAGGTGCCGATCGCATCCTAGACACCACCCAGCTCGCATCTGTTCTCCATGAACCCCACTATGATCTGATCCTGGATATTGCCGCCTACCGTTCAGTTTTCGATTATCTGCCTGCATTAACCCCCAATGGCCGTTATGTTCTCGTTGGTGGATCGACTGCTCGACTTTTCCTAGTCATGTTGTTGGGTTCCTTGATTACCAAAATCCGTCGCCGAACTGTCAAATGTCTCGTCACAAAACCCAACCCAGAGGACTTACTCGTTCTAAAACAATTCATTGAAGCGGGTAAGATTCGACCTTCTGTCGATCGCACCTATCCCTTCAGCGAAGTCCCTGCCGCTATCCAAGCCCTTGAACAGCGACAAGTTCAAGGAAAACTGGCAATCCGCATACATTGAATTCAAAGTGCAGTGTTGGCCTGTGGCATCAAAGATCAACGTCCATGCGATCGCTCATCAGTATCCCCCAATTTAACGCGGGTCGTTAAGCCATCGGTGGAGATCTGCGATCGCCTCAAAATCCAACAACGCCTCCCCTAGACATTCCAGTTGCTCAACGGATAAAGCATTGATTTGCTCAAGGGTAGAGGCCGTAATCTCTCCAACTTGACGCTTCAGAAGGCGGAGAACCAGCGATAACTTACTCGATCGGAGTTGCTCCCTCGATTCCTGAATCTGCTGTTCCGCTTGATCTGCCCGCTGACATAGTAGAGAACACCCATATCTCGGTAGATCGTCATCTTCTCGTCATACTCCCCCCCTGGCTTCTTCGAGACAATCTCCAGTGCCCATTGCGGCATGACGTTGTTCTCCTGCCACACCAGGTAACTTAGCCGCAGTTGCCCATTGTCTCGAAAGCGAGGAACGCCCAGGCTTAAGAAGGCATCCGGGCCGATCGCCGGAAGATTTGGATCATAGTACACCCCAAGGTTCACGCCCATGAACCAGTCATAGCGTTCTTCCCAAGCCAGCAGCAGAATTGCCCGTAGCAGGTGGGGGGCAAGCCATTGAAGTTCGTTATCCACAGGTTGGTCGTCGGTGTACGGGAGGTCGAATTCAGTGGGGAGAGATGGCAAGCGGTTGAACATGGTCATAGCTCCCAGGACGAGGGTTAATCCTAATTGTACTGGAAGAACAGGCGTTCTTTCACAGAAACGACCTCAAAGGGAACGATACCTATACTTATCAAGCCTTTGGAACGTTCTTTTCAAAGACTGGTTTTACCCAGAATAGCTATTACTTTGCTGGAGAACACCTTGATGCTGATCTGAGAAATTACTACTTACGCGATCGCTCTTATGATGTTGATTCAAGCCGATTCACTAGAAGAGATACCCATCAAGGAACGATTAGCAACCCTCTGACATTACACAAGTATTCATATGTGCATAACAACCCGATCAGCTTGATCGATCCCACAGGACGTTTTACATTAGACGAATTAGGAAACTTTGTGCATCATGCGATTGGTTTACACTTCGAGCTTCAAGACCCTGAGAATCACCTGAACAATGCTACATTGCTCAGATTCTTCAACGAACAGGAGGATATAGAAAAGGAATGTCAGGCAATAGGAAGCAACCAGACCTCACTGATCTTGAAACTAAAGAAATCTATGAAATTAAGTCGGAAAAGTCTCGGGCAACCGGAAAGAGAGAGATTTCTACGTACCTTTCTAAACTCCACATAGTTGACCACGAGTGGAAAGCAGGGGTAAGCTACAGTCCTCTACCGCAGATTATTGTGCCTCAAGATTCTGGCTCTATCTATTTCATTACGCCTTCACAAGGAGACGGGGTTATTACGTATAAAATGCTCTCCGGGAAAGTGAGGATGCTCATCAGCGACAGCGAATTTTGATGCTGCTGTTGAGAAATGATGGGAAGACCTACGAGGAAATCGCAAATT
>JALOOP010000403.1 GCA_025454315.1 Oculatellaceae cyanobacterium Prado106
AAGTTGGTGACGGGGGCAGCGGTGTTTGGGCAACCGGGGATTAATCGATTGGCGATCGGGGTGGGGATGATTCCTCGGGGTGAAGTGGGGCTGGTGTTTGCTGGCGTGGGTTCTGCCACTGGAATTCTCAGCAAATCTCTCAATGCGGCCATCATTGTGATGGTGATTCTCACTACCTTCGTGGCTCCGCCTTTGCTACGCTTTGTCTTCCAGAAGCCTGTGGCTGAGCCTCAGACTGCGGAATCAGTCCCAGAGACAAAGTAGCCTGAGACCAAGTAGAACGCTGCAATAGAGTAAAAATTAATGAGGGATGTTGTAGCTTGCTACAGCATCCCTCATTCGTTCTCTAAGTGTTTTTGTGATTGAGTCTTGGTGCTACTGGAGCAAACCCAGTTTAATGTCTCCATTGATCAATCAATTGATCAAACAATTGTGATCAATCCGTGCAGGCACCTAGTCAAAATCGATGTCAAAATCGATAGAAGCCATCGCCCCTTCTGCCCCTACTCCCTACTCCCTACTCCCTACTCCCTACTCCCTACTCCCTACTCCCTACTCCCCATCCTCATCTTCTTCAGGATCATCGGTCATATTAGGGCTGATTAGGGTGATGTCGTATTCGTCGGGGGGAACCGTGGTGATGGCTTCACGTTTGAGGAGGTAATAGACGGCTTGGACTTGGGGGCCAAAGATGATTCTGTCCTGGTCGTGCAGGTCATGAGCCTGGAGTTTGCGCCCGTTGATCAGGAGGCCGTTGGCGCTGGGTTTGCCCTTGAGGTTGCCATCAACGATGCGATAGTAGCAACTGCCATCTTCGTTGGGCAACTGCACTAGGGTGGCATGGCGACGGGAGACGAACTGAGAAACCAGGCGGATATCGCATTTGGGATCTCGACCGATTGAGTAGACGGGACTGTCCAGCGTGTACTCACGCCGTCCTTTGTCATCCTCAATGATTAGTAAATGGCTTTGATGCGGGGCTGAAGTCATCAGTCATGAAGTTCGTGCAACGACTAGGAACGGCTGGAGTATCCAAGAGGAGAAGCCGATGGCAGGACATAAAACGTCCTGACCTATCCTAGCTCTGAATATCATCTTTCAGATGACGAATTTTGATACTACCGATTTGTAATCAATTTGGTGGGTAAAACAACTTGCAATTCCCACCAAAGACACGATCATCTTACCCAAATTCATGGGGATGCTACAGAAAATCTGGAAATGAGGGAGTGGGGAGTAGGGAGTAGGGAGTGGAGGGTGAACCAAGGCTTATTCTAAGTTCTACAGAGAGTTATTAAGGTCTTACCCTTAATGTTCCATCAGTTTGTTCATAGAAGATCACTATTTGCCCCCTCCTCCCCACTCACCATTCCCTATTTCCCCTTGATGCGCCGTGCTGGAATCGAACCAGCCTGAAGGCGAATTATGAGTTCGCTACCTCCCCAATCGGTCAACGGCGCTTGGAAAAGAGTTCCAGTTCGGGAATGAATAGGTGGATTGGCGATCGCCATTCTCAACCTATCTTCAACCTTTGGAGACTCACCAAAACGGAACCTATCCTGTTTAATTCATTAGGATAGCGCATCCCATAATTCTCGTCAGCCTGCCCCTAGAAACTGGATGGGTGGATGGGTGGATAGGTGGATGGGTGATTCAATGGATGCCTTCCCCTCAGCACAAGAAATTCTGCAATAGAGAATTTTTAGACTTGTGATTTAGTCTGTCTTCTCTTAACTATTCACCCCACTCCCCACTCCCCACTCCCCACTCCCTATTCCCCACTCCCTACTCCCTACTCCCCAACCTTTATTTTCTAACTTCAAACTCCTGTTGTATCCTGGGTCAGTACAAATCATTCATTATCGAAGAACCTAACGTGAATCCAACCATAACTTTAACGCTAATGCTGTTGTTTCTAATGATTGGCGCGGGGGTGACCAGTGCTTCCCTGGGCTACAAGATGGGTCGAGATGCGCTGAAGGGCATTACCCAGCCGGATACTCGTCCGGTGAGTAATGTCAGTGATGCTCAGGGAAAGCCGCTGCGGCGGGAGGGTAAGCTGGCGCTGCTGAAGGAGCAAGACATTATTACCAATGTTAAGGCTCGTATTGGCGGTGGTAAAACGGAGGCGGCTAGTGACAAGGCGGGGAGTGGTGCGGCTGCACCTAAAGCCAGCCCTTCTCCTGCAGAAAAGACCTCCGGGTTGCCGCTTTCGGTGGAAAACCGGGCGGTGAAGCTGGAAGTGACGGGTGTGGCCAAGCAGGGCAATAACCTGGTGCTAGATGTGAACTTGCTCAATAACAGTTCCAAGGCCGTGCAGTTTCTCTACAGTTCGCTGGAAGTGACCAATGACCAGGGACGGCTGCTAACCGCAGAAACCCAAGGATTGCCCGAAGAACTGGCTCCCAATGGCAAGGCTGCACCGGGGAAGATTTCCATTCCAACCGATTTGCTGGATAACGCCAAAAGTTTGTCTTTAACCTTAACCGATTATCCTGAACAACAGGTTCAACTGAAGCTATCGGGTATTCCTGTGGAGCAGTGATGTCTTCTTGCTTGCTGCTCGGTGCGATATCGGCGATCGCCCAAATCAACCTGCCTGCCCCTGAAGTCCCTGTGGTGTTGAGCGGGACGGATGTTTTCATGCGGTTGTTTGCGGTGTTGCTGTTGATTACGATTAATGCCTTTTTTGTGACTGCTGAGTTCTCGATTGTGTCGGTGCGGCGATCGCGCATCAACCAACTAGCTTCCGCAGGCGATGTCCAGGCCAAGACGGTACAGGACTTGCAACAGGGTTTAGACCGACTGCTCTCCACGACCCAGCTTGGGATTACCTTGTCGAGTTTGGCGCTGGGGTGGATTGGCGAGAGTACGATGGCTGTTTTGCTGAGCGTTTGGTTTGCGGGACTGCCGTTGCCGATCGCCACCCGTCAGGTGCTGTCTCATTCGCTCGCGATTCCGATCGCCTTTTTTCTGATTGCCTATTTGCAGATTGTGTTGGGAGAACTCTGTCCCAAGTCCTTGGCGTTGCTGTATCCGGAGCAGTTAGCGCGGTTTTTGGGGACACCCAGTATGGCGATCGCCCGGTTCTTCAATCCCTTTATTTGGAGCTTGAATCAGTCTACCCGACTGCTGTTGCGGCTGGTGGGCGTGCAGTATACCGGGCAAGGCTGGTATAACCGGGTAACGCCAGAAGAATTGCAGTTAATTATTAGTACCTCCGCAGAATCGCCTGACCTGGAAGAAGAGGAGCGGGAACTGTTGACCAATGTATTGGAGTTTGCGGAGGTTAACACCGATGAGGTGATGGTGCCTCGCACGAGCTTAGTGGCCATTCCGCGAGACGCAACCTTTCGGGATTTGCTGCATGAGGTGGCGACTTCGGGACATTCTCGCTATCCGGTGATGGGCGAGTCGCTAGATGAGATTTTGGGGATTATTCACTTTAAGGAACTGGCAGAACCGCTGGTGGATGGGGTCTTGACTTCGACGAGTCTGATTCAGCCCTGGATTCGTCCGGCGCAGTTTGTCAACGAGGAGATGCCGCTGAATGAGTTGCTGAGCCTGATGCAGAAGAATGGACAGGCTATGGTGATGGTGCAGGACGAATTTGGCGGGACGGCGGGGCTAGTGACCCTTCAGGATTTGGTGGCTGAGATTATTGGTGAAACCCATGAACCTGAGAGCTACGAAGAACCGAATGTGCAGATGATTGACGAGATTACTTTCCGGGTGCAGGCACAGATGAATCTGGAAGAAGTCAATGAGCTACTGGATCTTGACCTGCCCTTGGCGGAAGAGTATCAAACGCTGGGCGGTTTTTTGATTTATCAGATGCAAAAGATTCCGGCGGTCGGGGAAACGCTTCGGTATGACGGCTGTGAAATCACGGTGGACTCGGCGGAGGGGCCGCGTCTGGAACGGATCATTCTGCGACGAATTCTCCTGGAGGATGGGCATGTCGAGTCGGCCTTGGAGGAAGGCTTGGGAGTTTCTGAAAGCGCTTCTGGAGGCGTTTCTGACGGAACCTTTGAAGGGGGTGTGGGAAGCTCTGAAGGGGTTTATGAGAGTGTCCCTGAAGCAGAGTTGGGGGGAAGTTCGGAGATGGAGCCTGGAGCTAACTCTGACTTGCGGGAACAGGGAGGGGGGGAGCGCGATCGCCCTTCCCTTCCCTATCGTCCAGGCACCCCTATTCGAGATCCCTGGGACGAGACTGCTTCATCCGAAACCCAGCACAAACCTCCTGATTCCTCCAGTGAACCTCCTGAGTCGAACCGCTAATTGCCGTAGCGGGTTGTTGCAGATGCGGATGGAGAGCAGATCGCCTTGCTGATTGAGGAACACCTTCATGAGATGAATGCTTTCGTCTCATCGATTAAATGGGTTTAGTCGATCCAGACATTGCATAAATCTGGTAAATCCATCCGATTAGATCATTGAAAGAAATGATGGAAGTCCAAAGAAGCATATGGGATCACCATCCTAGAAAGGAGTCTATGGCTTCCCTAAGCCTTCTCCACAGAAAATGCATCTTTGCAGATTAACTTAGCTCCATCCTGCCTTTCAGCAACTGCTCACCTTCTATAAACGATTCATCCACCCTACTGTCATCTGAAAAGCTGGAGAACTGTAGCTTCCTGAACTGCTTCTGCCTCGTCTATGCTGGCTTGCCTTTTTCAGAAATAGGTTCAAGGCGAACTTCTTTTCCTCTAATGACTTGGTAGAACTACCTCATCTCAGAAATCACTCTCTAGGAGGTGGTCAATTTGTCAAATACTTGTTATCTTTTGTAATATTAAAGTGATTCGTTGATTAGGATTGGGAATTCTTAATCCTATCTCGCGCATCACAGCACGATGCTACGAAACACAGGCAGGTTTACATCCGTCTAGATGCATAATCTGCTGCAATTGTCTAGTCTGTTTAACTGGTTTGTTTGTTCAACTGTCTAGTCTGCAACTGTCTTGTTACATCGACATTTGGAGTTACATCATGGATCAACCCGTTGAGCTTAGCTTGGAACAACAGTTTAGTTTGCGTTCGTTTGAAACTCAGGTTGAGCGGATGAGCCACGAGCAGGCTCAGAGCTTCCTGATCAAGCTCTATGAGCAAATGATGCTGCGAGAAACCATGTACAAGCATTTTCTCAAGCATGAGTGGGGTCTGGAATCCGGTTCTCGATTCGACTAAGTCCCTCTAGTCGCAGCGGGCGACCTCCCTCTCTCGCTTTTTTCTCAGGTAGAAAAGAGCTGGGGATGCTGGGGCGCTGACTCTGCGGTTTGTCCTTCCTTCTACAAATATTTTTTCTCGCTGACTCCCAATGGCAGTTTTTCCTATTCCAATCATTGGGGCTATTTTTTAAGCTTATTATTACGTTATTAGCGACTTGTGGCCGGAGTTGAGCTTTGTAGCTCAATTCCGGCCACAAGTCGTTTTTAAAGCGCTTTTAACGAAAAGCCACTTTTGACAAACAGACAAAATCCCACAAAAGACTCAATCTGCAATCCTTATAATTAGTTGAGGAACGCGCAACGCTTATCAGACGCTGCTGAACGGCTCCAAAGGGCTGTATTTTAAAGTTAGGTGGAACTTCTGAAGCTGTAACGAAGCCTTTAAGCAGGAATTTTCTTCACTGGTATTAAGTGTGAAGTCTTTCAGATTTTGCAATCCCTGATTCAGTCTATGGGTCGTCATGGCCTGTTCTATGGAAGGTTGCGATCGCCCCTCCCTCTTCCTAAATCGGTTTTGCCTCGAATCAGCATTACCCCCGTATTTTTCCTTATCACAAAGCAATCTCTAATTCTAAACTCTGAATCCTGAGTGATTTTAAGACGAAGACTATGACAAAAGATTTTTCCAATCCCGCTTCAATGCAGCCAGATTCCCCGTTGCTGCCCAGTTTGAATCTATTTACCATGTTCCGCCTGGGGTTATTTCAGATGGGGCTAGGGATCATGTCTCTCCTGACTTTGGGGGTGCTGAATCGGGTGATGATTAAGGAACTGGCGATTCCAGCGACGATTGTGGCAGGGGCGATCGCCATGAATCAATTTGTCGCGCCCGCTCGCATCTGGTTTGGGCAAATGTCAGACTCCAAGCCCATTTTTGGAATGCACCGCACGGGCTATGTGTGGGTGGGGGCGGCGCTGTTTACGGTGGCTTCCTTTTTGGCTGTGCAGGTGGTATGGCGGTTGGGAGACAGTGTGCAAGCCCAAGGACTTAATTCGGCTCAGACCTATGGGTGGATTGGGTTTTTGGCCTTTGTGTTTGCGCTGTATGGACTTGCCATTAGCTTTAGCTCGACGCCGTATGCTGCGCTGCTGGTGGATATTTCTGATGAGCATGACCGACCTCGACTGGTGGGCGTTGTCTGGTCGATGCTGATGGTCGGCATTATTGTGGGAGCGATTATTACCGCTGGGTTGCTGCGGCAGGTTGATTTGGATGCGCCGTTGGCGACCGTGCAGGCGGCGATTAATCGGATTTTTACGGTGGTTCCGGCGATCGTATTTGGGTTGGCGCTGTTGGCGACCGTGGGCGTGGAGAAAAAATATTCTCGGTATTCGGTGCGATCGATTTTGGTGGAGCGTGAAGACCAGATTACCTTGGGACGCGCGTTGAAGATTTTGACCGCAAGTCGGCAAACTGGGCTGTTCTTTGTCTTTTTGTTGGTAATGACCCTGAGCTTGTTCTTTCAGGAGCCTGTCCTGGAACCTTACGGCGGCACGATTTTTGGGATGACGATCGCCGAAACCTCGGTTGGGATGTCTGTTGGTGGCCGTATCCTTCATATTGCTGATTTTGGCGGGCTTTACGGCCAATCCTGGCCTGCTGAAGGGCACCTTAATTATCTTTGGGATAGCATCGGGGATTACGACCACGGGGGCGCTGAGTCTGATGCTGGATTTGACGGCGGCTGAAACCGCTGGAACCTTCATTGGGGCTTGGGGATTGTCGCAGGCGCTGGCTCGGGCTACGGCTACGGTGCTGGGCGGTGCCTTGCTGGATCTGGGCAAGCAGTTATTCGGGATGCCGATTTTGGCCTATAGCTTTGTCTTTGTCATGCCTGTGATTGGCATGTTGATTGCCATCAAGCTTTTGGATCGGGTGGATATTAAAGAATTTCAGACGGAAGCTAAGACGGCGATCGCCCGTGTCCTGGAACAAGACCTTTAACTTTTTGGGATCATGAGCGACTTTTGGACGATGATTGTGGAATTTTGTGAAACCACCACGGCTCGGGTGGGGGCACAGTTGATGAAAGATTTTGGGCAGGTG
>JALOOP010000404.1 GCA_025454315.1 Oculatellaceae cyanobacterium Prado106
CCGCCCAGGAAGGGGACGACGACGATCTCCTGCCCGTCCGGACTCGGCCTGCGCGATCGCCCAAGCCCAGCGAATCGGCTCCATCTCCTGAAACAGGCGACATCCTCCAGGCCGATGCCAGCACCGACGAAGTGGGCAAACAAGAAGATAAGCTGCGCCCCCAAAAATTGGCCGATTATCTGGGACAAAAAGACCTCAAAGAAGTCCTCCAGATCGCCATCCAAGCGGCCAAATCCCGCCAAGAATGCCTCGATCATCTGCTGCTCTATGGGCCGCCCGGTCTGGGCAAAACCACTATGGCGCTGATTTTGGCCACCGAGATGGGCGTGGGCTGCAAAATTACCACTGCCCCTGCCCTGGAGCGCCCCCGAGACATCGTCGGCCTGCTGGTCAACCTGCAACCGGGCGATGTCCTCTTCATTGACGAAATCCACCGGCTGCCCCGCGTCACCGAAGAAATTCTCTATCCCGCTATGGAAGACTATCGGCTAGATATCACCATTGGCAAAGGACAAAGTGCCCGTACCCAGAGCATTCCACTGCAAAAATTTACTCTCGTCGGCGCAACAACCCGAGTCGGGGCACTGACTTCCCCACTGCGCGATCGCTTTGGCCTAGTGCAACGCCTCAGATTCTACGAGCTTGACGAACTCAGCCAAATTGTCCTTCGCACCGCCGAAATCTTCTCCACGCCCATCACCGAAGATGGCGCAACCGAGATCGCGCGACGTGCCCGAGGCACACCTCGGATCGCTAATCGTCTACTGCGACGGGTGCGTGATTATGTCGCGGTCAAGTTTTCAGGCAGGGAGATCAATGAAGCGATCGCCGCCGAAGCCCTGGAACTGTTCAACGTTGACCCCTGCGGCCTGGACTGGACTGATCGCCGTCTCCTCTCCTTCATCATCGAAAAATTCAGCGGCCATCCCGTCGGACTTGACACCCTCGCTGCCGCCACGGGTGAAGATGCCCAAACCATTGAAGAAGTCTACGAACCTTACCTGCTGCAAATTGGCTATCTCCAGCGCACCCCTCGGGGTCGTGTCGCCACTCCAGCCGCCTGGAGACACTTGGGCTATCAGCCTCCAGAAAGTCAGCTTACACTGGTCAAATAAATACAGTTTCAACGAAATACAGTTTCAATGGACTTCAGTGACCGCTTAAATGGTGAATTCTTTAGGCCCTTCTCAACTCAAGAGCAATTGCCATGACCCAGGCTAAGCCAAGGTTTAGCAGCTTTGAAGAATACTTGGTTTACAGCGATAACCCTGAGCAACCCAGGGACAACATTCGCTATGAGTTCATTGAGGGAGATCTGATTGAATTGCCGCCTGAATCTGGAAGAAACAACTTGATTGCCCGCCGACTCTTACTGGCGCTAGTGAATCATGGCATCCCAGTAGAGTTAATTGTGCTGCACTCCTGTGAGGTTCAAGTGCCTGTTCTACAACCCAAGGATGCTGCCAATCGCTATCCCGACCTAGTATTGCTGCGAGAAGAACATCTACAGCTAACAGAGCGCCGTCTAACCATTACCCTCGATATGCCCCCGCCCCGGCTAATTGTGGAGATTGTGAGTCCTGGCAAAACCAATCGCGATCGCGATTATGTCAACAAGCGATCGCAATATGCCGCTATCGGAGTCCCTGAATACTGGCTGATTGACCCGGCAGAAGGCATTGTCTTTGTGCTAACCCTTCAGGAACAGGAGTATGGAACGGTTGGCATCTTTAGAGGAGAGGCAGTGATCCCTTCTCTAGAGTTACAGGGTTTATCGTTGACACCCGATCAGATCCTTGGAGTTCCTAGAACTGCATTAGCGGACTAACAGGATTAGCATCCAGTTCCTTAATCGTTGTCGCGTCTGCGTTGGAGTTCATCCAGGATGCGGCGATTTTCGGTTTGCAGGCCACGAATGTCAGAGGTCATCACCTGGATTTCAGATTGTATTGAATCGACCCGTTGCATTACCTGTAGGGTGACATCTACCAGGCGATCGACGGCAGACGCAACCGTTTCGACCCGCTCTCCCATCAGGCGCAGACGTTCATCAAGAATATAAATGGCTTCCTCGTGCCGTATCAGCCATTCTTGATGAGATCTCAGCCCTTCCTCGTGAAGCTGCTGAAACTCTTCATGTTGCCTGTGTCGCTCTTCGCTTCGTCGGGTTGACGCTTCAAGGAGGGCTTCAATTCTGTCTAGGCGATCGCTCGTCATACTTCTTTTTGTTATTTTCTAAGCAGTTTTTTATGGTTGGTTCCTTGTTGTTTCTAAGATTCAACACAAGGAATCTTAGAAGGTTTCAATCTCTGGAGAAATAGCCATTTCTCAAGTTCACAAGCTGATTCATTAAGCATAAAACAGATCTTTTAATTCCTAGAAGGTTTTGTCTGAAATACTGTGTCAATGCTGACGCATTCCCTGCTGGGGGCAACCTAGACGGGGATCAAGGTTGAATGGAGTCGTTGTTTTGTGGGGAGAAAGCTGTCATGATCAACGGGTAATTCTTCCGGCTCTTCCTGCGATCGCCCCCATGCTAACCTTCCTCTTTTCCACCATCCTCGCGCTGCTGCTGAACCTGGGAATCGGCTTACCCGCCCAAGCCCAAGCCGCCATCGATAGCACCAGTGCTGTCCTAGCTCCGGCCATTAGCACACAGTCAGATACACAGTCAGATACACAGTCGGGGAGTACTCCCGCCCCGCCCCAAGTAGACTACGAGCGACTAGAAGACTTACGCAACAAAGCCTTCACCGCCACCAACGAAGGCAAATTTGAAGCCGCCGAACAATACTGGAGCGACCTGATTGAACTGCTGCCCCAAGAACCCGCTCTCTGGAGTAACCGGGGCAATGCCCGAGTCAGCCAGAATAAGCTGAATGAAGCGATCGCCGACTACAACCAAGCCATCCAACTGGCACCCGAAGCTCCCGACCCCTATCTCAATCGCGGCACGGCTCTAGAAGGACTGGGAAAATTTGAGGATGCGATCGCCGACTACAACCATGTCCTGGAACTTGACCCCAACGATGCCGCTGCTTACAACAATCGGGGCAACGCCGAAGGCGGCCTAGGCAACTGGGAAGCCGCCGTCGCAGATTACGAAAAAGCAGCCAAACTCGCCCCTGACTTTGTCTTTGCCCGCGCCAACACCGCCCTCGCCACCTACCAAATCGGCCAAACCGACGAAGCCATCCGCCAAATGAAAAACCTGGTGCGGAAATACCCCAACTTCGCCGATATGCGCGCCGCTCTGACGGCTGCTCTGTGGAATCGGGGCGATCGCGGTGAAGCCGAAAGCAACTGGGTAGCCGCCGTTGGCCTGGACAAGCGCTACAAGCAAATCGATTGGGTTGTCGAAGTCCGCCGCTGGCCTCCGGCGATCGCTCAGGCTTTGGAGGAGTTTTTGACGCTAGGGAAAGTAGTTAAGTAGGGAGTAGGGAGTAGGGAGTAGGGAGTAGGGAGTGGGGAGTAGGGAGTAGGGAGTAGGGAGTAGGGAGTGGGGAGTGGGGAGATGGGGGATGGGGGGATGGGGGAAGTACGGTGGTTATTTCATTGTTTGCTCTGGGCGAATGCTCTGAAGATTCTCCGACCTTATCAATGTCACCCCTTTCCCCTTTCCCCTTTTGCCTTTTTCCCTTCTTTCTCTCAAAAAATCCAAAATTCATCCTGATCCGTATATTAAGACAACGTAAGGCTTTGGGGAGACGATGCCATCTTGTGTGAAGATTCGATTAACCCTGCCCCAAGACCAATCATGCGAAATTTAATTGCCCTATACTTTCCGATTGCCTTATTTTTGTTCTGTATCTTTCTGGGTTTCTTTCTAGCCGATAGCTCCACGCCCAAGAACGACGCCGTATCCTGGATGACCTTAGTGGTTGCGGCTGCGTTTTTCCCGGTGGTCGTGCCCATGGCAGTGCTGGAGCGACTTTTGAAACGGCGATCGCCCCAACCTAAACCCCAGCCCAAACTTTCCAACCCCATCACCCGCCGCAATCTGCCCCTATCTTTGCGTTAAAGACTGGATTAGAGACTGAATCTGACTGGCGGTCAACTGCTCGACATTCGACAATACGATCGCTGCTCCCGCCTGCTCTAATTTTTGGCTGTAAGCAGCAGCATAGTCCGCAGGTTGCAGCGCATGAGGCGGCAGGATGCCAACGCCAATCCAGGTTCGCTCCGGCTGGGCTTGTCTGGCCTGCTCAACGGTCTGCATATCGGCCACTGTATCGCCCACGTAAATCACAGGGAGTTGGCTGATTGAGCGATCGCCCATTGCTGCTAATTTTTCTAATACCTGGAATAATCCGGTCGGATTGGGCTTTCCAGGCGCATCCTCCATGGCCACCAGCAGCGGCGACTTTAGCCCCAATCGTCGTTCCAGAATGTAACTGGCCGAGCCTCGGGTGGCTCCGCTGAAGAAACCCCACAGGATTCCGGCTGCGGTCAACTGCTCTAGATAGGTCGCTTGTAAAAGTAGCGGCTCCTGGGAAATGTAGCCATCCCAGCGATCGGGATTGTCTAAGTCTCTGCCTCGGTAGCGGCTTTGGAAAAAGGCGACGATTTCGCCATAGTCTAAAGAGAGTTGCGATCGCCCCTGTCCCATCCCTTCAAAATAGCGATAAATAAACTCCTGAGACGCTTCCCAGTCATTATTCCAGGTGCCTTCGCCCTTGAGGCGATCGATATCCTCCTGGGAAGGCCGAAAAGCCCCCTGGGTAAACTCTTCCACCGTATCCGCCAGGGCACGACGATAGGAATTCCCCACATCCCGAATCACCCCATCAATATCAAAAACCACAATCCCGTTCACTTCTTTCACTAGCCTCTCCAGGATTCAACTCGCAGCGTTCTCGAAGAATTTTATCCTCAATTGGGGAGGGAAGGGGAAAGGGGAAAGGGGAAAGGGGAAAGGGAACTGGGATTCAGTTAAGGGAGAGTTATTGAAAATTCAAGGGCTGATTCAAGGAGTGATTCAAGGAGTGATTCAAGAAGTGATTCAAGGAGTGATTCAAGGAAGCAATTCAAGCGATCTCGTGGATTTCTGACCCTGTCCCCCCTTTCCCCTTTTCCCCTTCCCCTTTCCCCTTCTTACCCTTTCCCCTTCTTGAAAACGATCCATTTTGAACAGAACTAGGTAAAATAGAGGGCTGTAGTCTTAACGGGAACGCGATGATCGTTCGGGAGGATTGTTTGTCAAAGTTTATTCTGAAGGTTCTTTGGTTAGAACAAAACGTAGCCCTGGCTGTGGATCAGGTCGTTGGAAAAGGCACGAGTCCCCTCACCTCTTACTTCTTCTGGCCCCGCAACGATGCCTGGGAACAACTCAAGTCCGAGCTAGAAGCCAAGCATTGGATTGCAGAAGTCGATCGCTTTGAACTTTTAAACAAAGCCACCGAAGTCATCAACTTCTGGCAAGAAGAAGGCAAGCGCACCTCTATGATGGATGCCCAGGCCAAATTTCCCGAAGTCACCTTTACGGGAAGTAACTAGCAATTTTATCAATCAAAATTCCAGCGATTGGGCACTGTAGCGTCGTTACAATGCCCAATCACTGGAATTTTATTTTGTGAGTGGTTATCTTGCATTGGGCTTCACGAGGCTCCACCCCACACCTCCTAGCCCGTCCTGATCCCAACCTCAAATCTAAATCTCAGGAATGCTCCGATTCGGCGACTTCTCGCACCCGGTAAATGGGACGATTCTGTGACTCGTGGTAGGTTCGCATCAAGAGTTCTCCCAGGAGGCCAAAGCTGAAAAGCTGTACCCCGGTGAGGAATAGCACCACCGCCAGGATGAGCAGGGGGCGATCGCCAATACTCTGTCCCAGCCCCAGTTTGAGAAACGTCAGATAGCCGCCCAACCCCACACCCACCAGCATCGACAACAGCCCAAACAGGCCAAACACATGCATCGGACGGGTCAAAAACTTCTTCATGAAGAAGATCGTAAACAGATCCATCAACACCCGAAACGTGCGTCCCAGGCCATATTTGCTGCGGCCAAACTGCCGCGCATGGTGCGTCACTGGGATTTCCGCAATTCTCGCCCCTTCAATAAAGGCTAGCGCCGGCAGAAAACGGTGCAGTTCGCCGTAGAGATTCATGTCCATGACCAACTCTGAGCGATAGGCTTTCAGCGAACAGCCATAGTCGTGGATATTCACCCCGGTTACCTTGCCGATTAGCCAGTTGGCAATCTTGGAGGGCACCAAGCGGGTCAGCAGGTCATCATGGCGATGTTTCCGCCATCCGCTGACCAGGTCGTAGCCTTCATTCAGCTTGGCGATCAGGTTGGGGATGTCGCTAGGATCGTTTTGCAAATCGCCATCCAGCGTCACAATCACCTGCCCCATAGCATGGTGAAACCCCGCCGCCATCGCTGCCGTCTGGCCATAGTTGCGGCGCAGCAGCACGGCTCGCAGGTCAGTCCGGTCATGAGCTAGCTGCTTCAAAAGCTCCGCCGAGCCATCCCTAGACCCATCGTCCACACAGACAATCTCGTAGGCAATCTGATCCTGTTGCAGGGTACTGGCGATCGCCTCCACCAACCGAGGGATACTCTCCACCTCGTTATAAATCGGCACAATCACCGATACCTTAGACAGGATCGGCAGCAGCCCCGCCATTCCTCTTGAACCTTCCGGCAATAAAGACGCACTCATAGATTCATTTACTGAAGTGCTGTATACAGATCAGGCTCTATTCTACTGGTTTATGGAGCCTTTTCAATCGGGGGAGTGGGGAGTGGGGGGGGGGGGGGGGGGGGGGGGGGTTGGGGGAGATCGGGGGAACCCATCTTCTATTGCCTGAAAAGCCTGGGGGGAAACGTATCCTGGGTTCAATGAATGTCCGCTTTTTGACAAGAAGGCAACGGCAAATCAGGTTTCCTAGAGTTTTCTCAAGCCATTCACCCAGAAAAAATCCTTGACTGCTGAACCAGGAAATCCCCTTTCCCCTTTCCCCTTTCCCCTTTCCCCCTTCCGCCCCTCCCCTACTCCCTACTCCCTACTCCCTACTCCCTACTCCCTCAATTCCTGGACAGGGAAGCCATCCCCGCGCCAGTCAACTCCGCTAGAATGCTCACAAGACGATAGAGAGCGACTCCAGCCAAGATCAAACCGGGTGAAATCTGGGCACTGAGAAGGGCGATCGCCGTTGCCTCAAACACCCCAATGCCCCCAGGCGCACCCGGCACCACCAATCCCAGAACCCAGGCGAAACTGAAAGCACTGAGGATCTGTGGAACTTGTTCGATCGCCACCCCTCCTAAAGCAGACAGCGTCACCGCAAATCCGGTTCCCCGCAGCAGCACAAAGATGGCTTCGCCGAGGAGTGGTCGCAAAGGATAGCGCTGGAGCCGAAGATGGTTGACTGGAGACTCTGCGGCCTCTAATCTCGGTTCAGCAGACTGAGATTCACTGGACTGAGCAGCAATGGACTTGCCTTTGGCTTTGCTAGCAATCTTGATCAACGGATTGAGAAACCGGGGATGGACACCGATGAGGACGATCGCCAACCCCACCGCTTGCAGCAGTCCATTTTCTCGAATGCCGCTGGAGAGTGCGATCGCCACCGCAGCCGCAGCCATCAACAGCGACTCCAGAACCACACTCAAAGTCGCTGCCGCCACCGAAAATCCAGCTTGCTTGGCCGCCATCACCCGCCCATAAAAATGCCAGACATTGCCGGGAAGATATTTGGCAATATTCGTCCTTAAATAAACTCGAATGCCCCAGGAACCGATCGCCGCTTGGTTCAAATCCTGCAAAATCCAACTCCAGACCCAGCCTGACCAGGTGTGCGCCAAAAGCGTGATGAGGAGAGCGATCGCCAACCGCCCATACCCGGCCACCGTCAGCCGAATTGAGGCCACTTCTCCCCAATGACGACTCAACGCACTGCCAATGAAAAACAGCGCCACGCCTAGGAACACCCATCGCAAATAGGGCTTTAATCGAGCCAACCCATTCTTCAAAGCATTATTCCAACTAACAATCTTCAATCCCAGCATTTTATCGTGAGGGAGGGCGATCGCTTCCTTTGCCAAGACAAGAAAAAATACGAGGAAAAGCCTTATGACAGCAGGTAAGCCATTGCTCAAGAATCAAGAAATCCTTGATTGTTACGCGAATGGAATTAGGGATTTTACCGGGTACGAACTCTACATCAGTGACGACATTATTGGGGCTGACTTGAGTGGTGTTGACTTTAGTGAATTGGAATTGTCTGATTCCTACCTGGAAAACATCAACTTGAGTGGGGCTAATTTGAGAGGCGCTGGGCTTAATTCAGCTTTTCTAGACGGAGCTAATTTAAGGGGTGCAAATTTAAGTGAGGCTAGGCTTTCTCGCGCCAGTTTGTGGAACGTTGACTTGACGGGTGCCAATTTGTCTAACGCTGATTTGCCCAGCGCTGAGATTGTCAAGAGTAATCTGAGCAATGCCAATCTGACTGGAGCTAATGTTGCACGTACTTTGATTGAGCAGAATAACCTAACCCATACCAACCTGACCGGAGTCAATCTCCAAGAGGCTCTGAGGTTTGTATGCAATTCCTAACAATGTTCTATTCATCTAAGTGATGTCATTGTTTAATTAAGTGATGTCATTGATTAATCCGTAGCTTGAGACGTGGCATATCCATTTCTAGGAACAAGGAAGGAACGAAATGCGATCGCCCACCATACACGCAGTAACGATAGAATTCTGCTCCGATCAGGTGTGAGAACGGTAAAGAGGAGTGTGCCGCCTTTGATTCTGGTGTGAAGGCGTTCAGGGAGAATGAGCAGGTTGCAAATAATCCCAGAAGGGTTCAAGTGTTGCTGTGATGGGATGAGTGCATATTTCTCAAAAACCAACCGTACTTCTCAATAGACGGACTGCTGAACCTCTTAACGAACCCCTTGAGACTCCTAGAAAAACCCACAAAACGCAAGCCCAATCCACGGATGCGGTTCCTCCAGTTTTTCTCTGTTATTCTCCCAGAGGCTGCAAATTTAGGTTTCAGGAGAACCGCCTAGAACCGATGTAGGAATGCATAGATGAGTCACCCAACTCTGCGGGGTAAACCCTCACCCTTGATTCCATGAACCTGTCCCTATTCATCCACTTTTCTTCAACCATGAACCGCTCTGTTGTCAACTTCAAATCCCTGGCCGTTTCCGCTTCCCTGCTGCTGGTCGTTTCCCTCACAGGCTGCTCTCAAGCCACTTCCGCCAACCCAAAAGCAGACGCAACAAATCCCTACGCCAGAACCACCGCCGCCAGCCCCACTGTGGCTCCATCGGGTCGCACCGCCGCCACCGCTCCTGCCACTGCCACTGTTCCCCAGGCCAAACCCCACTCCGTCGACCAATCTCAACCCTCCGGCAGCTTCGCCGGAACAGGCGGAGGAACCATCACCGAATCGAACGTCACCACCCCCCAACTGACCGAGGGACAATATTGCTACAGCGCCAGCAACGATAACTTTGATGCCACTGCCACCCTGAATGTGGATGCCCAAGAAAAAGTCACCGGACAAGCCCGAGTCGTGCATCACAACGAAGCAGCAGGGTATTTCTCCACCGCCATCAAAGACCTGGACGGTGTCGTTTCAGGCGAGCAGTTGATCCTGTCGATCGCCATTCAAATCGAAGGCGACCAGCAACAAACCCACGAAAACTGGATCGTTCTGCCCGACGGCATTGAAACCGGACGGGTAACCTACAAACGAGTAGACTGTGAGGCCGCCCACTCCGAAGCCCAAACCCCAGAGACTTCAGCCGGAACTTCGGAAGCGATCGCCTTCACCGCCGGAGCCAATGCTGCAACGGTCAAAGGCGCTGTCGTCCGAGGAACCCGCAATGACTACTACTTCCGAGCCAACGCTGACCAACAGATGCACATCAGCATCACCTCCCTGGAAGACAATGCCGTCTTTGATGTGATTGCTCCCGGATCTCGGATCATGCAAGAAGGCGTAACCCAATGGAGTGGCACCTTACCCGCCGATGGCGAATATGACATTGTCGTGAGTGGGACTCGTGGCAACGCCACCTATGAAATGACCGTGCAAATTGGTCAAATATAGTACATCATATCCAACTGCCGACGTGCATCCCGCTTCTCCAGCAGATCCTGAAGCGTATATTTTTGCAGCACATCCCCCGCTGCCTGCTGCGACTCCTGCCAGATTTCTGAGATCGCTCTGCGACCCTCATCGTCCGCGTCTGTTTCCTTCTCCGATCGCTGAAACTCGCTGCCCTGCATACAGACCACCACATCCAGCACCGTGATCTCCCAGGGCTTGCGCGCCAGGAAATAGCCGCCTTTGGCACCGCGCTCACTGCGGATCAGTCCGGCGCGGCGGAGGGT
Source organism: Oculatellaceae cyanobacterium Prado106 (assembly GCA_025454315.1). Classification (GTDB taxonomy): domain Bacteria; phylum Cyanobacteriota; class Cyanobacteriia; order Elainellales; family Elainellaceae; genus Prado106. Next base: position 10,361 of record JALOOP010000404.1, read on the forward strand.
GGCCAGCAGTTGTTCTAGATAGCGATCGGGGATATTTTGCTGGAGGGCGATTTGCCGAATTTGAGCCGGTTCGCCATTGCCATGACAGGCCGCCAGTTCTAGCATGGCCAGCAGGCCGTATTCACTTTTGCTTGAAAGTTCCATAGATTGCGATCGCGCACAGGAGGAACATCTCCTGCATCCCCATAAACTGCCGCCCCCATCATATCGCAATCCTTCCCCCCAGGGGAGACGAATCTCCAGTAAATCACTCAAGATAAAGTCCTTGTCCAGGTAAGGCTTGCACCCCCTGTCTTCCAGACAATCTTCCCGGAAATGGCCGAATCTCCAGCGAACCACTCCAGATAAAGCATCAGGATGAAGCGCCATTGAGCAATCGAAGTTGTTCCTCCGACAACCCCAGCACCGCCGCCACCTGGTCACGATCCATCCCAGTTGCCAGCAGATTCCGAGCCGCTTGCAAAAGCTGATTTTGGGCAGTCTCTCGGGTCAGACGCTCTTGCTCAGCCCATTGTTCGGCCTGCTCTCGGGCTAGACGCTCCTGCTCAACCAATCGCTCAGCGGCCTGCCGTGCCAATCGCTCAGTTTCGGCCAACTGTTCGGCGCGTTCTCGGGCTAAGCGCTCTTGCTCAGCGAGTTCTACAGCGGCTTCTTGAGCCAGTTCGGCTTGTTCGGTGTCGGTGAGCAGCCAGTTGCCTTGGCGATCGCACCACCGCAACCAGGCGACCGCAGCCTCGTCGAACATCCCCTGCCAAATTCCCAACCCAATCTCCAGGTCATCCAACCAGACTAAAGGATTATTGGCATTGAGCGATTGCTCCTGATATCGTCCCCCGACCCATTTGAAATACCGCAATTGCTGCGATAGGCGAGTGTAGACCAGATAGTGGGGTACCCGCAGATACTCCTCGTAGACTTGGAGTTTGCCAGGAGGCTTCGTCGCTGCTTCTGACTCCGCTACTCCAGCCGGAGATCCCCCCTCAGTTTCCCCAGCCTGTCCCCCCTCAGCCTGTCCCCCCTCAGCCTGTCCCCCCTCAGCCTGTTCCCCCTCGGATCTGGGATGGAAGCGCCCTAGATCTTCAAGCTCCGTTCCAACCGACAAAAATTCAATCACCACATAGGGCGGATGTGGCTCTATCCAGGTGACGTAACTCCGACGTAACTCGGTCTGGTTATAAAGACGCGGCACACCAACCGCAAGGAACCAGTCACATCGCTTATACCACTGGGGATGCAACCTGTCGTAGTAGACATTCAAATCAGAACTCGTGAAGTACTGATCTCGGGAATAGCGAGTGAGTCGGAGCGTCCGGCTCAGCAGTTGAGGTTGTAGGTCGTGAAATTCGTCTGGCAAGCCGGGTTCCTCTGGGTCTTCACTGGGCAGATCGTACATCGTGGGCAGGGTTTCTTGGGGCGATCGCGGTGGATCAACCTGCTCAATGTAGGAATTCGTGATTGGAACCATAGCTGCCTCCCAGTTTTTCCCGTTGTTACCCAAGGAACACTCTAATTCTAATGTTACTATTGCCTCGGCAATGAAAGAGAATGCGACCAATAAAGTGAAAGCAGGGTGTGGGCGATCGCCCCTGGTTCGATCTTCGAGCGGGATTAAGCGATAATGAGATGTCGGGTTTGGTAACCCCCATGACTCAGCGATTGATCAACAGCACCGAAAGCACCGAAGAAATCGTCACAGAGCTGGATATCAGCCATTTGGCGATCGAGGACGACAAGCCAGTGATCTCTAGCTTAGCCTTCGTAGGATAGGTTAGCAGAGCGTTTTGGGGATTCGAGGCAAGAAGCTTCGGCGCATATTCGAGTAATGTAATGATCCAAATGTAGTGAGCGGAATAGAGGGAGTTGTGTTGCCAAGAGTATGTTAAAAAATCAAAATTTGATGCACTCCGCAGGAACCTGCTTAGTTAACCAAACTTGATTCTCCGATAGAAAAAACTCAAACCCATCAGCGTGCATTTTTGCAGATTCTATGGAGAGAACAACAGGTTCTCCATGGCGTTTTCCGACTTGGGTCGCTGTTGCTTCGTCAGCGGAGAGGTGGACATACTGTCGGCTTCCAGGGATGAGTCCTTGGGCTTGGATAGATTCAATAAATCGAGTTGCTGTTCCATGAAACAGCGTTTCTGGCGGAATTTTTCTCTCCAAGCCGACATCCACAGGGACAGAATGTCCTTGGTTTGCTCGAATTCTTTGGCCATCATCCGATATCTTGAATCGCTGCTTGTCGCTCGTTGCCACAATTTCAGCAATTGACTCACGAGAAAAGTTAAATCCGTGATGGTTTGCTTTCTCGATCAGTTCACCCATGTCAGCCCACCCATCATGGCTCAAACTCATCTGAATGACTTCCGGCTGATGCCGAAGGATAAGACTCAAAAATTTGCTGTGTTCCTTTTGTGATTTCATGGTCAATCATTGAAATAGCTTGTACTTTGCGATCGCCACTCCGTCCTGTGACTCATCGCCTCCCTGTCCAGTATACCGAGAAGGCAACGGGTGATCGCCCGTTACTCCCGTTAACATCCATGACTTAAGCAATCCGAAGATAAGCCCAAAGATCCGAACTTAAGCGTTTATCATCGCGGCTTGTCGATCCTAACCCGTCGCTCTAAGCTGTGCCTATCAAGGGCTGAAGGCAAAATCGCAAACTTCTGCTTAACTTGCTGCTTAACTCCCTAAACCTAGGTTGTGGGAAAGGGGCGATCGCGGCAAACTAAAGGCATGTTCAGCAAAGCAAAC
>JALOOP010000405.1 GCA_025454315.1 Oculatellaceae cyanobacterium Prado106
TTAATCATCTCTGTTAGTTTGCTAAGATTTCTCGCAGGCGTTGTCGGAATAAACGCACGACCGATCGCTGCCCTAGTTCGTGACTTTGTTCGATCAAAGCTGGAATCTCAGGAATTGGTAAAAAAGGAAACGCTAAACTTTGATTTCTCCGTTCGTATCCTTGTTCAACTAGATGGTACACCATAGGCAATTCTTCAGGCACGACCATTCCCCACTTCGGCCATCAGCGTCTTGTAAGTTGACCACCGAATTCCCCGAAGCGTCAGGACGCAAAGATCCTCGACATCTATGGCTTCTAAATCCAGACCCGCCAACGGCTCAATAATCTCCAGAAGTTCTGGAGCATAGATAATCCGATAGTCCTGATCTTCCAAATCATTCATCAACAGCTTAAACGTCTGCCAACTCACTCCCTGAAGCGTCACCTTCGCTTCTAATCGGCGCGGCTGGGTTGGAGTGACAGAAACCATAGCATCCCCTTGACATCCCTTCAGTCTTTGCATTCATCTTAACCCCAATCTATCCCGTGCGATCGCCCCCCATCTGGCATGATTAAGGGAAGCAAAAAGGAAAGGCGCAGGTTCTCCCTATCCCCCCATCTCCCCTACTCCCCACTCCCCATTCCCTACTCCCTACTCCCCACTCCCCACTCCCCACTCCCCACTCCCCCCAGAGGTAACTCATGCGACGTTTCACGATGGCCATATTATTGGGTGGACAGGTTGCAGTGCGACTGCTCCGGGGGAGGCTTTACCGTCGTAATGTTTTGGAACATATGGTCGCGGTGGGGCCAGATTCGCTCAGCCCGGTACTCATGACCAATCTCTTTGCTGGGATGATTTTTACCATTCAAACTGCCCGAGAATTGGCGCGATTTAATGCAGTGGAGGCTGTGGGTGGTGCCTTTGGAATTGCCTTTTGTCGGGAGCTTGCGCCGATTCTGACCGCTAGTATTATTGCGGGACAGGTGGGTTCTGCTTTTGCGGCGGAAATTGGGGCAATGCGCGTGACGGAACAAATTGATGCGCTGCAAATGTTGAAAACTGATCCGATCGATTTTCTCGTGGTGCCGCGTGTGATTGCTTGTTGTGTGATGGTTCCGGTGATGACGATTCTGGGATTGGTGACGGGGATTGCAGGTGGGGTGGTCATTTCCGACTATTTCTATCAGGTTCCGGCTGCTGAGTTTTTGTATTCTCTCCAGTCGCTGTTGCAGTTAACGGATCTGTTCAGCATCTTGCTCAAAGGGTTTATCTTTGGTGCGCTCGTAGGGGTCTTGGGATGTAGCTGGGGTTTAACGACAACGGGAGGGGTGAAGGGGGTTGGGCACTCTGCCACGGCGGCAGTGGTCACCACCTGGGTGTCGATTTTTGGAGTAAATTTATTTCTGTCTTTATTCCTTTTTCAGGAATTTAGCGCCATGTATTAATCATTTCACAATCAGCTAATACAGCAGATTTGATCTGAGTGAGGTACAGGTTGTGAGGTACGGCGGCGCGGCGCGGCTCCGCCACCCTACCTCACAACCCTGAGAGTTGCTGGATTAGACCGGGACTGTAGGACTCACCGTAACCGTTCAGGGGGGTAACGAGAGAATGCGGGTTTCAGCCACTTGAACAGGCTAATTTAGCCTCATTTGCTCAGTTCTCTGGGCTGAAAAGTGCCTGTTTTTCTTCCTTGCTGAGAAAGTTGTTGTCGCAGTTGTGGATCATCCATTAAACATGCAATGGCTTCTTTGAGCGCTATTTCATCATGGGGGGGAACCAGTAACCCATCCTGCTGATGAGTAATGATCTCAGTTACCCCTCCCGCGTTTGTGCCAATGGTTGGAACTCCCATGGCCATTGCTTCCATATAAACCACACCCAAAGGTTCCGCATGACTAGCCAGAGCAAAAACATCCGACTGACGCATTAGATCGATAATTTGATCTTCAGACAATGAACCCGTAAATGTAACCACATCTGTTAACCCTAGGTCTTGAACCAGAGCCTTTAATGAATCTTCATCTGGTCCAGAGCCAACCAGTTTCAACTCTACCTTGCGTTGATCTGCTAAAAGCAAGTTGATACTCTTGATTAGAGTATCATGTCCCTTGCTGAAGTGTAGCCGAGCTACGGTAAGGATCTTGAAAGGGGAATCTGAGGATTTTTGTTGAACCTGAGCAGGATACCATTTAGTCGTATCAACACCGACACGTCCAAGCAAAGCCTTATCTCTTGCCAATTTTGGATAATCTGTGCGGATTTGGGTTAGTAACCAATCGATGGTTGAGATTGTAAATTCTGCATCTGAAAACTTTTGCTCCATAGCTCCTCCCCACCATTCGATGTTTGCATTAAGGGTTAAGGAGAAAGGGATTCCTACCAGTTGCTTCACCAGCATTGCCAGCACTGCAGAGCGAGAACAGGAATGGCTATGAAAATGTTGGATATTATGTTTCATCGCTGTGTAAGCGAGAAAAGGAGCCACAAGTCCGAGGGGAAGCGTTTCTCGCCAGACAGGGCGGGCATCCAATTTTAGGGTAAAGCAAAGTTTTAGCATTCGCCAGAAACCCTGCGGATGTTTGAACATGGCCCAACCCAGTGCGCTCAGTAACTGTATCGGGTTCTGGGGCCATAAGTAAACTGTTTCTTTAGCAGCAGACTGGGCAAATGCGTGTCTTGCTTTGGTTACTGGGTCGGGGTGTCTGGTGGAGAAAATTGTGATCGGAGTGCCCCATTCTCGCATGTGAATAATTTCGCGCCATATCCAGATATGAGTTTGGCTGGGGAATTCAGGGATCAAGTATCCAATCTTTTTCATGCTGCTAATTTGTTGGGAGCGGTGGGCTTACAGGATGGTTCTTCTTTAGCGCAAATACCTTTAAAACCTGCACCCCAATGATCGATTCACGTCAAACTTCCTACCTATACTGTTTATATGGGGTATTAACCGGATGTTTTTGGTTTTATTTGTTTAAAGACTGTTGATTTAGACAAAATCGATTTAAATAAATCTGAAGAACCTTTTTTGGGGTATCGTGAACCGCGTGGCACTCTCAAACAGTCATTCTTGATGCATTCACTGGCGATCCTAATGATGACGGATTGAATCGTCTGCAAATTGTGGGGAGAGAAGTGCTACGTTGCAGCATTTCTCTCCCCACAATTTGCAGCTTGTTTTTCTATTCCTAAATAGTGAAACCTTGCTTAAAGGACAGGGTCAATTGTTGATAATGAATATCTGAGTTGTTGGGGGTGAGGTTGGAGAGAGTAATGCCGAGTAGACGGACATTGCGCCGATCGACTTCGGTGATGGCGAGGAGTTCGTGGGTGAGTTTGAGAATCGTTTCCAGGTCTTGGATGGGGGTGGTCAGGGTGCGGCTGCGGGTGATTTGCTGATAATCGGCGTACTTGACTTTGAGCGTCAGGGTGCGGGCGGTGGCTTTGCTCTCGGTCAGTCGTTGCAGGACGAGTTGGGCGATTTGTTCTAGCTCAGTGAGGATGGTGGTGCGATCGCCCAAATCTTCAGCAAAGGAGTTTTCGGCTCCGATCGAGCGGCGGATGCGGTTGGGTTCTACGGGGCGATCGTCCTGTGCCCGAGCAATTTTGTAGTAGTAGTGTCCAACTTTGCCAAACTGGGCGACCAAATCCAGTTCAGTCCATTGCTTCAAGTCTTTGCCTGTGTGAATGCCTAGCTCATGCATTCGGGCTGCGGTGACCTGTCCAATGCCGTGGAACTTTTCAATGGGCAGGGTTTCCACAAAGGCGACGGCGGCATCGGGTGGAATCAGGTACAATCCGTTGGGTTTATCAAAGCCAGAGGCGACCTTGGCCAAAAATTTGTTGATTGAAATGCCCGCAGAGGCCGTCAGTCCTGTTTCTTGGAGAATCTGAGCCTTAATTTCCTGGGCGATCAGGGTGGCGGAAGGTTTTTCCTGCTTATTCTGGGTGACATCTAAATAGGCTTCATCGAGGGCGAGTGGTTCCACCTGGTCGGTGTAGCGGTGAAAAATTTCTCGGATCTGCCGAGATACAGCATGATACACCTCAAATCGAGGCTTTACAAAGATGAGGGTGGGGCATTTTTGGTAGGCGGTGCGGGACGGCATGGCGGAGTGAATGCCAAACTTCCGGGCTTCGTAGCTGGCTGCTGCCACTACGCCTCGCTGCTGGGGCAGACCGCCCACTACCAGCGGTTTTCCTCGATAGCGAGGCTCGTCCCGCTGCTCGACGGAGGCGTAGAAGGCATCCATGTCGATGTGAATGATTTTGCGAATGGCATCCATTTGGGGTGGATGGGTGGATGAGTGGATGGAGAGATGGGTGGATGGGTGGATGGGTGGATGGGTGGATGGGTGGATGGGTGGATGGGTGGATGGGTGGATGGGTGGATGGGAACTTCTTGATTAAATTTCTAGTGTCTTTCAGGACATTTCAGCGTCTTGGTCTATTCATCTTCTTGTCCAAATATCCTTTTTATCAAACTTTTGTCGCTCACATTACCCCAAGAAGTAACAGAGGTCGGCTTTTTATTAAACCAGATTATGGAAGATATAGAGAAGAATTATTGTCTAACAAAATGGAAGAAGCGGTGGCCAGAATTCTGGCTCACCGCTTGCAGGCGTTGGAAACAGGTTGAAAATGGACTTTGGGGTGATGCGCGAAGGATGGGGTGCGATCGCCCTAAAGTGGTTTCAAGCGGGTTTAGTTGAGTACTTTTTCTTTGAACAGCTTACCAGCGGAGAAGGCGGGGACTCTGGTTGCGGGAATGGTCATTTCCTCGCCCGTTCTGGGATTGCGGCCAGAGCGCTCTTGGCGCTGACGAGGTTCAAAGGAGCCAAAACCAACTAATGTGACCTTGTCACCGGAGGCGACGGCTTCTTCGATGCTTTCGAGAGCGGCAGAGAGGACAGCATCGATTTCTTTTTTAGTGGTGCCTTCAAGTTTTGAGGCAATTGCATCCACGAGTTCAGCTTTGTTCATAATCACTATCAAACGAAGGATTACAGGTATCCTAGTGCAGATGTTCAAAAACTAGCGCAGCCGCTTAAAAATCTTTAACGTAATTCGATTCAGATTTGGTTCAGATTCGTCTACTTCAATGCACCAAAACCCGAACTCACGGAGATTTTTAGTGTTTATTTCGGTATTTGATATCACTATCATTTCCGTATTTTTTGGATTCTCGCAGGCAATTTTTGCCGTGGCGCTGCTGTTCCATAATCTGGTTTTATAACGTTTCAAATCCTTGAAACCATTTATCAGAGCCATTTCTGTCTAATGTGAACTATAGGATAATCTGGAAAACCTGATGGCTCAAGGGATTGGAGCCTTCACTTCGATGTTTGCTTAACAATTCTTCACTTTGCTTTAAGCTTGCTAGTCGCCAAAACCGCCAGATTCTTCTGGGATAGACCGTGAAAACTTTACGTAAGTTTACAAAGCGGTAGAAATTGGGCTGTTCTGGACTCTCCACGTTGCACTCCAAGTTGCACTGCTGGCTTTGAATAACCCCGATCGCACCTGGGAGAAAGGAAAAGATCTCTATCTAAAAGCCAGAGTTCTCTATTCTATTCCTTGCTATTTCCTTGAAATGCTATAGAATCTTTTGAATTTTCCTTTAAACTCCCGATAAGGTGTGACTCACTCTGTGAAGCTGTCTTCCTTGAGCGCAGAGGCGCAGAGACGCAGAGAGGAGTGGTTCTTTTTGGGGTGCTTTGGCTATTCGGGTTGGATGATAATGCAGTCTTCAATGTTCCAGGAGAGTGTATTTTCGGGCTGGGCGATCGCATTTCCCAACTGCGTCACGGTTAGTTGCCCAAGCGGCGTCTGGTACTGGATTTCCTGGGTTTGACCGACGTAAATCATGCCCGTAATCTGTCCTTGGATATGATTTTGAATGGAATTTTGGATTTGATTTTCTGATGGGACTGATGCTGAATCTTTGAGTTTGATGTTCTCAGGCCGAATCATTAGGGTGACGGTTTCCTGGAGTTGGGGGGTGTGGTTGGCGATCGCCGCTTCTATCACCTGTCCCTGGATCTGCACCTGTGCCCTGCCCTCAGCCAAACTCAGCACGGTGCCGCTGAGAAAATTCGCTTTGCCAATAAACTGAGCAACAAATTTGGAGGCGGGGCGATCGTAGATGTCCTTGGGGGCACCGACCTGTTCGACCTTGCCCTGGTGCATGACGGCAATGCGATCGCTCAAGGCCAGCGCTTCTTCCTGGTCATGGGTGACATAGATGAAGGTGAGGTTGAGTTGATGTTGCAGGTCGCGCAGTTCTTGTCGGACTTCTTCGCGGATTTTGGCATCTAGGGCCGAGAGGGGTTCGTCTAAGAGCAAGACTTTGGGACGACTGATCAGGGCACGGGCGAGGGCGACTCGCTGCTGTTGTCCGCCGGAGAGTTGGGCGGGATAGCGATCGCCCAGTCCCTCAATCCGAAACATTTTCAGGGCTTCTGTGATGCGGGGTTGGATTTCGGAGCGGGGGAATTTGGCGATCGTCAGCGGATAGGCAATATTTTGCGCCACCGTCATATGGGGGAACAGCGCATAGCTCTGAAAGACCGTGTGAACATTGCGCTGGTAGGGCGGCAGTTCAGTCACCTCTTCTCCGCCAATCCACACCTGTCCATACTCCGGCACCTCAAACCCCCCAATCATCCGCAGCGTCGTCGTTTTCCCCGACCCACTCGACCCCAAGATCGAAAAAAACTCCCCCGCCTGCACATCCAACGTCACCTGCCGCGCCGCAAAAAACTCACCCTGTGCGGTGGGATAGACTTTGCTGACGGAGTCCAGATAGACGATGCTTGTTTCTTTCATGGGGGAGTGTGGGGTGGGGAGTGGGGAGTGGGGAGTGGGGAGTGGGGAGTGGGGGGAACCGTTGATGAATTAGGGAGGAGGACTCTGTTTCTCTTGGATATTTAATGGGAGGGAGTGGGGAGTGGGGAGTTGGGAGTAGGGAGTAGGGGGAAACATTGATGAATTGGGAAGGAGAACTCTGTTTCTCTTGGATATTATCAAAAGGATTACTCTGAATTATCTAACGAGTGATCATCTAAGAGAACATCAACAAGCCAGACAAGCAACATACAAAGACATCTCCCCACCTCCCCATCCCCCCATCCCCCCATCTCCCCATCCCTCCTCATCTGCGTCCATCTGCGTTCATCTGTGTTCCCTGGCTCAACCCAACTAACACCCCACTCACCAGCGAAATCAGCGTGGCAACAGCGGCAATTTCAGGAGTGATATTCGTTCTCAATCGTCCCCAGATTTCCATGGGCAGGGTGTTCTCTCTGCCTGTCAGGAAAATGGTGACGACGACTTCATCGAAGGAGAGGGTGAACGCCAGCAGAGCGGCTGAAATTAGGGCGCTCCAGAGGTAGGGAAAGAGCACATCGCGGAAAACCTCGGCGGGTTTAGCTCCCAAATCATAGGCGGCTTCTTCGAGGCTGCGGGGAAACTGCGCCAGCCGGGTCAGGATCGGCCCACAGGCGACGGGAATGCCAAAGACCGTATGCCCCAGAATTACTGTCCAAAGCGACAAATCCCATCCTAGATCGGAAAAGTAAGCCAGCATGGCAACGCCCGTCACAATTCCCGGCAGCAGAATGGGCAGGTTGAGGGCGATGCGGAAGGTATTGCGGCCAAAAAATTGATGGCGATAGATGGCAAAGGCCGCTAGAAGGCCGAGAAAAGTCGCCAATAGGGTAGCACTCCCCGCCACCTTTAAGGAGTTGACCAGCGCCGCCTGAAGCGCCTGATCCGCGAAGCTTTGCTGATACCACCGAGGCGTAAATCCCTTAAACGGCAGGGAAAGAATAGGCGAATCGTTGAAGCTAATGGCAATCAGGACGGCGATCGGCAGGTACAAAAAGGCGTAGACGAGTATTGACCAGGAGGCAAGGAGTCGGGGTTGAGGTTGTTGGCGGGGCATTTGGGAGAGGGGGAAAGGGGAAAGGCGAAAGGCGAAAGGGGGAAACACAGATGCACACAGATGGACACAGATAAATTAACCGCAGAGACGCAGAGGGAAGGAAGGGGAAAGGCGAAAGGGGAAAGGCGAAAGGGGAAAGGCGAAAGGGGTCGCTTCGACTCATCTCCCTATCTCCCCACCTCCCCACCTCCCCACCTCCCTATCTCCCCATCTCCCCATCCCCTACTCCCCACTCCCCACTCCCCACTCCCCACTCCCCACTCCCCACTCC
>JALOOP010000044.1 GCA_025454315.1 Oculatellaceae cyanobacterium Prado106
GAGGTGGGGAGGTGGGAGACTGATTGATCGGGTGGATTTTGAATGGATTAATGAGGGATGGCGGGGAAGTTCTCTGGGGTTTCTTCCAGGATTCAGCCTATGCCTCCCTTTTCCCCTTCCCCTTTCGCCCTTTCCCCTCTTTAGCCCGGTGTGACTTGGATTCGATCGCTCGGAGGCTTGTCTCCTCTTTGCTCAAGATTCTTTAAACAGAAAACGGTGACTTGGGGAGAATTCTGCGCTATTCTCAAAGGCTAGAACAATCGTTCTGCACTAGGGGTCGGGGTCGGGTGGTGGATGGGTGGATGGGTGGATGGGTGGATGGGTGGATGGGTGGATGGGTGGATGGGTGAGGAGGAGGGAAATTTTTGACTCACAGGGCTTTTTCTAAGCCGAACTCCTCTACTTGACGAACGCCTCTTTTCCCATTCAAAAAATTCGATCTAGATAGACCTATATATCTCCTATGCCTGCTGGAACACCTAACCCAAGCAACACCCCGAGTTCCTATCTCCCGAGTTCCTATCTATTGTTGTGGATGACTTAGAGAGAGTCCAATTACGCAAAAAAATTATAAGAGAAATTGAGAGAGCAGGACATTAAGTAGGTTTATCCCATCTGAAAATCCCGCAAAAAACACCCATCCACCCATCCACCCATCCACCCATCCACCCATCCACTCCCCATCCCCCACCATGCCCACCCCACCCATCCCCTGCTTCACCTCACTGACCGTCGGCACCGTCAAAGGGCCGGGGGAGAATGGCAATCAGTATGTGTTTATTACGGCGGATAATCGCCATGTCAAGATTGGTGAGTTTGTCTATTACGAGGTGGAGACGGTGGAGGCTGATTTGGGGGTTTCCTCGAAGCGGCAGATTTTGGGGAAGATTTCGGCGCGCTGTTTGATTGACCATTTGCCCGATCGCATCTTTGCCGATACCGAGATTAGCCCAGAGGCGATCGCCGCTCTCGTCGGGTTTTCCCATCCCAACCCTGAAATTTACGAAGTCACAGTGGATGTGATTGGCTACTTCCATCCGGCTTTGGGGTTTATGAATCCACGGGTGGCTCCCAATCCAGGATCAAAGGTCTACTTGGCCAATGATCAAGAGTTGCAGGTGGTGCTCAATAAAAAGCAGCCGGGACAGGTGGGGTCGGCGCATATTGGGTCATTGCTGCTGCGTGAATTGGAAGCGGTGCCAATCGCCCTTGATGTCAAGGAATTGGTCAGCACCCACATGGCGATTCTGGCGGGGACGGGTTCGGGCAAGTCCTACACGGCTGGGGTCTTGGTGGAAGAACTGCTGATGCCCCATAATCGAGCGGCGGTGTTAATTTTTGATCCCCACGGTGAATATGCCACGCTGGACGATCTGCGGGGGCATCCCAAATTTGCCACGGTGGACGGCTATGCCCCCAAGGTGAAGATTCTGAAACCGGAAGATGTCCGGATTCGGGTGTCCTCCTTGGACTATTACGATGTGCTGACGCTGCTGCCAGAAATGAGCGATCGCCAACAGTCCATCCTCAACAAAGCCTTCACGATCCTCAAGCGACACAAACAGGGCAACTATCGCTGGGGCGTGCAGGATTTGATCGCGGCGGTCTTTGAAGCCGATCGCACCCAGGATGACGAAGGCAACGAAAAAACAGGATCATCGGCTCCAGCCATTGAATGGAAGCTGGAACGGTTAGCGCGATCGCCCTATTTCCACAGCGTCGAACACCTGGCTCCCCGCGATCTGTTTGAACCAGGACAGGTGACCGTCCTACAAATGAACGAAATCAGCCAGGAAGAACAGCAGGTAATCTGTGCCGCCGTCCTCCGACAAACCAACCTGGCGCGGATGAACACCCAAAAGGAAAACAACACCCCCGACGACGAAAACTTCCTGCCCTACCCGGTGTTCATCCTGGTCGAAGAGGCACACCGCTTCGCCCCCGCCCATGAACCGTCTCGTTGCAAAATGATTCTTCGCACCATTCTCAGCGAAGGCCGCAAATTCGGTCTAGGCATTGGTCTGATTACCCAGCGTCCCGGCAAAATCGACTCGGATGTGCTGTCCCAATGCATGAGCCAATTCATCATGCGAATCGTCAACCCTGTAGACCAAGACAGCCTCAAGTACGGTGTCGAAGCCGCAGGACGGGATTTGTTGAAAGAACTACCCGCATTAACAAAGGGACAGGTGATTATCTCCGGTGCCTGTGTCAACACGCCCGTCCTCTGCCAGGTGCGGAAGCGATTGACCAAGCATGGCGGCGAAACCCTCAATGCTCCCGAACTCTGGCAAAATTACTTCCAATCCCATCAGGTGCAGGCGCGCAAGATTGAACAAGCCCCGATCGCCAGTCGCGCCAAGCCGAAGTCGCTGAAGGGGATTAGTTTGGAGTAGATGAGTGGATGCGGACCAGGGTGGATGGGTAACAGAGTGGACGGGGGAATGGGGGATTGGAGGTAAAACTCTTCTTTGTTCACCTCTCATTTTTGCTTCTCTCCTTTCCTTTATGAAAGCCCTTTATGAAAGGATGAATGATTCTAGGAAGGTCTAAGTCCTAAAGTTCAATCTGATTAAGGTTGCAAGTTTAAGAAGAGCTCAGCGCCCAGGCCAGGAAACGTTCCGTGTAGTAGAGCGCTATTTGATTGCTAACACCTTGGAATACGGCATCAAAGGCATGTTCAGCCCAGGGAATTTCGATCAGGATTGCCGAATTTCCGGTGGCTTGCAGCTTTTCGTACAACCGACGGCCAAATACTGATTTGACAATGTGATCGCGTTTTCCATAGATCAGCAGCGAGGGGGGCAAACGTCCTTCCGCGTAAGTGTAGGGCGAGGCGACTCGGTAGCGTTCGGCCTGTTCTTGGGGAGTGCTGCCCAGGAAAGCCCGGAGGACGGCGCGGGTATCGATCGGGTCAGGCACAGGTGGATCGTTGTAGCCCAGCGTTAGATCGACCGGGCCATAGTAATTAATCACCGCGCGAAACGGTGGAGAATCTGGGGGATAGGCCGCCAGCATGGCCAGATGGGCACCCGCCGATCGCCCCAACACCGCCATCCGATTGACATCCACCTCTAATTTTTGAGCATTGTTTTGGATGTAGGCGATCGCTGTCCTCACATCCTCAAGCTGCGTCGGGAACTGGTACTGGGGCGCATGACGATAATCGATCGCCACCACGCTATAGCCTTGTTTGGCGATGTAGCGATTAAACTCGGCATCTTGTTTCGGCGTGCCGCTGCGCCATGCGCCCCCGTAGATGACCACCAGCGTTGGATATTGACCGACCTGAGACGGACGATACACCTCCAGCGACAGCGGTACCTGATCCGGTGCGGCAAATTGGATGGTGTCCTGTCGAACTTCGGGCGTGGGAATGCCGAAAAAGACTGTGGAGAGGGAGAAGGGGTGCGATCGCCATTGTTTCTGGAGCGATCGGGGAACTTGAGCCAACTCGGCAGATGGAATCACAGAAGCCACCTGAGCCTCAATCTGTTGCTGAGTCGCAGGCCATTGGAGCAGCGGCCAAGCGCTGATAGCAAGACCGATGACGCTAGCTGCAATGGCTACTCTTCGTAAGGGATAACGGTTGCCTTGGAAGAGAAAGAGGAGGGCGATCGCATTTAATGCCATCAACCAGGGACTGACTTCAGGCGCGCCCACCGACAGCGGCAGCAGCGCAAACACAGGTGCAGGAATCAAAATCCAGAGACTTAGAAACAGACCGATCGCCGATAGCAGCAGCAAAAATCCATGAATCAGGTAAGCCATAGCAGCAGGTTCAAGTGACGCACTCCACGATACTGGAATTCCAATAAAAATAGGGGCGCGGTTGCACCCCCATTTCATAAAATTCAAAGAAACTCAAACTGAGATGGATCGTTGTTTTAATTTGGCGATCGCACAGCCAGCTACCAACCCCAGAACACGCAACACAATTGTGATCAGCAGTTCTGGAGTAGAAAAAAATCAACCTGAGCTAGCGCGATTCCATCACCTGAGTCAACCGCTCCATCGCATGAGTCATGCGCTCTTGAGCCAACACAGCGGGATCGGGAGCAGCCTCCTCAACCACCTCTGGACGCTTAAACTTCAACAGAATGCGAAGCATCACAAAAATGCAGAAGGCAATAACGACAAAATTGATGACGGCTGCCAGAAAGAGGCCAATCTTAATGCCATTACCAACGACCAAATTTTGGAGTTGATCAACGCCTAAAGCCGCCATGGTCGGAGCCAAAATTGCAGGGGTAATAACATCGGTAACCAATGATTCAATAATCTTGCCGAACGCGCCACCAATGATGACAGCGGTTGCCAGATCAATCACATTTCCCTGGGATAGAAATGCTTTAAAATCACTAAAGAATCCAGTTGCTTGTCTTGCCATAGTCCTTAGAAAAATCTAATTCAAGGGTGAATGAGTTCAGTGGAGAACCCGTAAATAGGGACATCGTAGCAGCATTTAATACCAAACTCTTGTTTGTTTTCCTACTTTTAGGAATATTTTCATATTCAGGATCTCAAAGAGCTGTGCTGTAGAACACAGGCTCCTTGGTAGAAGAACAACAACGCTGCCATCTGCACCAGATGATATAGCACATTGTGATCGATCGCATCACTCAGGTTAAATTGGATACCTTGAACCGCCGCCGCCCCAAACGAAATCAACACCCCCGCCATCATCCATCGGCCATGGGCTTTCACCCAACACTGGGGCAAATGTAAAAGTAAAACAAGCAGCATCGCCGAAAGATAGTCGATCACAATCCCATTAAAAGCGGGATTGCTGCGAGTCCAGTTCCAGTGCAGCAGACTTTTGAGCGCGATCGCCCCCATCCCCCAACCCTGCATCCACCGAGGCAATTCACTCACCACCGTAGCCGCTAAAATAAACGCACTCGCACAACCCAGCGCATAGGTCATGGTTCGCCACAACAGCCACTTCCCTTCAAGACTCAGTTCAGGCTGAAACCCATGGTAAGTGCCTGCCGCTGTAGACGCGATCGCCACACTCACAAACGCGATCGCCCACAACCCTACCACAGAGGATCGCACCCGCTCATCACTGTGCTTCTCCGCCTTCCTCCCACCCCCATTCAATAACCCTTTCCACAGCAAACCTTTCCACAACAAAAACGCAAACAACAAAGCCTCTAACGCCATCCCGTAATCCGTTAGCGTCGTCCAGGGTTCATGCAGCAAAAGCAGAATGGGCATTGCAAAATCCAATCAGGTCAGCCAAGAGCAATCGCAGCCGATCCCTAAAGAACCAGCTTCCAAATCTCCCCAAAATCTCCCAAACTAAAGGACGAGACAGATTTCCAACCCTCCAATCAGGCTGAATCTACAACACCCCAACGCAAAGGACTCCTCTAATCATGGGTACTGAAATCGAGCGTAAGTTTCTGGTCAAAGGCGATGCCTGGAGAACGCTGGGCACCCCCACCGCGTTTCGTCAAGGGTACATCGTAGCTCAAGCCGAACGAACCGTGCGCGTCAGAATTGCCGGAGAAAAGGGCTATCTCACCCTCAAGGGCATTTCTGAGGGCATTTCGCGATTGGAGTTTGAATACGAGATTCCCTTGGCTGACGCTGCTGAACTGCTGGATACTTTGTGCGATCGCCCCCTCATCGAAAAAGTTCGCTACCGAATTGCGATCGATTCCCTAGTCTGGGAGGTCGATGAATTTAGCGGCGACAATCAGGGACTGATTCTGGCTGAAGTTGAACTGACAGAACCCGATCAGCCCGTGGTGTTGCCGCCCTGGATTGGGGAGGAAGTTTCGGGCGATCGCCGCTATTTTAATTCCTACTTAGTTCAGCATCCCTTTCGGGAGTGGGGAGTAGGGAGTGGGGAGTAGGGAGTGGGGAGTAGGGAGTGGGGAATAGACGTTGAACAAAATGCAATGAAATGCGCTGAATTGCTCTTTTACATTCATTGACCGTCTGTTCTCACCAACATTGACTCAACACATTGTCTTGAACGCATGGTCTTGAACGCATGGTCTTGAACGCATGGTCTTGAACGCATGAGCTTGAACGCATTACCGCTAGAGCGGAATGACTGAAACCCAGTCTTGGTAGGCTGGATCGCGGTTTTCGGTGATGGCGCTGAGCTTTTCTTTGAGGAGGGTGGTGATGGGGCGATCGCTGGACATAGCATAGCTTTCGATCTGCCGCACCGGGGTAATTTTAGCTGCCGTCCCACTGAGGAACACTTCGTCTGCCACCAATAACTCCGTCTTGTCAATCGGACGCTCCACCGTTGGAATGCCCAGATCACGAGCCAGGGTCAAAATACTGTCGCGGGTAATTCCTTCTAGAATGTCCTGCTCAAAACCAGGGGTAATCAGTTGCCCACGCCGCACCACAAAGATATTCATCCCCGACGCTTCACTGACTTTGCCCTGAGCATTCATCAAAATCGCCTCATCAAACCCCGACTCCACCGCCTCCGTCTTCGCCAACGAAGAAGTAATGTAAGCTCCGCTAATTTTTCCACGCAGCGGCAGACTCCGGTCTTCTTGACGATACCAGGAGCTAATCCGACAACTTACCCCTTCTGGCGAAAGATAATCCCCCAACTCCAAGCCATACACAAAGAAATCATGCTCAATCTTGTGTAGCCGAGGCGCAATCCCTAAGTCAGAGGTATACACAAAGGGTCGGATATAAAAGGACGAAGTGGGCTGATTTTTTTTAACAAAGTCAATAATAATAGACTGAATTTTACTGGCGGGTAAATCATAGTTGAGGAATCGCGCACTGGTGCTAAGCCGCTCACAGTGGCGATCGAGCCGAAATAGCAAAATCTGATTGGGCGTTTGCGGATCAGGAATCCCCCGCAGCCCCCCAAAGGCCGCCGTGCCATAGTGCAGCGCATGGGTGGCGATCGACAGTTTCGCCTCACCAAAGGGCACAAACTGGTTTTCAAAGTAGGCAATGGGCAGGAAGTTATGCATCGTCAAGGCTCTCCAGCAACAGTGTTTTGTCATTATCACATGATTCACCCGATCGCAATCTGGGGGAAGGGGGAAGGGGAAAAGGCGAAAGGGGAAAGGCGGAAGGGGAAAAGGCGAAAGGCGAAAGGCGAAGGGGGATACAGCGAAACCCTCTGGGAATTACTCTGTTGCAACTTCCATGGCTTTCCCCACGGGAATCCTCTTTGACCTTCTCCATCGAAAGTATCTAAGAATCCCTTTCCCCTTTCCCCTTTCCCCCTCCTTCCCCTAAGTTAGACCACAAGCTAATCCGGGTACCTTGAGACTGAGCAGTTCGGATGGTAACGGCGATCCCATAGCCCTGGTTTTGGACGAGGGATGGCGATCGCCCCCGAATGACACAAATCTGAATTAATGGCCTGGTAAATGGAGCGGAGCATGGCTGAATTAGAAGAAAGCAAGCTCAAATTAATGGTGGTGGACGATGAAGCAGACAACCTGGAACTGTTGCATCGCACCTTCCGCCGCGATTTTGAAGTGTTTTTGGCAGATAGCGGGGTCAAGGCTCTGCAAACCTTAGAACAACAGGGCGAGATGGCCATCATCATCTCCGACCAGCGGATGCCCAAAATGAACGGCACCGAATTTCTCAGTCGGACGGTCGATCGCTTCCCCGACACCATGCGGATTCTGCTCACGGGCTACACCGATGTCGAAGACTTGGTGGGAGCTATCAATGCCGGCAAAGTCTTCAAATACATCACCAAACCCTGGAACCCCGATGACCTGATGGTGGTCGTCCAGCAAGCCGCCGAAACCTATCGCTTGCTGAAGCAACGCACCCAGGAACTACACCGCGCCCTCCGCCGCGAATCCCTATTCAACACCATCACCACCGCGATTCGAGAATCCCTCGACTATCGCAACATGCTGCAAACCGTCGTCGAAACCGTGGGAGAAGCCTTTGAGGCCGATTCCTGCCTCCTCCGTCCGGTGCAAAACAGCAGCCGCAACCCCCAATATGACTTTTTTGCCTCTGAAGTGTTCTCCTACATGGCTCCTTCTGAGCAAAATGACACCTATCCCTCGGTTCCCTACCTGGCTCTGCCCAAGCTGGAAGCCGTGATCGAACAGCGCCAAATCGAGCGCATTCAATCCCAGATCCACGAGATCTACGAAACCAATCTGGTCGTTCCTCTGGCCTATCAGCAGGAACCTCTAGCCGTATTAACCCTGTCCAAACAGAGTTTGCAGGAACCCTGGACGGTCGAGGAAGTCGAACTCCTCGAAGGCGTTGCCGAGCAGGCCGCCCTCGCCATCTCCCAGGCCAAACTCTACCAGCGCATCCAGGAACAGACCGAACAAATGCGGGCCGAGCTGGCGGTCGCTCACCAAATCCAAACCAACCTGCTGCGCCAAAGCTGGCCCCAACTCGACAGCGTCAGAGTCCAGGCTCACTGCTACCCGGCGCGTGAAGTAGGCGGCGACTTTTTCGAGGTCTATGTCCATCCCCAAGGCGACATCTGGATTGCCGTCGGCGATGTGTCCGGCAAGGGCGTTCCCGCAGCCCTGTTCATGGCCAGCGCTATTTCCCTGCTGCGGCGCGAACTGGCGCAAGAGGTTCCCCCCGAACCCAACATCGTCATGCAAAACATGAACAGCAGCCTGTCTGAGGATTTGGTCGGCAGCAACTGCTTCATCACCATGGTGCTAGCGCGCTACTCGCCCAGCACCCACGAACTGGTCTATGCCAACGCTGGACATATCTATCCCCTCGTCTGGTCGCCCCAGTTCATCCAAGCCCAAGTCATCACACCCCAGAATCCCTCCGCCGAACCCAGCTACCTCAAGGTCAGAGGCGTTCCTCTCGGAATTCTGCCCAACTGGAAAGCGCCCTCTGGCAAGATGACCCTCAAAGCAGGCGAAGTTCTGCTCTTGACCAGCGACGGCATCACCGAAGCTACGATCGCCGAATCTCCCGACGAAATGACCTCCAGCACCGCTATGCTCCAACAGGCCGGACTCTGGAAGTTGTTGAGTAAGGAAAAAGGCGAACTGGACTTGAATCACCTGTTGAATCACATTCAAACCCATAGCCAGATTCAGGAAGATGACCAAACCATTCTCTCCCTGGAGGTTCTATAGTCCATGAAGACAGAACTCCATGTCCCCAGCGATCTAAAATTTCTCAAAATTGTCGAAGATTGGCTACTCGGGTCGCTTGAAGTCGAACTAGAAAACGAGGTGGATTGGAACCGCCAATCGAACCGCCTGCGGCTCGTCCTGGTCGAAGCCTACTCCAACGTCGTCCGTCATGCCCACCGAGAACAACCCAACCTCCCCGTCCTGGTTCGCCTAGAGCTAAAAGACCGGGAAATGAACCTGGAAATCTGGGATCACGGCAGAGGCTACGACCTCTCCACCTACCTGGCTCCCACTCCCGAAGCTCACCAGGAAGGCGGCTACGGCTGGCTAATTCTCAATCGACTCATGGATCGGGTCGAGTATCGCCTCCAGGTCAACGGGCGCAACTGCCTCGTCCTCCAAACCACGCTGCCCCACAAGGAGCGAACCGCCTCTTAACTGAATCAGGCACCCCACTCAGAGGCGTAACCCCACAGGTTGCGCCTCTTTGTCAATTCAAGGCTCTATCTAGGATTGATTCAGGGTTGATTCACCGCTAATCATCCAAGGCTGTATTTGGGATTGATTCAGGATTAGTCCAAGGTTGAATCACCGCTAATCCAGCGCTGATTCATTCACGACCAATTCAGGGTTGATCTAGGGTTGACCTAGGGGTGATCCACAGTTAGTCCACAGCTTATTACGCCACAAGTGATTCAAGGTTAATTTACGGTCGATCTACGATTGACGCACAGCTTTTGAGGCAGGGTGTTAATTTACGCTGAAGACCTGTTCGGATATTTGACCACGACCTTACGCATCCACCATACTGGTGATCAATGCACCTTCGGCCCTATCCTCCCTTCAGACCCTGCCATGTCTGCTGCTCCTTCCGATGAGAACCTATTTCGCAGCAGTGACCCAGCCTTTTTAGAGCTTGTTCGCTACAGTTCCCACGGACTTGAGAAAAAAAGTTTGGCTACCCCGATCGCCCCTGATGAGCCAGAGCATCCGTCTTGGGCGATCGCCTTCGACCCCTTCACCCTTGAGCCTGCCGCTGCCAGCCCCGTCCCAGAACATGCTCCCCCCCTGTCCCCCCTGCGACTGCGAGACTTGCAGGCAATGGCAGATCTGTTTCACCAGCCCCACATGGACGAAATCGAAGCCGATATTCTGCGGAACCTCGGCTGGCGTTTTCCAGAACCCTGCTGGGAGGATGACCCGCTTGATTTTCTGAATGGGGATTGAGGGTTTGCTTGAGGGAGATGGATGGGGCGATCGCCTGGAAATCACCTGGAAATCACCTGGGAACCGACTGAGAAGGAATAGCCTGAGAAAGCAATTCGGGGTGCCGCACAGTGGACGGCACCCCGAATTATTTTTGTGAATGTCTAGGAGTCAGATTCCTAGAGCGGAATCAAGGGAATGGGAATGGAAGCAGCCGAGGGGGCTAATCGGAGTTAGATTCGGGGTAATGGTTGCGGATGCGCTCGGCTTCGGGGCAGTCTTCTGAGACGAGCGGTTCAACATCTCCACGGGGGACTGTGGCGAGTTTTTGCATCACCGATCCGATACTTTCGAGGCGAATCATTTCTTCCCAGGAACAAACTTCATCTTCCTCTTCTGTCTCGTATCGAACCGTTACCAGATCGCCTTCGATGTCCAGAATGCGGGCGCGCTCTAACCATCGTTGCTGATCCCGCAGAAAGATCCAAACCTCGCGACCGTCACAATGGAGCTGATAGATCTTGCGGTGTAACATGTATTGCCTCTCCTGAGCAAACAATCTTCTGGAACTATTGAAGGATGCGGTGCATTCTAACGTTTGCCGTCTATCTTTGGCTGTCGATGGCTTGGCCATCTAGAGTAAAGCGGTTGCACCAATCTTGAGACGCATCCTAGACCATAACTGATTCTTGGGCGTTTCGCCTGTTCACCAGACATCTAGACTTCACTGAAGCTGTACCAGAAACCCTACAAACCGAAGCGGAAATGAAGCGCAGAGGCTCGTTTCGGAGAGTCCTGTCAGTTTGAAGGCAGACGTTGAATTCATCATGGGTTCTGTTAAAAAACTTTAGAAGAACATAACGAGGAGGAGATTCGGTGTAGCATAAGTTACAGAATGCTCCTCCGTTCAATCAGGCAATTTTCTAGTCCAACAATCCCTCCTAGGGGAGAATGGTCAGATAAAGCAGAAAAATCGCCTTGGAGTAGGCATCAGGTGCAGAGCGATCGCTTTCTATGCCATTGGGAGTATGCCTAGAGATGGGGGCGATCGGTACAGTATAGGTGCCATCTGAAAAAGGAATTGAGGTCTGGGATGGGCAAAATCGCTAGGGTAACAGGTTCTTTTTAGAAGGAAGCAACCCAGTGGGAGCGAATCTGGACTTATTCTAACGGATAAAGTACTTTTGTTCTGTCAATATTTTTTGAGGGAAAGGTTTTAGCAAACGAGGGCTGTTCACACTTGAGGAATTTCACAATCGGGGAAATTAAGGATTGATTTAGGGCAATGCCTCTACTGATAAGTTAAACGACTTTTAGTTTGCACAAACCAGATTCTAAAACCGTGCCACGATAAGGGAAAAGCTATCAATCTAGATGCCAATCAGCTTATCATTCGGAATACCCAATTGTACCTACTATTTTAACGGTGTTGAGATCTATTTGGGGATCATTCTCCTGGAACTCTATGGGAGATTCATCTCAAAATCCATTTCAAGGGGTGAGTTTAGAGCTTGAGGATCGTGCGATCGCCCCCCAACACTCGTCCTCTATATCCCATCTAGTAAGCCCTGCAAAGTCTGGATCGCCAGTCCAAGAATCGAGTGCGATACAATCATCCTTTGCAGCGGATTTAGCGATGAGGATTTTTTATGTTACTGCATCTAAGCACCTGGCCCGAGGTTGAAGCCTATCTCCAGCAGTCTCAAGGCATTATTATCCCCATTGGCTCCACTGAGCAGCATGGCCCTACTGGCTTGATCGGCACCGATGCCATTTGTGCAGAAGCGATCGCCCAAGGGGTCGGCGCTGCCACTCAGGCGATCGTCTGTCCTACCCTCAACGTCGGGATGGCGCTCCACCACACCGCCTTCCCTGGCAGCATCAGCCTCCGTCCCTCCACCCTGATCCTGGTGATCCGCGACTATCTGACCAGTCTGGCTCGGGCGGGTTTTACCAAGTTTTTCTTCATTAATGGTCATGGCGGCAATATTGCCACGCTCAAGGCTGCCTTTTCAGAGAGCTATGCGGTTCTCGCTGACCTGAATGTGCCCAATGCCGATCGCGTTCAGTGTCAGGTCGCCAATTGGTTTATGTGCAGTTCCGTCTATAAATTGGCGAAGGAACTCTATGGCGATCAGGAAGGCTCCCATGCCACCCCCAGCGAGGTGGCGCTGACGCAGTATGTTTACCCAGACTCCATTAAGCAGGCAGAACTGACCCCAGAAGTGGCGAAGGGGCATCCCATTTATGGGGCGATCGACTTTCGACGGCACTATCCCGATGGCCGCATGGGGTCTAATCCAGCCCTCGCCACCCCTGAGCATGGCAAACAGTTCTATCACTTAGCCGTCGAGGAACTGAGCAAGGACTATCAGCGATTTCTAGAGCAGTAAACCCCTCATGGGATGTTCTGCTTGAAAAAGCGTCACGGAACATGACCGAGAAATTCAGTGGACAGCGATCAACGCATCCAATCGCCAACTCTGCACAAAAAATCACAGCAGCAGAGCACTCAGCGCCAAACAAGTTTCCCTTTCGCCTTTCGCCTTTCCCCTTTCCCCTTTCCCCCTCATTCCCTCGGCCTTGGCTTCGCCTGTATCGCTCGCCAAGATATGGTAATCAACGTGACGATGGTGATGGGGATGACGAACCAGAGCATGGCTAAGTTGAACCAGGGCAAGGTGTCGTGATTGGTGGAATAGAGGATGAGGTAGACGGTGTAGGCAATGTAATAAAGGGTGAAGAGGATGCCTTCTCGACGGGAAATTTTGTTGCCGGTGAAGAAGATAGGGAGACAGGCGATCGCCACCGCTAACATCACTGGAAGATCAAAATTGAGAACCGGAGCCGCAACATTGATGCCATTGGGGGAGACTCCGGCAGAAAGCCCCAACACAGCCAGAATATTAAAGATATTGCTGCCCACCACATTGCCAACGGCGATATCCCGTTCGCCCCGGATGCTGGCAATCACGGAGGTGGCGAGTTCAGGGAGTGAGGTGCCTGCTGCGACAATGGTGAGGCCAATGACGACTTCGCTGACCCCGATGACTTGGGCAATGGCGATCGCCCCATCCACCAGCCACCGTGACCCGATCACCAGCAGAATCAAGCCGCCTGCAATATAAAACAGACTGCTGATCAGTTTGCCAAACGATCGGTCAGGAACCCCGCCATACTGGGCATATTCCTGCTGCACCTCTGGATTATCTTCTTTAGGACTTTGAAAAATTAGGAATAGGGTGTAGCCGATCGCGCCTGCGAATAAAATCCAGCCTTCAAAAGGGCTGATTTTGCCGTCAGTGCTAAACATCCACATCAGACCAGAAACCATGATCATGATGGGCACATCGAGGCGGATAAGCTGCTGTGCCACGACTAGGGGAGCCACGATCGCTGAGATGCCCAGAATAAACAACACGTTAAAAATATTGCTGCCGACCACGTTCCCCACTGCGATATCCGCCTGTCCTGACAGACTGGACATGACGCTAACGGACATCTCGGGAGAACTGGTGCCATAGGCAACGATCGTCAGCCCAATTACCAGCGGCGATAGCCCCACCATGACGGCGAGACGGGAGGCTCCTTTGACCAGGGCTTCTGCCCCAACCACCAGCAGAACCAGACCCGCAATTAAAAACAAAATCGTCGCAATACTCATAAAGTCATTCGCCGTCCATGAAGTGAAGTTAGCCTTGCCGCGTTAGTCGAGACATAAACCGATGAGACATCCTAGCTTATCCTGTGGGCTGTCACGCTTGCCCCATCTATTTTTTCATAAAAGTTTTCCTCAATAACGTCTCTTCTCTGAAAACTCGTCCGCTTCCTGAAGAAACGCTGTAGACTGGGAAACTGACATGATGAGGGGAGTTTTTCCCATGCATTGTGGATCGCTGAAGGTTAGTCGATTCCCACTGAACTTGTACTCCAGCCCTCGTCCTCGTCCATGTCTTCGCCAGAAGGAAATCTAGCAAGAAGGAAACTCGACCATGCGCCTGTCTCAGATGCTGTTTGTGACTTTGCGGGAAGACCCGGCAGAGGCAGAAATCCCCAGCCATAAGCTGTTGCTGCGGGCGGGATTTATTCGGCGGGTGGGCAGTGGCCTGTATGCCTATCTGCCGCTGATGTGGCGCGTGCTTCAGAAGGTTTCCCAGATTGTCCGGGATGAAATGAACGCGGCTGGAGCCCAGGAATGTCTCCTGCCCCAGTTGCAGCCCTCTGAACTCTGGAAGGAATCCGGACGCTGGGATACCTATACCCAGGCGGAAGGGATTATGTTTGCCCTGACCGATCGCCAAGATCGGGAAGTTGGATTAGGTCCCACCCATGAAGAGGTGATTACGGCGATCGCCCGTGACCAAATCCGCACCTATCGTCAGTTACCGCAAAATCTCTACCAAATCCAAACCAAATTCCGCGATGAGATTCGCCCCCGCTTTGGCCTAATGCGGGGACGCGAGTTCATTATGAAAGATGCCTACTCCTTCGATGCCGATGAGGCCGGGATGAAGCATTCGTACCAAAAGATGCATGATGCCTACCACCGAATTTTGAGCCGCTGTGGACTAGCGTTTCGGGCAGTCGATGCAGACTCAGGAGCGATCGGTGGTTCAGGTTCCCAGGAATTCATGGTGTTGGCCGATGCTGGAGAGGACGAAGTGCTATACACCGAGGACGGCCAGTATGCCGCTAATGTGGAAAAGGCCGTTTCCCTACCGCCCGACGCCATTCCCTCCACCTTCACCACCTACGAAAAACTCGAAACGCCTAATACCCCAACGATCGCCAGCCTCAGCGCATTCCTCAACTGTTCACCCACCCAGATCGTCAAAAATGTCCTGTACCAGGTGGTCTATGACAATGGCACGGCAGTCCTGGTACTAGTCAGCATCCGGGGCGATCAGGATGTCAATGAGGTGAAATTGCAAAATGAGTTGGTCAAGCTGGCTACAACCTACGGCGGCAAAACAGTGATTGCCCTGGAAGTACCCGATGCCGAAGCTCAGCAGAAATGGGCGAGTCAACCGCTGCCTCTGGGCTACATTGCGCCAGATCTGAGTGATTCCTATATTCAACCCGTGAAAAATCTGGCTCCTAAGTTCTTGCGACTGGTAGATCAAACCGTAGTGGAGTTAAAAAACTTTGTTACGGGTTCCAATGAGTCCGGCCATCACGTTGTAGGCGCAAACTGGGATACTCAGTTTCCCCTGCCCAAGGCGGTCGTGGATGTGAGAAAGGCGATCGCGGGCGATCGCGCTATCCACAACCCGAGTCAAACCCTGAAAACCGCCCGAGGCATCGAAATTGGCCACATTTTCCAACTAGGCACCAAATATTCCATCGCCATGTCGGCCACCTACACCAATGAACAAGGCGAAGAAATGCCGATGGTGATGGGCTGCTACGGCATTGGTGTCTCCCGCTTGGCTCAGGCTGCGGTAGAACAGTCCTACGACAAAGATGGGATTATTTGGCCTGTGGCGATCGCTCCCTATCAGGCGATCGTCGTCATTCCTAACGTGACTGAGGCCACTCAAGTAGCTGCTGCCGAACAGCTTTACAAGGAGCTAAACCAGGCTGGAATCGAAACCCTATTAGACGATCGCAATGAGCGTGCCGGGGTGAAGTTCAAAGATGCGGATCTGGTGGGGATTCCGTTTCGGATTGTGACGGGGCGATCGCTCCAACAGGGCAAGGTGGAAGTGGTCAAACGCACCAACCATGAGGCGCAAGAGATTGCGTTAACGGATGTGATTGCCACGATCAAGGGGTGGATTGCGGAGTCTGGGAAGTAGGGGAAAGGGAGAAGGCGAAAGGGAAAGGGGGAAAGGCGAAAGGGAGATCTGGGGCTGGTTCGGGGAATGAGTTGGGGAATGAGTTGGGGAATGAGTCTAGGAGCGGGAACTGAGGAGTTCTCGCTGACTTTTGATGAAAGGATTCACGGATAGGGTCAGCTAGGGTCAGCTAAATCTGGCTAGATTCTGCTCCTGACTTCTTCACTCATCTCTTATGAAAAGGTTCGCAGGATGATGATCAGAGCAACCGCTAGGAGAATCAACCAACCCGCATTTCGTCGAATCCATAGGGTAAGGCTGACATCCAGGCTAGCTTTGGAGCGTTGGGCGGCCAGGGGAGTCTGGTTGGTGTAGAGCATACACTCCTTGGCATAGGGACGCTGGGGATAGTTGCAGGTGTCGTCTTGATCGTAGATACAGCTTTGACAAAGGTACTCCTCCGAGCCTGCCCGATGGAGGGGAATGCCGGGATGCCCATAGGCTTTGAGGGAGGTGCGGCAGTGGGGACAGGCGATCGCCTGAGCATCCACCGATTGGTGACAGCGGGGGCAGGTCGGCATAGTCGTTGGCGCGGGAGGGATGGGTTTATTATAGCGAGACAGGGGATGGGGAGTGGATGGGTGGATAGGTGAATGGGTGGATGGGTGGATGGGTGACTAAGAGGGGAATTTTGGGATGTTCAAGACTTTACTTGCTTGGGATCTTTTCTTTTTGATGTAAGGATTATTGACTGGTGCAAACCCTTTTTCTAGGCTCTACTCTTCTCCTGATGCAGGATGAAGCATGAGCAACGATGGAGAAATAAGGGGTTGCTGAAGGATTGATTTATGGGATTGGGACAGGTGAACCAGAAGGCTGAAAAGCCCGCATAGAAAGGATTCTCTGTGCAATAAGATGTCCCCCAGTAGAACACCCATCCACCCATCCACCCATCCACCCTTTCCCCCAACCTAAGCAAATCCAATCAAATCAAAGAACCCATCCTCCAGCTCATAGCCCAGCATTTGGGTCATAAACTTGAGTCGGGTGCGGCTGTTGATGCCCTGCTGTTGGAGCCAGGTGGTCAGGACAAAGACCTTGCCCATGACGAAGATTTCGAGCGCTTCGGGGTTGAATTGAATGCCTTCGGTGGGGCTAAATTGGTGGGGGATGAGCATGGCGGCATAACGCGCCAGTTCGCCTGCTTCCCAGTCCAGCAGATAGGGAAGCCAGGGATATTGAGCATCTAGGCGAACAAACCAGAGCCGCACCTCTGGGATCTCGGAGAGTTCGCGGGGATCGCCGTCTTCGCGGGGGTAATTGATCTGGAAGCGAATGGGGTCTTGAGGATTTGCTAAGGTTCCCTGATGTTGCCATGTCTCGATGACCTTCTGAACGGGGGTCAGAGCAAGCTGGTTGAGGGAATCGGCGTCAATTTCAAGGAGCATCGACATCGGTAGGGCGAGAGTGAACTTTAAAACTCTAGCCCGATTTGGTTCATCTGGGCGGGGGTTATTCGTTGGGGTTGCCCCAAGAGGTTCCTTGTTCTCGGAGTCTTTGTTGAACCCGCTGTTTGGCTTGTTGTTGGGCTCGTTGGACTTCGGGGAGTTGGTCTAGGGTGGCGATCGCTGTTCCTGACGGCTGATTCGGTTCTGCATGGAGGCGATCGACGAGCGCATAGAAGCCAGCTTGATCCTCGGGATGGGCGAGGACATAGGCGCGGAGATCGGCCTTATTCATGGACTCAAAATTCGATTGACTCATAGGAATAGGGGAGTTCCGTCGGGGAGGATTTCAATCTGGGTTTCTTCGCCAGCTAGGATATGGATAGGAGTGGTTCGTTCATCTAAGCGAACGAGATCAATTGGGAGCAGTAGAGCCGTTAACTGCTGGCACATCCGAAAGCATTTTAACGCTTGAACCGGGTTGGGGAAAAGTGGGTTGCTCATGGGCGGCATGATTTACTTTGGGCTTTGACAGAAAAGCGAGGCCGCGATTCCCTGGCGATCGGTGGCTCCATCAGTGGAGGATTGGCGGCAGTGTAGACAACCCTATTGCAATAAACTACCTTGGTTCGCTACTATATTAGACTGTGCGAAAAATACGCTTAGAACTGCGCTGGCAGCGGTGAATTTTGTGGCGATCGCGAAGTTTTTTTGGCTCGGGCTGACGATTGTTTTTGTTGGTTCGGTCAGGTCTCAGGTTCGATCAGGTTTGGTCGGTTCGGTTTAGTTCGGTAAGGTTTAGTAGGTAAGGTTTATGGCGAAGCGGATACAGTTGGTTCTCAATCAAGATGTTAGCAAGCTAGGGCGCAACGGCGACTTAGTTGAAGTTGCGCCTGGCTATGCGCGTAACTATCTCCTGCCTCAGAAGATGGCGGTACGGGTGACTCCCGGAATTCTCAAGCAGGTCGAGCGGCGGCGGGAAGCCGAACGGCAACGGCTTCTGGAACTGAAGCAAGTGGCTGAAACCCAGAAGGCCGCCCTAGAAAAATCAGGCCAGTTTACAATCGCTAAGCAGGTTGGTGAAAAAGAGGCCATCTTTGGTACCGTCACCAATCAGGAAGTCGCCGAAGTCATTCAGGCGGCAACTGGGCAAGAGATCGATCGCCGGGGGATTACGGTACCCGAAATCCATCAGTTGGGCACCTACAAGGTTGAGATCAAACTCCACCCTGACGTGACGGCGACGGTGGATGTGCAGGTGGTATCCAACTAGATGCGCTCTAGTTTAACTCACCCATTCCTCTCTTGAATGGACTTCTGGAATAGACCAAAATGCGATCGGGAAGCAGGGCAATGACCTGTTTCCCGATCGCTGTTTTGAGGGTTTGACAGAGGGGTAAGAGAGGGGTTCCAGCGATCGCTCCCCTCAAGGTGGGGCAAAATTTTAAGGTTTTGAGCTGAATCTTTTGCATTTTGTTTTGAAACGTAAATTCTGGTAACCGGAACCTCTGAAGAATTCCCTGGCTCTCTGCAAAGCAGGGGAGAAGCAAGCTACAATACTCAGCACCCTTCTCTCTGCTGCGTCTTATGGTTCAAGAATTAGTCTTTCAGAGCTACAGCGATCGCCTCCCCCCCCAAAATATTGACGCTGAAGAAGCCATTCTGGGTGGCATTTTGCTTGACCCGGAAGCTATTGGGCGCGTCATGGAGTTGCTGCACCCCGAAGCGTTTTATATTAGTGCCCACCAGGAAATTTATCGCGCTGCCGTGGCGCTCCAGGCTCAAGGACGACCCACCGATCTGATGAGTATCACCAGTTGGCTGGGCGATCGGGGTCTACTGGAAAAAGTCGGCGGACAGAGTCGGATTGTGCAATTGGTAGACCGTACCATCAGCGCAGTCAACATTGACCAGTACGCCCAGTTGGTCACTGAGAAGTATGTCCGCCGCAAGCTGATCCAGGCGGGTGGCGAAATTGCTCAACTGGGCTATGACACCAGCGCCTCCCTGGAGAAAATTCTGGATCAATCGGAGCAGAAAGTGTTTGGTCTGGCACAAGACCGCACCAACCGGGGACTAGCCTCCACCGCCGATATTCTCACCACCACCTTCTCCGACATTGAAAGCCGATCGCTGGGTATGGTGCTGCCTGGGATTTCCTGTGGCTTTTATGACTTGGATGCCATGACCCAGGGGTTCCAGCGATCGGATCTGATCATCACCGCAGGTCGTCCGGCCATGGGCAAAACCAGCTTTGTCCTGAACATTGCCCGTAACATTGCCGCTTTTCACAAATTGCCGATCGCCGTCTTTAGCTTAGAAATGTCCAAGGAGCAGTTGGTCTACCGCTTGCTCTCCAGTGAGGCGCAGGTGGAGAGTGGACGGCTGCGGGCGGGGCGGATTAGCCAGAACGAATGGGAGCCCCTGGGTCATGCCATTAGCGTCCTGTCGCAACTGCCGCTGTTTATTGACGACACACCCAATATTACGGTGTCGGAGATGCGATCGAAAGCCAGACGGCTTCAGGCCGAACAGGGCGGGGCGCTAGGGCTGATTCTAATTGACTATTTGCAGTTGATGGAGGGCAGTGGCTCCGATAACCGGGTGCAGGAGTTGTCTAAGGTGACGCGATCGCTCAAGGGTTTAGCCCGTGAACTTAACGTACCAATTATTGCCCTCTCCCAGTTGAGTCGGGGCGTTGAAGCTCGCACCAACAAGCGTCCAATGATGTCCGACCTACGGGAGTCCGGCTCGATTGAGCAGGATGCGGATTTGATCATCATGCTCTATCGGGATGAATACTATAACGAGGACACGCCCGATCGGGGCATCGCTGAGGTCATTATTACCAAGCACCGGAATGGCCCGGTTGGCACCGTCAAGGTACTGTTTGAACCGCAGTATACGCGCTTCCGCAACCTGGCTTCTCCCAACCGTCCGGTCTAGCCCTATTGATGGATCAAATTCAATTGAATTGAAATTTAGACTCAAATTGGACTTAAATCAGACTTAAAAAGGAGGGAGATAGCACATTGCTATCTCCCTCCTCCCATTTGATCGATACTAAAACATCCTATCCAGCAATGCGGATGAGTTCCACATCAAAGATCAGGGTGGCGTTGGGGGGAATGACTCCGCCTGCGCCTCGGGCACCGTAACCCAGATCGGGGGGGATGATCAAGCGGCGTTGGCCGCCCACTTTCATGGTGGAGAGTCCTTCATCCCAGCCTTTGATGACGCGACCTTGCCCTAGGGGAAAGTCAAAGGGCTGGTTGCGATCGCGCGAACTGTCAAACTTGGTGCCATCGGTGAGCGTTCCGGTGTAGTGAACGACAACGGTTTGGCCGGCTCGGGGCATGTCCCCGGTGCCTTCGACCAGTTCGATGTACTGCAACCCAGAGTCGGTTGTCACAATATTTTCAGCAGCTTCTGGCATGGTGTTTGTCTCGCTAGAGGGGGTGAGCAGGTCGGCCTGGGCGATCGGTTGGGCGGCCACCTGGGCGAAGAAATTGGCGGCGGTTTTTGGGGGTTGTGCCGCTTCGACGGGGGCAGTCTGGGGGAGCTTGGCGGCGATCGCTTCACTGCCCGACTGGGTGAACTGTGCCACCACAAGGAAGACCACGCAAACCAGCATGACTCCAAAACTAATGAGAATTTCCCGCAAAATCAGTCCTCCTGATGCTTCGTACAGCGCTCTCTAGTTTAAATCGAAACGATCATTACGGGACAGGGGAAGGGCGAAAGCGAGGGGCGAAGGGCGAAAGGCGAAAGGCGAAAGGGCGGGATTCTGGGTGGATACTAGGGTTCCCCCTTTCCCCTTTTCCCTTTTCCCTTTCCCCTTTCCCCTTTCCCCTTTCCCCTTTCCCCTTTCCCCTTTCGCCCCTGCTTCTACCGCCAAAGTTTATTTTCCAGATCCCGGACTTGTCGCTCCAAGCGATCGATGCGTCCGCGCAGTTCATCGACCTCGTTTTGCCGGGGAACGCCCAGGTCTTGCATGACGTTGCGGACTTGGCGTTGGATTTGGGTTTCCCAGTTGCCCTGTTCCGTTTTGATTTGCTGCATTAGGTCATTGGCAAAGGTGCTGGCCTGGTCGGGGTCGAGTTTGCCATCCTTGACCAGTTGGTCGGTGACTTCTCGCATTTTGTCGGCCACCATAGAGGTGGTACCAATGCCCAGCATCAGAATCTGATTGAGAAAGTTCTTGTTGTCCATGTGGGTTCCTTGCAGTCTGCGTCAGGAGAATAGCGGGTCGGGTGGGGCTGAAAGCGGATATCGCCAGATCTTATAACAGGGTCTAAAAATGGGCAGCGTTGACGCTTAATTTGTTTCAAAAGGTGAGATTCAGCAGGTTCAGGATGTTGACCGCATCTGCCCTCTGCTCTTTCCTCTGATCTGTCCCTTGGGGCGATCAAAAAAACGGTCTTAAAATTGACCGATGCTATTATTTCAGCCTACAGTGATATTCTGGCAAATTTACCATCGGCTTTAATAGGGGAATGCCCCATTTTCAGGGGAGGTAACCGTATGTGCGATCGCGGCTATCTTACCCCAGGACGATGGATTCAAATGCCAGCCGCTTGAGCCTCTCCCCAGGTTAGCCCCTGGATCGGTGTTGTGTTTGGGTTCTCCCCCGAATTCTCACCCTTCAAGCCTATTGCTAGTTGCAGGATTTGATTCGATCGGTTGATTTAATCGGCTGACTCGATCGATTGATTTAATCGATTGCTTGAATTGATTGATTGAATCGATTGATTGAATCAAGAGTGGAGTTTTTTGACGGCGATCGAATTTGCTCCTGAAGTTAGCAGTATTGCGTTTGCGCTAGTTGCCCCGCCTCTAGTAAGCGACGTTGATCATTCGCAGGATAGATTTTGTGGTGCTTGGGGGAGAGGATTGCCCGGTCAAACCAGCAGATTCTGGCGATCGCCCATAAGGTTGGCGATCGCCGAGTTTACCGTTATTGAACGGGCTTTATCCGGCTGATGTCTCCACTAGAGCAGCCTACAGCACCTGAGTTCGCTCCAGTTTTCTCAATTCCGATGTTTCGGTTCTGTTTTTTTGCTTCGTTTTTTAGTTCATCTGGCTCATCCGTTTTCTTTAAGCAGGATGCGATTGTTTAGTCGTTAGATTCTCTTTAGCCCATTGGATCAGAGCCTCTAGCTCATGGGAGCCTCTTCCGATAAGAAACGCTCATGAACAGCGACGAAAAACTATCCCGGATAGGAATTTTCTGGCCTTCAGGTTTTGGTTCCAGGAGTTTGATCCCGGTTGAGTCTGAAGGTTTGGATTTGGGCGATCGCTC
>JALOOP010000406.1 GCA_025454315.1 Oculatellaceae cyanobacterium Prado106
GAAGCGAAGTTGAAGGAATTGGCGATCGCAAAGCTGAGGGAGGAGTGGAGGTGAAAGGGTGGATGGGTAGAAGGGTGGATGGGTGGATGGGTGAATCTTGCAGGAATCTTTAGTTGCCCATCACCCTTTCTCCTTTTTGCCTTCTCTATTCATTAACGCTGCACATTCAAACTCTAAAGTCCTTACTACAAGCCTGTTTGCAGTAAGGACTTTAGTCCTGACAAACCAGTGTCTCACAACTAACGTCAAGAGAGGCGATACTTGCAGCTACAGACGAGCTGAGAACGAGACTAACTAATCGTTTGGAATTCACTAGCAGCAACAGATTTGAGAGACTTAAAGTGATGGAGAAGAGATGTGGTTTTGGGATGGAAGGATTTATGGTGAACTGAGAGGAAGGATTGCAATTCAATGCAGTCATTTGTTTAAAGCATGTCTCAAATTGAATTGCACCCATCCACCCTTCTACCCTTACGCCGCATTCCGATCGCCCGTCGCCAACTCCCACAGTTCCCGCAGAATTCTGCGAATTTGCTTCTCGCGGCGGGCGGCAGCGGAGCCTGCTTCGCCGAGTTTGTTGGCAAAGTCTGATTGTTTCCGTTGGAGTGGGGTGTTGCCCAGTCTGATTGTTTCCGTTGGAGTGGGGTGTTGCCCAGGTCGTCGCGCTGGATGGCGCGCTGGTGGGTAGCTTCGTACCAGGTTTGGGCTTCGTCGAGGTATTTTTTTACCCCTTCGTATTGGGAGCCGTAGCGAGCGGTGAGATTGGCTCTGAGAATGGCGAGTTGGGATTGAAGCTGGGCGTAGCGCTTTTGCATGAGGGCAAATTCTTCGGTGTCGCGGAAGTTGTGGGTGGCGGATTTGACCGCGTCTACCACTTTCTCGGAACCCTGTTTGAGTTTGCTTTCTAGATTGTTCAGGGTGTGGTTGACTTTTTCGTGCAGGCTTCTCTCTTCGTCGTCAATTTGAGCCTGTAAGGATTGAACCTCTTGCTGTGCTTGTTGAATGGCTTGTCGTTTATTATGGCTCAGTCCTTCGATCGCCCCTTCCACCGAAGCATGAACGCTACTCTGGAAATCAGCGTCGGTTTCGGGGAGTTGTTCGATGGCGGCGGTCACGGCTTCTTCGACGATCGCATGGCTGCTGTCGGCTTCTTCCTGGAGTTCGTCAAGTCCGCTAGCGACCACAACATTGGCGTGGATTTCGTCGGTGCCGAGTTTGGCTTGGGCGATCGCATCGGCCACTGCTGTTTTGACGATCTCGCGTAACCGTTCAGGATTCAGGTTGCCGTTGGCTTTTTCCTGTTGAATTTGGGTAATGACTTGTTCTCGAATAAGGTTTGCCATGATGATTTCCTAGTTTTTTCTTTAATTCAGTTTCTATGCAGGTATCAACATTGATTCACTAAAACCAATTAATGAAAACTGCCCAAATCGGGACAAGGTTTCACCCTGCCCCGACTCACTTCCGTCACTCCTCAAATTGAGATGATTAACGCTTGGCTCGGGGTTGGGAATAGTAGCCGCCCTCATGATCGATGTCTTTGACGGCAACCTTGGCTCTGCGTTCGGCTTCTTCGATCGCAGCCTTATTCTTGGTGCGGGTTTTGGCATTTTCGACGGCACCTTGGGCGCGATCGATGCTGCGTTCAGTGTTTTCTTTGGCTTCCCGGACGGTGTCTTTCACCTGGTTGGAGGCTTGGCGCATGTCTTGCTTGATGCCGCCCTTGGCTTTTTCCATCCGATGTTCGATGCTGTCTTCGTAGTAGCGGCTAATGAGAACGGGGGATTCGGAGGAGAGGGGAGCGGCGATCGCTACCGCAGGCATGAGAGCAGGTTGCACAGTAAAGGTGATGCCCAGGAAGAAGCTCAAGGCAACGATGCTTTGAAAGACTTTGGACACGAATTTAGAAATAGATTCAAGATAACTCATGATGAAAAACCTGTTTGAGTTTCGTGCAACCTCTTTGTACTGCAAGCGAACAGTGAATTGAATCAACCCGAGGATGGAGCTTCATCCAACGCTGGGGGTAGAGGAAACTCTGTAACAGATGTCCTGTAGGCACCTTCTGTGGCAAATCTTTTGTAACAATCTGTAGCGCAAAGGGCGATCGCTTTTTCAACTCACGAATTAGGATGATGAGAGATTATGGCTCGTCCGAATCAATAGACCGAATCACTCGACTGAACTACTGGAGATTTCATGGGACGCTTAGACCAAAAAGTAGCCTTCATCACCGGAGCCGCCTCTGGGATTGGAGCCGCGACCGCTCGCCTCTATGCCCAGGAAGGCGCAAAGGTTGTGATTGCAGATATTCGCGGTGATGCTGCCGAAGCTATGGCCGAGAAAATTCGAGCTGAGGGAGGGACGGCGATCGCGATCGCCACCGATGTCACCCAGCCCGATCAGGTTGAATTCGCGATCAATCAAACCGTAGAAACTTACGGTCAGATGAATATTCTATTCAGTAACGCAGGCGTTCTGATTGCAGGGACTGCCATTGACATGCCGCTAGAACTCTGGCAGAAAACCCTGGCGGTCAATATGACGGGTTCGTTTCTATGCGCTAAGTACGGCATCCCCAAGATGCAGGCCGCAGGCGGCGGCTCGATGATCATCACGTCCTCCACTTCTGGCATAGGCGGTGAAAAGGCCGCTGTCGCCTACAATGCCAGCAAGGGCGGCTCTATCCAACTGATGCGCCAACTCGCGGTGGAATACGCTCGCACCGGAATCCGCGTCAACGCCATCTGCCCCGGCTGGATCGACACCCCCTTCAACGATCCCCTCTATGTGGGCGCAGGCTACAGCAAGGAATCCACCTACCCCGCCATCCCCCTGGGACGACAAGGTACTCCCGAAGAAGTTGCCTACGTCGCCCTTTTCCTTGGCTCCGACGAATCCTCCTACGTCACGGGGCAACTTCTCGTCGTTGATGGCGGACTGACAACACAGCCACCGCATGAGGCAGGATAGTGGGTGGATGGGTGGATGGGTGATTTTATGTAGAAATTCTTTAAATCAATTGCCTGATCGGAGTGTCATCCTTTACTTTCTAATATGTTTCAGGATCGACACAAAAATCAGGTTAGTTCTGCGTTACTCAGTCCTTCACTTCTCATGACCTTGCTCTCCCGAGAGGAGAGTTACGTGTATACACAAGTCTGCGATCGGCTTCGCTTCGGGGTTTCCGCCCCCTAAATCCCCCAGTTCTGGGGGACTTTGAGTTCGGTGAGGCTTCTGCGATCGCCCCCGTGAAGGCTCAGCGAAAGCTCAAAGAAGGTTCAACCAAGACTCAAAGAAGGCTCGGCTCCCCCAAAGTTGGGGGCGGGGGGGCGAAAACCCGGCTGCGTAGCCCGTTCGACTTGCGTGTACACGATGGCGAAAGATAGAACAAACGGAAAAGGAACTACCCTCCTCCCTAGCAGAGCAAGGAACAACCCAAAAGGATTCATCGGCAAAGAAAAATTTCTCCCTAAAGAAGAGAGAGGGAAAACCAGAAGGAATCATCAGCCCAAAAAAATTCCTCCCTGCTTCACCCATCCACCCATCCACCCATCCACTCCCCACTCCCCACTCCCCCACCCATGCTCTGCATCCACGAACTCCTAACCCTGGAACTGTTTCAGAAACTGCCTGAAGAACGCTTGCAATGGGTGTGCGATCGCGCCCAAGAGATCCGGCTTCCGGCGGGGGCGACTTTGGTGGAGGAAGGGGCAGCATCCAGGGGTTTTTTGGTGGTGACGGAGGGCGTGCTGGCGATGACGCGCCGTAGTGAGGGGATTGAGATGCCGATTGGGCAACATGCTGCACCCGCCTTCTTTGGAGAGATTAATGTGCTGACGGATGAACCCGTGGCCGTTACGGTGAGAGCTTTGAACGATTGCCGACTGCATGAAATTAACGCCGATGATTTTCGGCAGTTGTTGCATGAATGTCGGGATTTTGAGCGGACGGTGTTTCAGACGGTGGCGAAACGGTTGCGGGGGTTGGAATCTTTTATTCGAGGGCGGGAAAAGATGGCTGCTTTGGGCACCTTGTCGGCAGGGTTGGCGCATGAGTTGAATAATCCGGCTTCGGCGATTGTGCGATCGCTCAAGGATGTGGTGCCAGCGTTGGCCGAGTTGCAGCGAATGAACCTGATTTATGGTCAACAAAATGTCGATGAAGCCCATACCCAGGAATGGCTCAAGGTGCGGGATCAAGGCTATGAGACGATCGTCAATCAGTCCTTGGGGGCGTTGGAACAGAGCGATCGCGAAGATGAACTCCTCGACTGGCTAGAAGATTACGGCGTGCAGGATGCCTGGAAACTCGCGCCCCCGTTAGCGATGGCAGGCGTGGAGGCTGCCACCCTGGAGCGCCTGGTTGACCGTTGGCGCAATTACACCACTGAACTGCGGGATATGGGCATTCGCTGGTTGGCGCTGTCCTTTGATGTGATGTCGCTGATCCACAGTGGTCAACGCGCCGCAGAACGGATTGGGGAACTGGTGCGATCGATGAAATCCTACTCCCATTTAGACCAGGGGGTACAACAAACGATCGATGTTCATGACGGGTTAGAGGACACGCTGCGAATTTTCTCGTACCGTCTCAAGCAAGGCATTGAGGTGCAGCGAGAGTACGATCGCCAACTCCCCCATATTTCGGCCTATGGCAGTGAACTGAACCAGGTCTGGACAAACTTAATCGACAATGCGATCGACGCAATGAACGGCAAAGGCATCCTCACCCTCGCCACCAAACGAGACGGCGACCACATCTGTGTCAAGATCACCGATTCCGGCAGCGGCATGTCCCCCGAAATTCAATCGCGCATCTTTGAACCTTTCTATACCACTAAACCCGTCGGCCAAGGTTCGGGGCTGGGACTCGATATCGTGCGTCGGATCGTGGAAAATCGGCATCGGGGGGCGATCGCGGTCAATTCCCAACCGGGAAAGACAACGTTTGTGATTCGGTTGCCGATTGCTTAGCGAGATGCGTGAGCGCAGTGGAATGCATCATCGACTTGCTTAGGCGATGGTCATGACGGCATCTGGAACCGCAATGGAAGCGCGAAAATGTCCCTCAAGTATTAGCTCATCGTTGTGCCTATCTCATGCCTATCTCAATGGATTAATTGGGGCAGCGGTACCCAACGACTAAGCATAATTGCTTATGAGGAACTGACATGCTCCCAAAGAGGTATTAGCAAAGAAGAGGCTTTACGTCCTCACCCATCCACCCATCCACCCATCTACCTATCCACCTATCTACCCATCCACCTATCCACCTATCCACCTATCCACCAATTATGAGAACTCTCGATCGCCCTTCTCATTTTTCTCCCTTTCAGGAGAGTACGGATGGGGCGATGAATCCTATGATGAAGTCCAGAAAGGGTAGTGGATTTACGGAAAGAAAAATTTGGGGGCGGGCTGAAGTGCTGTCTTAGCAGTCCCTTTGGGGAATCCGTCTAAAATCTAAAAAAAATCTGAACAAAACTGTGTTTCTTCGCTATAATGCCTTCAACGAACATGAAATTGTTTTACAAAACTTTACAAAAACTACTACAAGAACCCACACTGAGGTGACCACTATGGAGGGACAATCGACGACCCAAACCCGTTTAATACAATTCTTAAATGACGAACTAGCAGTTCCGACGGCGGCGATCGCCCTTGCCCTCCGTCATCACCAGGAGCAGGGGGCAACGTTGCTGCCCATGGTGCTGTGGCAGTACGGGCTGATCACCTTAGAACAACTCGATCGGATTTTTGATTGGCTGGAGATGGAAGCAGCTTAATGGCTCTATAAGCGTCATCTCTGGCATCTGTAGAGTTAAGACAAGTCACGATTAGGACAACCAGGTTTAAAACAGTCAGGTTTAAGACAATCAGGTTAAGACAATGAAGACCTTTTGGGCGTTAATCCCCAAAGGGTCTTTTTATAGGATGGGAATGCCTTCACTCAAGGATTTGTCATCCTATAGAAGGGCAAAAGCTAAGATTCTCAGATCAGAACCACAGAGACGCACCCTATGCAGAGGAATTTGACTTCCACCGGGATGTCCTGGAAGAAAAATTTCGGTTTGTCTCATGATCAATCCTTAGAATGCTCCTAGGATTAGTGCGATCGCAACTCAACTATGAAATCAATTTGAGAATGTTCCCCCCTTTCCCCTTCCCCTTCCCCCATCTCTACCGCTGTATAGATGGCCTCCGTCCCCCAAACCTTCTAAAAAGGTTTAGGCTCAAAACCCGCTAAACCGATGTAGGGAATTCCGCCCCTCTTAGATTTATGAGAGGAACGGGAAACAACTTAAGATAAGTACATAAAAGTTAAAACGGATGTGAAACGATGGCGATAAAAGACAAGCCCCAGCCTCCTCGTGCCCGACAGATTGGCAACATCCTGTTGCTGCTCTCTGGAGTGTTTCTATTGGTAAACCTGTTTTTACCCAATTTATTTGGCCCTTCAGTACCCAAGGTGCCCTATAGCCTGT
This sequence comes from Oculatellaceae cyanobacterium Prado106, assembly GCA_025454315.1. GTDB lineage: Bacteria > Cyanobacteriota > Cyanobacteriia > Elainellales > Elainellaceae > Prado106. The sequence continues at coordinate 6,488 of JALOOP010000406.1, forward strand.
TTATTCATCAGGTGGATGATCAGGAAGTGGCACGGGTTTCGGTGGGACAAAATGAGATTCGGTATCAGTTGAAGGGCGAAAATGACGAGTTGGGGCCAGTTTATCTGACCACGCCCATTTTTGATTTGGAGTTGCCCAAGCGCCTGGAAGAAAAGGGCGTCGAATTTGCCGCTGCACCGCCTGCGAAGAATGGCTGGTTGGGGAGCGTGCTGAGTTGGGTGATTCCGCCGCTGATCTTTGTGGCGATCTGGCAATTCTTCATTAGCCGGAGTTCTGGCGGACAGCAGGGTGTGCTTTCCATTGGCAAGAGCCGTGCCAAAGTGTATGTCGAAGGGGAGTCTGAGAAGATTACCTTTACCGATGTTGCGGGTGTGGAAGAAGCCAAGACCGAACTGGTGGAAGTGGTGGAATTCCTTAAAGATCCGCAGCGCTTCACCAAGATTGGGGCGCGGATTCCCAAAGGGGTGCTGCTTGTGGGGCCTCCGGGAACCGGGAAAACTCTGCTGGCGAAAGCGGTTGCGGGAGAAGCGGGTGTGCCCTTCTTTAGCATTTCGGGTTCGGAATTCGTAGAGTTGTTTGTTGGGGTGGGTTCTTCGCGGGTGCGCGACTTGTTTGAGCAGGCGAAGAAGCAGGCTCCTTGTATTGTCTTTATTGATGAGTTGGATGCGATCGGTAAGTCCCGTGCGTCGAACGGTTTCTACGGCGGCAACGATGAGCGGGAACAAACCCTGAATCAGTTGCTGACCGAGATGGATGGGTTTGCGGCGGGTGGTGCAACGGTGATTGTCTTGGCC
>JALOOP010000045.1 GCA_025454315.1 Oculatellaceae cyanobacterium Prado106
ATCAAAGATTTCAATTTAGACCGTGAAAGCATGGATGCCGATCATTGCAAATTCGTCAGTATCTCTTGATACATTCCGAATTTGGAATTGCTGCTGTGAACTGAGCCACTACTCATTGTGAACTGAGCCACTACTCATTGAAACGTATCATTGAAACGTATCATCGAAACTTAGAAAGACGATAGAATCAGGAACTCTATATCCGCTGACACTGCATGACAGACGAGTAAAATACTAGACGAATTAAACCCTAGGAAATCAGGTCAATGCTCGATTCATTTTGGTATATCTGAATCAAAATGGTATCCATGAAAACCGAGGTCACCTGCTATTGTGGAGTTTTACCAGTCCTGCTCACCTAGCCTTATTTGTTTGTCTTTTTTGTCTGGCTTTTTGTCTGATTTTTTCTGACCTTCTTGCCTGATTTTGATTGTTTTTTCTCTACTGTTTGCGCTCCATTATCAGAACACAACCAATGTTTATCCTTTACAGAATTCACAGATACGGAATTCACAGGTGCTAACCAGGGACTCAAGTTTGAATCTAATACAGAAATTCAAACAAAGAGCAATCCAAATTAAGGGAGAATTAAACAATCAAAACGGACGGGTGAACCAAATGATTGACAACATGGCCAGTTCAAGAAAAATCAGTGTAAATAGAACACAGAATAAAACAACTGAGAGTAAGCTGCGGTGACAGATTGGGTGATTTTACTGGGAGGACAATCTGGAAATAATGCTTGATGGAGAAAAACACAAGATTATCAATGACTGTCAACGTATTTGACCCTATTCAATTTACCTAACAGTTGTCAACAGTAGCTTAACAAAACTTCTATTTGTAGCAAAAGATACATTGATCATCCTCACAGGTTCCTCACAAGCTTCGCCTAGTTTAGAAGCATCAAGCTCTTGAGAACTGCAATCCTTGTATAACCCTTTTTAGGGTTGCAAAGTACAGCAACCCTCGATCGTTCCCAACATTAACTGGGCTATCGAAGCCTCTTCCAACGCATTGCCGCAGCGACAAACCGACGCTGACAGAGCAGTTGGCCTCATCTATATTGTCACAGAGGGCTGGGATTACCCTTTGCAGGTGAAATTGATGTTAAAACGGCAGCCGGGGTTCAAAAGGCTCGGTTGTTCAAGCGAGTCGGCTTAAGCGTTCTAGGTCGGCAAGGAGAATTTACTTGTGTTGAGCTGTCGGGAAGTGAGGAACCCTTGCTTGGGTTAATTCCCATGGAAGAATTGGGGTTACAGCCGGATGGGATTCATCAGCAGTTGGTGAGGATTCCCGATCGCGGGAGTGATACTTATCATTTGGCTCTTTGAGATTGGAATTTTATGGCACGGTGTAAGGGAAATTCTTGTGGCGATCGAAATGCTGCATCACTTCTGCGCGAGTCATGCCGTTTTGGATTTCGTGAAAGAACAAGCGATAGGGTTGGGTTGGGGTTAAAGCGCCGAAATAGAACCAGGCGATCGCAACCCCAAAGCAGGCTAGAACAATGGCACAACTGGTTTGACTAGATTTTGTCGTCAACCCCAGAGCGACAATCAGAATGCCTCCCAGTAGGGCAATGATGGACGTGATGGGGAAAATTGAGAATACAAAGAGAGCCTCGAAAAATAGGAAGAGGCCAAACCAACTGAGGAGCGCGATCGCAGTCAAAAGAAGAGACACAAGATTGGGAACCGTCGATCGCATAACCGTAATTCAAGTTGGGAGTAACTCATTGAATCCTAATGGATGGTACCCAATCGTTCCAATGCTTTTGCCACAGCTTCGGTTTGGCTCTGAACTCTGAGTTTGCGGTAAATGTTTTCCAGGTGTTTACGAACCGTGCTGGGGTTAATCTTGAGCGCCTGTCCGATCGTCTGCGTATTCTGCCCCTGCATGATGGCAACTAATACTTCTGATTCTCTTGGCGTTAAGCCCAATGTTGCTAACGCGGCTGCGATCGACTGCTCTTCGGCCAGGAGCAAGAGATATTGGTCGGTATATTGATCTTTTACGAGGCGAATGACGAGTTGGCGATCGCCCCCCTGCAACCGCAACGGCAAACAAACAGCCGAAAAGTCATCGTTCTTTAAACGAACGAGTTGAGCATCAACCCAAGCTTGGATGGGTTCAGGTAGTTGACGAAAGCTACGAATGGAGGGCAAGTAATTCTGAAGCCACTGATGCGCTTGCATCGTAATCCATTGCATTCGACCCGTTTGATCTAGAAAAATAACGCCCGTTTGATCGAGGGATTCCTGAAGGTGGGTGATCTCTTGCTGTTGTTTTTGGCAGAAGACGGCGGTTTCGTAGGCTTGGGTGAGGTGAGGTTTGATCAGGTTAAGGAGGAGGCGATCGCGCTCACTGAACCCTTCCCAATGGCGATATAGGACATAGTAAGAGAACTCTCCCCGTAATTGCTCAACTCAGAGCGAATAAGGATTCCAGGGGGTTTAAGGCAACAAGAATAGACTCGAAAGCAGATAACCCTTGTCGCTTGCCCGTATTGACAACTGAACGAACAGCAGCAAATAGATCTCTACCCCAATCCGAGCGAAATCCATTGGTCACTTTCCGGAATATCACACTCCAACGCAATGCCTGTTCGCTGGCATTGTTCGTCGCTGGGATACTCGCGTCGTCCAAAAACAAAAATAGATTGTCCTGCAATTCTCGATATCGATTTTGCAGTCGTATCCCATCTTCTTGAGTTGGGGTCAGCGCTAAAACGGCTCGGAGGTCTCGGTATAACCGACAGCGATATTGATAGCGCGTGGACTCTGCAAGCGTTGACCAGCGAGTTCGCAACACAAAAGAGCGGAGCAAAATCGTCTTCATCCGTTGCGAGAAAATCTCGTCTCCTGCATCCATGCCATACTGACAATCTCGCAGTTGGTGAGCCAGACACACTTGCCAGGATGTGGCAGGATGGGTCTTTTGGGCACTGAACAAGTCCGAAACCCAGACCTCCGGGCGATGCTCTGCCATCACCGTCTCAATCACCTCTGCCCCGCGTGAGGGGCGAATGATGTGAAAACAGACGCTCTCATTCTGGAAGACCCATTCCCATTGATTCTTGCCATTGACCCGCGCACTCGTCTCATCGCTGCATACCAGCCTGGAACCTCGCAACGCTGCTAAGATCTCATCGACCTCTGTTGCCAGTTGGCCTTTGACTCGCGTCAATAGGTTGGCAATTGCGCCTTCGGAAATCTCTAAGCCAAACACTTCTGCCAGCAGTTGTTGCAGCCGACGGTAGCTAATGGCATGGCTATATCGCAGGGTGGTCACTAATGCTGCGATCCGATCTCCAAACGGACTGCCTTGCTCCATATCCACAGGAACAAGTGCAATCTGTGGCTCTCCACATCCAGGACAGCGACAGCCGTAGCGCTCCACTCTCGTCACAATCGGTCGAATTGGAGGAAGATCAATTTTGTCATACCGTTGCAGCAGATTTTGCAGTGATTCGGAAATCTCAATGCCACAACTTTGACAGCTTTTTACAGTTGCTTTGAGGGTCTGGTCTGGATTCTCGCTTAGGGGGCGACCGCCTCCTTCTCGCCCCAGGCTTGCTTCCCGTTTGCCTTGAAGTTCCTTCTCCTCCTGCTGCACCTCACTTTTGAAGCCTGTAGCGGGAGGCAAACTCGAATTCTTTGAAGTCTTTTTAGGCTTCTTCTGACGTAGTTTTTGCAATTCTTCCCACAGCGCCTCAATCAAGGCATCTTTTGCCTCGTAGGACTTAACTGTGTGATACGTTCCTTCTCTGGGAGGTTGGTTGTAAAGTAGCGCAACCTAACATTGCAGATATAAGTCTCCTTTCAATGTCAAGATTTACCCAATCTAATTCAATCTCTCCAAAATGATTAGAAGCAAATTCATCTATTCTGAATCCGATCGCCAACTTCTCACGATTGAGATTCAAAGGGAGTCCCTCAATGCCTGACAATCCCGGCTATGCCGTTGATCCAACCTCTCTTCAAGGCTGTCGCATTCGCCTTACCTTCCACTATCAAGAACTCCAACGCGAAACCGATCCCATTGTCCGCGCCAACATTGCCCAATATCTTGCAGAAGCCGCAACCGAACTCGCCCAACTCGAAGCCGAAGCTGCACGTTCTAGCGCTGCTTAGTTAAATGAGTAAGGGAGAGCGATCGCTCAAAAAAATAGAGGAGGGTTGCATGTTGAGCAACCCTCCTCTACTTTTTTATTAGCTAAAAGGAACTAAGCGCTGATTGTAGTCGGCTTATACATCGCATCGCGAACCGCACTCATCCCAGCCACCAACCGATCCATTTCTTCGTAGGTGTGGATCGCATTGGACGTGACCCGAAGTCGAGGCTTAGCAATGAACCAGATAGGGGACACCCATAGCCCATGCTCAGTCATCAACTGACGGGCAAACACCTTGGGATTCAGGTCAGGGGGCAGCAGCACAGGCAGCACATTGGTTTCGCCAATGACTTCAAACTCATGCTCAATCAGGCGCGATCGCAGATACTTGGTATTGTCCTGCAGACGCTGCACCATCTCAGGATGCTGACGCACTTGGCGGATGCTTTCCAGGGCGGCGGCAGTCGTGGGGGCAGGCAGCGAAATGGTGCCAATGGAAGTCGGCGACACATTCAGCAAAGGCTTCAGCTCAGACACATGGGAGCTAATCGCTGCCCCTGCAGAAGCCGCAAACTTGGAGAAGGTGGTCATAATCAGCGGGATAACACCGCGCTCGATCGCATGTTGGGGCAGAATCCCGAAATGCTCATAGATGCCGCGACCTGTGGCACCAAGGGCACCGCTGGCATGGGCTTCGTCCATCACCAGGGTGCTGCCTTCGTAGTGGCTCATGATGTCGATCATGTCGGGCAGGGGAGCCACATCGCCATCCATAGAGAAGACCGCATCAGAAACGACCAGGATGCGATCGTCGGGACGGGCATAGCGCTGGAGCTTGCGGGCAAAGTCTTCCATATCACAGTGGCGGTAAGCCCGGACTCGGACGCGGGGGCTATGGCCAAACAGCTTGCCGGAGCGCGTACCTGCATTGGCGACTGCTGAGACGATACAGCCGTGGTTCAGCACATCCGTGAGGATTAGGGTTTCGCGAGTGTGCTGGAAGTTGGGCACCGGAATCGCCAGGTGACAGAAGGCATCCATCAGCGCCTGCATGGCCATCCAGGCATTGAGAAAAAGCTGGGTATGCGGCAAATGCTTAAAGGCGGAAATTTCCTCCTCAAGCTGGCGGTGGAGGTCGATTCGACCACTCAAGACCGAGCAAGAGCTATTGGAAGTGCCGTATTGCCAAATCGCATCAATGGCGGCCTGTTGCACCGCCTGATTCTGCACCAAACCCAAGACATCATTGGTACAAAATGTCAGCACGGTACGGCGTTTGCCGGTGGCCGATTCTTCTAAATCGACCAGGTTGCCTTGTTTGCCGTGGCAAATGTACTCGTCGGGGTCAAGCCCACTCTCGTACCAGCGCTGAACATATTCCTTTACAACTTGCACAGTAAACTCCCCTCACCTTGTTTTGGTCGCTTTTCGTCTCGGGGGGATCGTATGGTGCGATCGCCGAGAAGTGAATTGGGCTTTCGCCCGAAGTTTTAGTCCAACGCTACCTGACAGAGAAACTGACCCTTGAGACTGCGATTCATGAGACGGGGCAATCCACGGGGATGGTGACCCCACGGAGATTGTGACCTCATGCGACATTGAACCCGATTTTGAGCGACCTCTGTCAAAAAATTGGCATAGACACCAATCATATCTATCACCAGTTCAAAAACCTAGACTAGGATGCTGGTACAGTTGCGTCACAGTCACATTCCCCGAATCGAATTTTCTGGAGTCTGCTCTCCGGGCAGGGGCCATTAAGCCTCGGCTCGATGGGCAGTAGACAGTTCTTCGTCCCGAGGGTGATGATCACCATGACTCAAAGATGGACTGGATTGTTGCACAGGACTGGTCTGAATTGAACCGGTCTGAATTGAACCAGTCTGAATTAAACCGGTCTGAATTGAACCGGTCTGAATTGAACCAGTCTGAACTGAAGTAGATTGTTGCACAAATTGATCATATTGCCGGGTGATCAGTCTCTGCAAAGCAATAATCGCGGGGTTCACCTCCACATAACGACGGCTAGGATTCTGCCGATAGTTGCGCTGTTCGCTCTCCATCATGCCGACATCCTGCTCCAAAAAGCGCATAAACAGCAAATTCCGAATCAGGGGCATAACCATCGGTTTGGCAAAGTCCAGCAGCCACTTGGGCAACTGCACCTGCAAAAACAACAGGGAAAAAGAGCGAGTTTCATTTGGCCCCACCGGGAGCCGCATCAAATAGAGCGATGATACCCCTTCCAGAGTGCTGTGATAGTGGGGATAGGAATAATCGATCGACACGACCCTCGTGGTCACACCGTCCTTTTGAGTAGACAGCCCCAGAAACTTGGATAGACCCCCTTTGTAGCGGACGCGGTACTCGGCCTTGACCGAGTCATCCGTTTCCTTGAGGCTGAGCAGTGCCGGGTCAAACCAACCCTGGAGGTTCTTATGAAGATACCCATGAAACACGTCCATGGTGTTTTCGTTGCAAATCGAAAAGTGAGCCTTGAAGCGTCCCGTAATCGGCATAATCATCCAATTAGGGTCGTCATATTCTGGCACTTCGGGCAGTTGTTGCAGAGAGGCAAGCTGGGGGTCACCGGGAAAGAGCCAGACAATGCCGTATTTTTCTTGAGTGGGATAGCTGCGCGCCTGGGCACGGGGCAACTTTTGGTCAGCCGGAAAGTAGGGGATGCCGACGCACTGACCTTCGCCGTTGAACTCCCAGCCATGATACGGGCAGACCAGACAGTTGCCCACCACTTCGCCCTTGTGTAGCTCAATACCTTTGTGGGGGCAGGCATCCTCCAGGGCAAAGACCTCTCCTGCTGAGTTGCGGTAGAGGGCGATCGCCTCTTGCCACACCGTAATCGGCATGACCTGTCCGGCCTTGAGTTGGTCGGCCCAGGCCACAGGATACCAGTGGTTGGGGTTAATTCCTACTTCACGCACCTGATTTTGAACCGTCTGACCTTTCAGAGTTGTTGCCAGTTCCATGACGCTTTTACCTGTGATGATTCATGAAGGGATGCATTGTACGACCCGATACCCAAGACCGAACATCGCTGAAACCGATTCAGACCAGGGGTAAAATCCGAAACCAGCAAATGATGAATCAAGCCGAGCAGATCTCAGTAGTAGGTCATCAAATCCTGGATCAAACTATCCCGCAAGCTGCCATGTGCAACTTTCTTTCCTGGCACTGAGAAGAAATATCCAAGGGATAACAGCCACCCATACTCAAAGATGCAGTCTGAAACAGCCCCTGTTAAGGAAGCCAATCCCTAGGGTTCACTTGAAGAAGTGCCCTATGGTGAATTCCAAGCAGGGCGCTGATCGGTTTTCATGGAAATAGTCGGGTTGATGGGCGATCGCAGTCGGTCTTTCTCATTCTGTCGCATGACCTGCTGCCCATCCTGAGAAGACGATGAGGAAAAACGCGAATGAAGCTGCTTTCCCTCTGGTCATTCGTCCCACTTCTCTGTCTCACTTGTAATCCTCTGATAGGCTGATTTCTTTCCATCCGCCTCTTTCAAAAAGATTGGAACCTTCACACCCCAATCTCAATCATTCAGACCACCATTCAGGCCATCGTCAGGCAACCGTCTCAAGCCTGAAGCGCCTCCTGAAGCGATCGCCCCCTCCCACAAAACCTCTTTTACAAATCCCTTTCATCCCCCCCAGAAGGCATACTTTGCAAATCACTCAACCCGCAAATCGCACCCAACTCCACCAATTTCTGACTCTCCTAGCGGCGGGATGTTTGACCACCATGACGGGCGGCGTGGTTTCTCCCGTCCTACCCGAAATGGTGCAACACCTCCAGCTTGACCCCAAATGGGCCGGAATGCTCGTCAGTACCCATGCCCTCACCAGTGCCCTGGCCACCCCGCTGATGGGCATCGTGGCCGATCGCATTGGCAAACTCAAGGTGATGCTGCCCTGCCTGGTTCTCTATGCCATCTTTGGCACCTCCACCGCCTTCCTCACCGACTTCTCCGCCCTCCTCCTCAGCCGAGGACTCCTGGGGATCGCCAGCGGCGGTGTCGCAGCCGCCACCATCGGCCTCCTCGCCAGCCTCTACGAAGGCGAAACCCGTGCCCGCATCCTCGGTTATGCCACCAGTGCCATGTCCATGGCGGCGATCGCCTTCCCCTTACTAGGCGGCTGGGTCGGTTCTAGCAACTGGCAATATGCCTTCTACCTCTATGGCCTGGGCTTCCCGCTAGCGCTAATCATGGCGACCCAGTTCAAAGACAAATCCAGCGCCAGTTCCTCCGAGTCCGTCATCGGCGGCGACACCCGAATGCTCTTCCAGGTCATCCGCAAACCCAGCATTCTCCGGCTCTATCTCTTCATCGCCATTGCCGCTACCATTGTCTACTCAGTGGTGATCTACACCCCGCTTTATTTGAAAGATGCGATCGGTGCAGGCCCTGAACTCAACGGCTTTGTCTTAGCCATTCGTCTCGTGGGAGCCTCAATTGTCTCCGCCTTTGGAGCCAGCCGCATTGGCAAATGGCTAGGGGTAAGACGAGCGATCGCCCTAGGATTCGCCCTCATGGCCATCAGCCTGGTCACGATCCCCTTCCTCTCCCAACTGCCCCTAATTGTCGCTGCCGCCGTCCTCTTCGGCATCGGCTTCGGCATCATGACCCCCAACCTCTACGACACCCTAGCCAGCTACTCGCCCCCCGAACTCAGAGCCAGCGTATTGGCGATCGGCACCGGATTCAACTCCCTCGGCCAATTCTCCTCGCCCATCTTCCTCGGCCCCATCTGGAACTACGCCGGATTGCCCATGGTGTTTTACACGACAGCAGGGATTGCGATCGCCGCTGGAGCCTTAAGCCTAGTTAGCAAAAAACCTAAAGCATAGGGGAACTAAGCGCAGAGACGCAGAGGCGCAGAGGTAAGAAGAATTCTTTGTTTCTCTTGTTTTCCCCTCTTGTTTTCTCTTCTCTGCGTCTCCGCGTCTCTGCGCTTTAAACAAATCCCAAACCTCAAGGCTGAAACTGAAAAACCTCCGGCGAAAACATCTCCGCAAACAGTTGCAGATAGGGCAGAAACACCTCCATATCCGCTGAGTTGAGATGGTCGTACATCTCCCAGCGCAGCACCTTGAGCATGTCCTGCACCAACGCCCACCGCACCCCAAGCTGCGGATAGAGCATCACACACAGCGGAAACAACTGCTGCTGCACCGATCGAATATTGTCTTCCAGCACACACAAACAAAGATAAACCTGGAACATCTCCACATCGCGAATGCTAGAAACTCGCACCAGGTCAGATCCCAAAGACCCACTGAAGGTTTGGTAGCCCGCATGAACCCGCCCCACATGCTCACAGACAAGCTGGGCGATCGCCGTACTTACCGGAAGTAAATGCTGCACCGCCACTAAAACAGGCGAATCCATCTCATGATTAGCCGCCGCCTCATAGGCATCGCGCAGCGGCATATACATATGGTCATCCATCACCTTCAGATAAGGGTTGACCAGGGCGCGTTCGGGAGGGGTCAGCCGCTCCAGCAGCTTTTGCCCGGTATAGTGGAGGTGCAAACTGACAAAGCCAATTACGCGCGGGTCTTCTGCAGTATATTTACGACGAATCTGACCAAAGCGGTTGCCTACCAGAACCGACAGCCGCTGCGGCGATTCACCGTTGGCATAGGCTTTTAGCACCTGGTCAAACAGTTGATGCACATCCGCCGAAATCTTCCAGGGGTCAACCAGGTCAGGGTCAATGCCATGTCGGGGAATCTCATCGACCAGAATGCTCTCGGTCAAAGACCAGGCCAAGGCACTGGCCATATTCAGGTTCTTGATGGCGCGGTTCGCAGTTCTCGCTCGCCCAATTTGAGATGCCAGTTCGATCAGATCGGTTGAAGTACCGGATGGTTTGGGCTGGTTTGAGGCATCATAGGAAGCGATCGCCTTGATGTACTTGGATGCCCATAGTGCCGCCAGCGATTTTGTCCCCGATGGGGTCGGCATCTCGGGCTTGGGAGACGGGACTCTAGCGGGAGATTTTGCAGGAGATGCATCCGAGGATCTGGGTTGGAACATGAGTTGACTCAAGGGGTGGAAAAACAGGGCATCAAATCAGCAGGCAGCTTTATCGTTTTTCCCTCAAAGGGCTGGCAATGTTCGAGTTACACGCGGCTTCTGGTTGACGGGTGTCTCCCCAAAACGTCTAAAACGCTCACTAAGGAAAAACACCAAAGAAAAGAAACCGCTAAAAGGTTACTGGGAATTCAATTCAGTAAAAATTCTATTGTGCAGCATCTCATCCATAGTCTCAAAATAAAGTTTTTTTCAAATCCGTATATCCGGAGCAATCTGCAATAAATTCGCAAATATAGACTATGTGCTTCTAACAATGAGCGTCTAAATGATCAGCATCAACCTGAATATGGCCTGAACCAGAGGATTGCGGGAGATGCGATCGCCCTCCATACCCCTAAAACCAGGCAAACAACTCAAACTGACAAATTTAGACCGACAAAGTTAGACCGACATATTCAGACTGACAATTTCAAATTGACAATTTCAAATTGACCAACTCTCAATCACAACCCGAACCGCACTCAATCGGGTCACCCCATTCCACAAACATAGGCAAGATAGGCAAGACCATGCACTTGGATCATCAACTGGATCATCAACCGCAGCCCACTCAGCACTCCCGCACTCAGACCTCTGCTCCCCAAACGCCCCAAACTCTTTCTAAGCCGGGTCAACTCAAAAAGCTGCTCCTGCTCCCAAGCTTGATTCTTCTGTTGAGCGCCTGCGGTCGATCCGCTCCCCCAACCTCCGACGCCACCTCAGCCTCTCCCACCGCCACCGCCAGCCCGATCGCCGCCTCTCCCAGCCCCAGCCCCACGCTCCTCCCGGTTGCCGAACCGCCCACGATCTCCAGCCAGGGCATTGGTCTGGCGCGCCTCGGCATGACCTTTGGAGAACTGAAGCAAATCGCTGGCCCCGGCGTAGAGTTTAAGGTACAGGCTCCCTACATTAAGGACTTTGATGCGATCGCCGTCCGCAAATCCGGAGAAGTCCAGTACCACATTCTCTACCTGGCTGGCCAAACCTTCACCGACACCGACGTAATTCAGGGACTCGTCACCAGCAACGCCAAATTCCGTACCGCTGAGGGCATTGGCGCAGGCAGCACCCTTGCCGACGCCGAAAAAGCCTACGGCAAAATCACCCTCTCCTACAGCACCCGCAACCAATCCAAGGAATACGCCCGCTTCAAAGAACAGCCCGCTAGCAATGTCTCCTTCGCCACCGCCACCGCTGCCAAGGATCTCGTTGGGGTCTACCCCTCCCCCACCGGAGACTATAATGAAACGCAAAAATACAAAGAGGCCGCCAAAATCCAATCGGTTCTGGTCGTCTGTCTAACCGAAGCCTGTGCCCAAACCCCAGTTAGTCCTTCAGCTAGTCCTTCAGCTAGTCCTTCAGCTAGCCCTTCAGCCAATCCTTCAGCCAATCCTTCAGCTAATCCTTCGCCCTCCCCTGCGGCTTCGCCTTCGCCCTAGTCCTGACCTCTGCCCCCTGTCCTTTTCCTAAACGCTCCCCATGAATAAATTTTTGACGACTCTGATCATCACCGTCTGGGTTCTGGGCATCGCCCTGATCTCGGTACAGAATGCGGCTCCGGTGTCGCTGCGGTTTTTGATATTTCAATCGGTACAGATCCCGATGGGGCTGGTGTTGGCGTTTAGTGCGACCTTGGGAATGTTGGGAATGGCGATCGCACTCCCCCTGCTGCGGCCTTCCAAGTAATTTTCTTTCCAAGTAATTTTTTAAAGATAAAAAACAAAACTCCTGTTTTCGCAATGCGGCTAAGCCACATGACAAAAACAGGAGTTTCATTCTTTTTGATGCCATTACAGCGAATAAACCTGACCATCAATCAACAACCGAGTAATCCCCTTGGCTTGAAGATAAGGGGTCACCTTCTGAAAGACCCGACCATCGGGCACCTTCACGACCCGCTGCATCCGGCGCATAAACCGCTTAGCAATGCGGTGATTGTCAAAAATGGGCAAGGTCTTCTCCTGAATCTCGCCATCGGGGATCTGCCCCAGTTCTGCAAAATCCTTCAAAGGACGGGTAATCAACTCTGAGGAGCGATCGACCACCACGTAGCAAATCCGAGGAATCAGCGCCTCTGAAATGGGATAAACCTTGACCTGACCCTTGGCTTGAATCTGGATAGGACGAAAATCATCGCCCTCGGCAAAGTCCTCATCATCAAAATCATCGTCTTCACCGTCTAGGTCGCCGTCGAGGTCGTCCTCTTCGCCGTCGAGATCTTCGTCGAGATCTTCGGGTTCCAGGTCTTCTTCGCCCTCATCGATCCCCAGATCGGTTTGGAGCAGGGGAGCCGTGAGGAGGCTGGGTTCGGCGATCGCTCCCAAATCATGGATCGACGGCTCAAACGAAGTCGGCAACTCTAGCTGAGCCACTTCTTCCCGTCTAGAGCGACCCCTTGAAGGTTCCAATTCAGCCGTTGCACCCCGTTTCCGCTGTCGTCTCTGGGGCGCAGAAGGACGCAGCCGGGGAGCCTCAAAACCAGGGATATCTGGCTCTAAGTCTTCCTCTTCTACCTCGGCGACAAAAACAGGAGGTTTTAATTCCGTAGCGGTCGAGGATTCTTCCGTTTCGGCTGAATTGCGAAAGGCGCTGGCTCGCTTTTGTTGAACCAACTGCTCGTATTCATCCTCCGGCAGGGTTTGTTTGAGGAGCCGACTAATCGTACTGGTACTGACCCCATAGATATTAGCCAGCGTCGTTGTTGACTCATCCGTTTGGCGATAACGGTTGAGGATGTCTTTCTTATCAGATTCAGACAATTTTCTTGGAGCCATAACGACCGTTTCCCTCAGACAGTTCCCTCAGACAATTCCTTCTCACAGCCCTTTCAGACTGTTTTTTGGATAACCAACCTTATCGATTTTGCGTGAAGGCTTACCTCCAAGCAGCTATCTTAACCCTGTAAACCCCTCTTTTTGGAGTGGCACAAGGAAGATTTCCACCTCATTTTAGACAGGGGCGAACAGCCGTTCACGCTTGCCTAAACCTAAATTCACACTTGAAATCTACAGCCCCTCCAGGTTCGGCGCAAGTGCATTGTTGCAACTCTTGTTGCAACCTGGAAGACGAACTGTTCTGACCGGGGCAGAAACCATCAGGCATTCATAGAGCTAGGAACAGGAAAAAACGAAATCCTGCCCAAACGCTTAAAACATCCGACGGGCTGTCCCTTCCAAAGAACTATGATTCTATCTCAGATTCATCAAATTGAATTCCCAACAAAAGCGCGAGTTCAGCACTGCGAGTTAGATCAGAGCGTCACACATTGGCTTCGCCGGAGGAGCTAGCCCCTCCATAGCGAGTGATCTTCATAGGATCTTCCAGGTAAAGTCCCCAAAGCATGACCCAAAAGTAAAGCCCCCGATAATTGAGGGAGTTTTTTAGCTCTCCGCTCAAAGATCGGGGACTCCATCACACAGAAGTCCTTCAATTCAGTTGTTTTAGGGCATATTCAAGCGATCGCCCTCACCCCCCAACCCTAAGCCCGTCTGCGGCTATTGCGTCGGCGAGTCGAAAGGTCATATTCCAGGGCAGCCCCGATCGCAAACAAACAGGCGCTAAAAATCCAGAACACTTCCGGCAGAGAACCCGTCTCATAGTTGGGAATATAGCGGGTCGCGTAGTTGAACCAGAGATCGGCAATATAGTAGCAAAAAGCCGCCGCTGCAATAAATTGCCAGGACTGGGAGAATTTCCCACCCCAAAAAGCCAGCAGCAAGGTTGACGCCATAATCACCAGAATCACATCACCTACGATATAGAGCCAACTGACGATATCCGCCAGTGGAGTCAAGGTTTTTTCTAGTGCGATCGCCCACTCCGGTGTATTCGGCGATTCTTCCTCAGCCGCTTCAGCCGCAGGCGTTTCGGTTACTACTGGAGCAGCTAGGGGAGCAGTCCCAGGCGCGACAAAGGGAGCCGTGGTGGGCGCAACCGCAGGCGAAGCCGTGGGTAAAGTTCTTGGGGCACTGGCTGGAGCCGACCCAGTCGCCGGATTGACGGCTGGGGGACGGTTGGCCGCAGGTTGGGTAGGCGCAACCTGAGTTGCGGGTGCAGCCTGGGCAATCAGAGCCGCAGGAGGTGCAGCCGCATTGGCTTGGGAAGGCGCGAACAACCAGGCGATCGTAATCCCACCCGTCGCAATTCCAGCCAGGATTAAATACTGGAGGGGAGCCAGGTTGAGCTTCTTCGACAGCACCGCCTTCAGCATCCCAAAGCCCAGGAACAAATAGGTCAAAATAAAGAATAGGTCACCGGGCGACACTTCTGGAGAGTTGCCCAGGCCAATTTCCCAATAGGCCAGAAACAAATTGCCAATAAAGTAAGAAAACATGCCCAGCCCGATCGCCAGCCAAACCTGCCCCCCGCTGACAATCTGCGAACTCCGCCAGTTGCGAAAACACATCATGCCCGCCGCAAAGAAAGCCGCGCCTTCTAGAATGTAGGTAGTAATGCTATACCACTGGGGCCGCCCCCCATCCGTGGACGAAGCACTAAAGAGTAAAAAGAACAGCAGCGCAAACACAGCCCAAACCGTCGCTGCCATAACGACCGTCTGCACGGATAGGGTGGATTGGGAGGTAGAGGACTTCTTGTTCAAGGGATTGCTCCTCACGATGCAAATACGAGATGCCAAAATCACTTCATTAGCATTCCCCACCCATTTAGAAACTAAACTCACGGTTGACAATCGCTGTATTCTGAATAAGGCAAATCTGAATCTGATCAATTTGAATCTAGCCAATTTGAATTTGGCCAATCTAATCCAGACCAATCTGAATCAGACCTATCTGACCTAATTTGAATCAGATATTGAATCAGACCCAATCACGGAAGTCACCGCACACAGAGGGACATTCGGCAAAACATTCAACTGTACGGGAATTGAGGAGGGTGATCCCAATGGCCAAACTGGCGTTACTGAGCACATCTGACAAGACTGGGCTGCTGGAACTTGCCCGCAGCTTAGTCGAAGAATTTGAGTTTGACATTATTAGTAGTGGTGGCACGGCTCAAGCCCTCAAGCAGGCAGGCATTCCTGTCACTAAAGTTTCAGACTACACCGGCTCCCCCGAAATTTTGGGCGGACGGGTCAAAACCCTGCACCCGCGCATTCACGGCGGCATTTTGGCGCGACAAAACCTGGAAGCCGATCTAGCCGACCTAGAAGCCAACCAAATCCGCCCGATCGCCCTCGTCGTGGTCAACCTCTACCCCTTCGAGCAAACCATCGCCAAACCCGATGTCAGCCTAGAAGACGCGATCGAACAAATCGACATCGGCGGCCCCGCCATGATTCGCGCCGCTGCCAAAAACTTTGCCCACCTCACCGTCCTCTCCACGCCCCAACTCTACAACGACTACCTAGAAGAACTGCGGCAATACGGCGAGCCTTCCCTGAGCTTCCGGCAAGCCTGTGCCTTGCGCGCCTTTGAGCATACCTCCGCCTATGACCGGGCGATCGCCACCTACCTCGTCCAGCATTCCGTCGGCTCCCTCGATCCCGCCACCCTGCCCCACCAGTTCAACCTCACAGGCACCCAAATCCAATCCCTCCGCTACGGCGAAAACCCCCACCAACCCGCCGCCTGGTATCAAACGGGCACCCATCCCATGGGCTGGGCTGCCGCACAAAAACTCCAGGGCAAAGAACTCAGCTACAACAACCTGGTCGATCTAGAAGCCGCCCGTCGCATCATTGCCGAATTCCCCGCCGACAGCCCCGAGCATCCCGCCGCCGCTGTCATCATCAAGCACACCAACCCCTGCGGCGTAGCTCTGGGTCAAAGCCTCGTCGAAGCCTACACCAAAGCCTTCAACGCCGACTCCACCTCAGCCTTTGGCGGCATTGTCGCCCTCAACCGCCCCATCGATGCCCCCACCGCCACCGAACTCACCAAAACCTTCCTGGAATGTGTCGTGGCTCCCGGCTGTGACCCCGAGGCGGAGCAAATCCTAACTGCCAAATCCAAAGTCCGCGTCCTGCTGCTCCCCGATTTGGCCAGCGGCACTCCGCATCTGGTGAAGCAAATCGCAGGCGGTTTTTTGGTACAAACAGCGGATGATGCGATCGCCAACCCCACCCAATGGCAAATTGTCACCGATCGCCAACCCACCCCCGCCCAGCTAGAAGAACTACTCTTTGCTTGGAAAGTTAGCAAGCATGTGAAGTCGAATGCCATTGTCGTAACGCGCGATCGCACCACCCTCGGCATCGGCGCAGGCCAAATGAACCGCGTCGGCTCCGTCAAAATCGCCCTAGAACAAGCCGCCGAGCAAGCCAAAGGCGCAACCCTAGCCAGCGACGGATTCTTCCCCTTTGATGACTCGGTAAAGACGGCAGCAGCAGCAGGAATTGAGGCGATCGTCCAACCCGGCGGCAGCCTACGAGATGCAGATTCCATCAAAGCCGCCAATGAACTGGACCTCATCATGGTTCTCACAGGCGTTCGCCACTTCCTGCATTAAGACTGAACAGAACAAAAGGGGAACGGATGATGGGAACCTATCCCCACTATCCGTTCCCCTTTTTATCGATGCGATTCTAAAAGATGCAATCCCTAAAACTAAGCACTCAATAAACGGATGATGATCCTCTAAATAACAAATCTGATTTCTTCTCTGCGTCTCCGCGTCTCTGCGGTTCAAATTCAAATCCCCTTCACTAGCCCTACTCGTTGCTAATCCCCAATCGATAGAGACTCAGCGTTTCGTAGGTTCTTGCACCCACAATGCCATCCGCCGTCAACCGCTTGTCCTGTTGAAATTCTCTCACCGCCGCTTCAGTCTGTGCCCCAAAGATGCCATCAATGCGGCCTGGATAATATTGCTTTTGCTCCGGCAGATAAACCGCCAAAAAGTCCTGCACCCGGCTCACCCAATCACTCTGACTCCCCTGACGCAACACGGGCAAATCCGTTGGCGGCTTACGGGTCAACAAACTCGTCCAGGTTCTAGCACCCACGATCCCATCCCGCTTCAGAAAAAAGATGTACTGAAAGGTTTTGACTTGCAGTTCGGTCACTTCACCAAAAATGCCATCAATGGGCAAAGCCCCACGAATGAAAAAACTCTGCAATAGCTTCTGCAATTCCTGAACGGCATTCCCCGTCGCTCCCCGCTGCAAAACGGGACGTTGAACTCCTGCTGTCATAACGACCAACCTCCAATTCGTACCTTTGTATAGCCATTTTTCATTGTCCAAAATTGGTAGGTAAACCAACAGGTTCTAAAGGTAGAGGCTGAAGTAAAGTGCGATCGCCCCCAAGGCAGAACCTTCAGACAGATTTTTTGATTCAAGATGCTGCAACCCTCACTCAAAGCGGAATCACATCATTCCTCGGCTCAATCATCCATCTCAAGGGTTATCATCCGGCTCTACTGCCTAGGGAATAAGATGTCTCTGTCAATCCAGAATTGCTATAAACTGGATTATTTTCTTCCCAGCTTGACTATGGACGAATCTGAATTGATTGCTGAATCGATTGATGTCACCCTTCTCCTCTCAGGCGGACAGGAATACACCGTTGCCATGCAGTCCGATGACCCCTTACTGCAAGAGTTATTTGAGGTGCTAATGGACTTTGGCGGAAAACGCGATCGCCAAATTTTCCAAATCCCCATCCAAAAAGGCCGAGCCGTGTTGACCGTGCCTTGCGATCGCCTCATCGGCCTGATCACCGAACCACCCATCCTCATCGAAGCCCCCTTCAACCCAGAAACCGAAGTAGAAATCGAAGCGAAAAATCAACCTCATCCCAGCCCCAACCCTGTTCTAACCTCCGAGTTTGTCCAGATCGAGCAATTCCTACCGCCCAAAACGCATCAGCAACTCTTGGACTATGTGCTGCAACAGGAAGCCAACTTCGTCTCCACCAGCACTTCCACCGGCGAATTAGAATATCGCCAATCCACCGTCCTCTATCACTTCAACCCCTTCGACCAACTCATCCGCCAACGCATCCAAGAAGTCCTCCCCCAGGTTCTTGCCCACCTCCACCTCCCGCCCTTCACCGTCGAGCAAATCGAAGCCCAACTCACCGCCCACAACGACGGCCACTACTACCGCATTCACAACGACAACGGCAGCCGCGACACCGCCACCCGCGAACTCACCTATGTCTACTACTTCCACCGCACCCCCAAACCATTCTCCGGTGGCCAACTCCGCCTCTACGACAGCCAAATCCAAAACAACTACTACACCAAAGCCGACTCCTTCCAAACCGTTGAACCGATCGATAATTCCATTGTCTTTTTCCTCAGCCGCTACATGCATGAGGTATTGGCGATCGCCTGTCCCTCCCAAGCCTTTGCCGACAGCCGCTTTACGATCAATGGCTGGGTACGGCGATCGTGAGGATGAGGGGCGATTATCGAGGCATTCTTAGAATCGCAACTGCCAGCCCTGAGAAAAAAGTTGGAAAAAATTTGACTTGGCTTGTATCTGCTAAAGTTTGTGATATAGTTAGAAGTCGTCAGCACGGACGCATAGCTCAGTTGGTTAGAGCACTACGTTGACATCGTAGGGGTCACTGGTTCGAGTCCAGTTGTGTCCATCCAGTTTTAGTCGTTAAGTTTTGCATGATATCGGGCTTTGGCATTGATACTGGCTAGTGTCTACGGCTTTAGCTCAATGCAATCCAACCAAGAGGCTGTTGGATTGTTCACCGTTGCATCAACTGCCGTCGAACAGAGGTAACCCCGCAATGGTTCAAGCACTACAGGTACCCGTTAGTTTTGACGAATTTATTGCATGGCTTCCAGAATCCTCTGAATGCTGCTACGAGTTACACCGTGGGAAAATCGTTGAGATGCCCAAACCCAGAGGTAAGCATTCAAAGGTCGCAGGGGTCATTCAAGGAGAGCTATACCTGGAGGTTCGTCGATTACAACAGCCTTACTTCATCCCAAAGGAATGCATTGTGCGTTCGGCAGATGGGTTGTCTGGCTATGAGCCTGATGTCATTCTG
This sequence comes from Oculatellaceae cyanobacterium Prado106, assembly GCA_025454315.1. Lineage (GTDB taxonomy): Bacteria > Cyanobacteriota > Cyanobacteriia > Elainellales > Elainellaceae > Prado106. Next base: position 19,190 of record JALOOP010000045.1, read on the forward strand.
TTCGATGAGCCGGCTCTGGTGGATGAACCTCAGTGGGAGAGTGGTTCTCTTTTGTCATTGGGCAAATCCATTAAGCTAATTGTGGAAGTGGTTTCATCGAATTGGCAGGATGACTATCTCACCAAGCTTCGAGACTATGAGGCATTGAGCATTCAGGAATATTGGATAGTAGACTATGCAGGGCTGGGTGGACGGCAGTTTATTGGCAACCCCAAGCAACCGACTTTTAGCGTCTATACCCTGGTTGATGGAGAGTATGAGGTGCAGCGCTTTCGGGGTGGCGATCGCATTTTTTCCCCAACCTTCCCAGCCCTCAATCTGACCGTGGAACAGACGTTTGCAGTCTAGCTAAATATCATTCCATCCGTCAGAAAAAGATGGATCTGCTAGAAAATCAGGAGACAAGGTTAAGAAAAATGATGAAACGAGAGTTATCTTCTCCGTAATTTCCTCAAGGGATAACTTTTGTTCTAAGGGTTTTTACGCACTTTTGCCAAGCCTGAAAGCTGCGTGGTTACTGGATTCTTGAAGAGAACAACAAGCCTTTTAAAAAGCTGGACAATCCGTATTCAAACTTGTTATCAAGTATGAAAAGAAACACATCTGACTTACGTGTAGATGAGTGACCTCAAACCTCACCCTACTCGTTCCAAAAGCTCAGATTTGTTTTTCGGGTATTTTGCGTACCCGGTTTGATCCTGATTGATCCTGATTAACCTTACCTATGAAAACTGCACTCCTGACTGGACTTTTGACGGCTGCTACGACTGTGACTGCATTGGTTGCAACCATGGCACCCGCTTCGGCTTTTTCCTGGAACAATTCCTGGACTCAACCCACGGTCTACAGCAAGACCCAAACCAAGTTTGACGATGCTCCTTTCCAAAAGTTTGTTCAGAAGGAGCGGGTTGAAATTCAAGGTGCTCAGCAATTTATGCTAGACCCTTCCAAGCTGATGATGAAATATGCCCATGATGTGTCGGTGTTCTTCATCAACGAAGGGGCTGGCTTCCGCAACCAGTTGGCCTATGAAGCCACTTCTGCCAAAGGTGCAAAAACCACAGGTTTAATCTTTAATGATATTTCGTCCACAGAATCCATCATCAGCAATTCCGACGGTCCGTTGAAGAAAGGGGATGGTGTGAATCTGGGTAAGATGGCCGCTGGTACCCAGCTTGACTTCTGGTTGAGAGCAGATGGCAAAAACAAAGGTTCCAAGTCCAATATCTTTGGTACCCAAGTGGCTTCTAACGGCGATAAACTCCAGCATGTTGTGGCCTATGCTTATAAGAACTACATCCTCCTCGGCTTTGAAGACCTGTGGGGTGAGAAGGACGCAACGGGTGGGAACAACCAAAAATCTGACCGTGACTTCAACGATGCGGTCTTTGTTCTCGACATTGGTGCAGCCAATGTTCGTAACCTGGTTCAGCCTGTTCCCGAGCCTACTGTGACCCTAGGTCTGATGGGCGCTGGTGCTGCGGCTCTGTTTGGCACCCGCCGTCGTCGCCAAACGGCTAGCGCTGAGCAGCAATAGATCATTCTTGAGATCGTTCTTAAGATTGTTGTTGCCATCCTTTAGCTGAAGATTCGTCTGAGATTCGTAGCGATCGCCCATTGGGCGATCGCTTTTGTTTGTTGGGAAGGGTGGGGGATGGGGAGAACTGGAGCAGGGTTTATTTGTCCTTGGCTAATTTTGATTTGGCTTGTTGCCAGAGTTGTTCGAGTTCGTCTAGGCTGTAGTTTGCTAGCGATCGCGGTTCTCCTGATGTTTGAGCAGACATTTGGGCGATCGCCTGTTCCACTTGTTCAAATCGTTGTACGAATCTTCGGTTGGTTCCTTGCAGCGCTTCGTCAGGGTCAAGGTCGTACCAGCGAGCCAGATTCACCAGGGTAAACAGTAGATCTCCCAGTTCGGCCTGTTGATTTTCCTTGGGTTCTGCGCGGAGGGCTTGTTCAAACTCAGCCAGTTCCTCGTGGAATTTTGCCCAGACCCCTTCTACGTTCTCCCATTCAAACCCGACTCCAGCCGCTTTTTGGGAGATCTTCAGAGCCGCTGTGATGGCCGGGAGCGATCGCGCGTATCGTTGCAGTCGGGGGGCGATTCCTGGGGCAGTTGTTTTTTCGGTTTCTTCTTGGGCTTTGATTTGCTCCCAGTTTTGCCGGACTTCGTCGATGTTTTCTACGGTCACCTCGCCGAATACATGGGGATGACGACGAATGAGTTTAGCGGCAATGCCTTCAGCAACTGTAGCAAGGTTGAAATGGTTGAACTCACTGGCAATCTGTGCTTGCAAAACGACCTGGAGTAATAGATCGCCCAACTCATCGGCGATCGCCTCCTGATGCCCCTGGCGAATGGCATCCACCACTTCATAAGCTTCTTCTAGGACATAGGGAATTAGGGTTTCGGGAGTTTGTTCCAGATCCCAGGGACAGCCGCCTTGGGGCGATCGCAACTGGGCTACGACCTCGACTAGATGTTGTAATGCATTCAGGTAGGGTACTGAGGATGGATTATGGGGAGAATTTGACATGGCTAGAACTGTCAGAAATTAGGGGTCAGAGATTCGAGATGCTCCTTTATCTTAGGGGAGTAAACTGTCTTGGGGGAGTAACCTCTAGTCTTCTGACTTGCGTTTTGATTTTTTCTTGCGCTTGGTTTCTGAGGAGAGCCAATCTGCGGTGTAGTGGCTGAAGGCTCCCAGTTCTAGACCAATGCAAAGGGCGATCGCCTCAGCCTTGTAGCGATTGAGGAAGGTGGCCAACAGTCGCCCTATTTGTCCCCAGGTCCAGCCCGTCTGCCACACCTCATTCATCAGCGCCATGACCAGGTAGCTAAACAACCCCAACCAGGCCAGTAGATAAATGACTCGTAGCGTAGTTCCAATAATGGGGGCGTGGGAGTAGGGCGATCGATGGCGCAGACTGCCCTGGTAAGGCAACCAAATCCAGCGTAACCACCCCCAACGCTTGTAATGAATCGAATGCAGATCCAAGTCAGGGCCAAGCATCAGCCCCCCAAAAAAGTAACCTGCACAAATCATTAGTGTTGCTTGGCCATTGCGAGTAATGGCCAGGGTGACCCCTGCAACCACGGGTAACGTCCAAAGGGTAATGCGGTCATGGGTGCGACCAGATGGCATGGTAGTACATCCGATTTCTTCTTGACCATCCTATCAGGAAGTGATGATATTAGTACCCATGCATTCATCGAAAGCCGAAAATTGAGAAAGTTGGGTTGCTAAAAGCTGGGGAAAAAGAGGTTTAAATGCAGCAAGCCCGTCTTCAGGCTGAAGATGGGCTTCTAAGGGTAATTCAACGTTGAACAATAAAAAGAGCAATCAATAAACAAATCGTTGAATCATCGATTCAGTGTGCGTTATCGGTCGCTGTTGGCGATCGCCTTGTCGCCTCCCATCAGAGAACCACTGCCTTCTTTGGCGGCAAAGTAGCCTTTGTTAACAAAGTAGCCATTGAGAAACGTCGTGGCCAGGGAAAGCACAACGGGAGCGAGAATGAACGCCAGCAAGCCATGCACTGCAAATCCTGGAACCAGCAAAGTTGCTAACCAGAAACAGAAACCGTTGACGATGAGAGAGAAGCCGCCCAAGGTCAAAATGTTCACAGGCAGGGACAGCAGAGACAGCACAGGTTTGACAAAAGCATTGACCAAACCAATGGAGACACCCGCTAACAAGGCCACTGGAAAACTGGCGATCGTTACTCCAGGAATCACCAGGTCAACCACCAATAGACCCAGCGCCGAGATTAAAGTAGTCAAAAGAAATCCGATCATGTTGTACCTCTCAAGAATATAAGGGAGTGGGGAGTGGGGAGTAGGGAGTGGGGCGGAAGGGGAAATCTTGGATGAATTGTTGAATCAATCTGGGAGGGAATAAGGTTAAACTCTCTGACTCTTTCCACAACTCATCCCTTGTTCACTTTTGCCTTTTCCATTCTCCGATTGACCTTAGACTGTGCCTTTGGATTGGTTAGTGTTCTCATCATGTTTGGCGATCGCCCATAGAGCATGGATGATTCCGGGAACATAGCCGAGGAAGGTTAGCGCAATGTTAATGAGGAGGGTGCTGCTGATGCCATAGGTAAGAAAAATGGCGGCAGGCGGGAAAACGATGGACAGAATGAGACGAATCAGTTTCATGAAGTAACCTCGCGATTTGCAATATAGTGTTGATGCGTGAATGATATGAACCGTTGAATCTCCGATGAATGACTTTGAAGATTACAGTTGAGCCATTCGTAGAACTATTGGTTGAATCATCCATTGAAGCATTGGATGTCGAATCATCAGATGCTGATTAAACCATCCATGGAAACCTTAGCGGTGATTGGACTGGAGCACATTTTTCAACTGCTGGCGAACAGCTTGCTCTGTTTTGGCAACAGATGAGCCTGCTTCACCGACTGCGGTATCAACCTTGGCACGAAACTCAGCCTGTTTTTGCTGTAAGTCTTCAGTGTCCAGAGTTTCGAGCCTATTTTTTGCTGTGTTGTACCAGGTTTCCACCTTCTGCCAGCCCTGCTGGGTGGTTTGTTTGGTGGTGGCGTAGCGATCGCCATACCGTTCCTGCAATTGGCTGCCCAGATCGGTCACTCTTTCTGAAGCTGTTTGTTTAACGTTGGTGTATTTCTGATCGATCTGGGTAAGCACCCATTTTTTCAATGTTTTGAACAGACTCATTACCAAGGATTGCAAGCTCACGTCTTTGGTTGCAGTAGATGAATCGGTTGCAGTGGTTGAATTGGTTGCAGTGGTTGTAGATGCGTTGGGATTAGAGTCTGGCTCGGAGTCATGGAGTCGGGATGCCAGGGTGGTTAGGGTTTCTTTGGCGATCGCCCCAATCTCAGTGGAACCATTTTTGACTTCCTTTGCCGATTCTGCCATAGCGTTCTGCAGAATTTCAACAATGCGTTTTGCGCTTGTGCCGCCTTGTGATTTAACTTGGTTAAATTTTGAGGTCAGTTCTTCTTTTATATACTCTTTCACAGAGTCTGACATTTTGGTTCTCCTCTCTGGATGTTCAGTTTGCGCTGAACGTTCTTTGTGTATCTGTTCTCCGTTCACAGATTCATCTTTGCAAACTTCTCAGAGGCTGTCTGGTGTTGAAAACCCAATCTTTGGGTGGGACAACCCTATCTCTTTAAGGTAGGGTAAGAGGGGCGATCGGGAAACCGAACTCAGTGGGTAGGCAGAACCGTCTATTCTCGTTTCGTGAAGGGAGAACTCACGGATGACCAATGTCCTGGTTATGGCTGAACGGGTTCTACCTTTGACACTTTGAGTTCTGTGATGCTTTCTCCATCTCCAATATTCACGGTTCTCAAATAACCGCTTACAATCAGCGTTTTGCTTAGGGATGCATTCAAGGTTGCATCGTCTTGAAAATTCAGGTAAATTCGGTCTGTAAAAGCTGTTGGATTTTCTAGGTAAATTGCGTTGGTGAGGTAGAGATTTTCAGGGCTGGAGGTATCGAGAATGACAGTTCCTTGTAAGCGAACTTGAGGCGGACTGGTGAAGAAATAAAAATATCCCAACATTCCTCCGGCTCCTATCAATGTGCCTGCTAGGAGTGAAACGAGCGATCGCCCAAAACCACGGGATTTTTGCAACATCAGGAAGAAACTCCGACTCAGTGCTAACTGTCATCTTGTAAATATTATCTGTCAATAAATATCATCTAAGTCTAAACTTCAAACTCTAAAATGGTTCTTAATCTTTTCTTTCCCCAATGGCAAGGTTCTGGAAAAATAGCGCTCTATGAGGGAGCCAAGTTGCTTTACAACGGAATACACCCTCGAATTTTCTTGACTTCAGTGCCTATCTCTCCCACCTATTCACTGACCGTTCAGGATAGCATCCTCCCTTGGGGGCGCGGGAGTTTGATGCGCCTGAAGAAACTTTTGTATGCCAAAAAGATATTTCGCTGTTCTCAGCAACCGCGATCAATCAAGATGGCGCTCCGCCGCTCCTTTCAGCATTGAAACAGGCAGGTTTCAGCAAGCTTTATCTCCACCTAGATTTGGATGTGATTGACCCGTTAGAGTTCCCGCATGTGGCTTGTCCAACGCCCCAGGGTATCCACCTGAATCCTCTTAAATCCCTTTTGCTCAATCTCAGGAGTGAGTTTGATGTAGTGGGCTTTAGTCTATTAGAATTTTTGCCAACCGAATTCAAAGCATCGTCTGCTTTAGAAGTCCTCGAACTGCTCAATATTGTCATTCCAGATCGTCCGTGAGCAGAATACGATTTTAAAAGGTGTTAATTGAGATCGCTTTATTCCGTTTCTAGAACGAGATAGATGGCGACCATCCCAGAAACCGTCATGAGGACGATCGCCAACGCCAATCTCACCGTCATGAACGAGCCTAAAAGCAAAACCGTTGAATAGAACTCTAACATCTGCATCCCTTCATTCTACGAAAAGCTGTTTACTATTATCCTGCTGTCGTACATAACACACAAGCGGGTGATATTTTTAACCATGGGAGTGCTTTAACCTACCGCTCTATGTCTCATTAATATCAAGAGAGTCAGTATTTTGTATCTGGCAAGCAGTATATTTTGCGACTTAGATAAATCTATCGGCTTGGAAGTCAGGGTCTGCTATTGGACAGAGGTCTGAGAATGAGTTCTGCTGTAGGAGCAATATGCAATTGGAATGGCAGCAGCTATCTTTTGGAAACCGATAGAACCCGGTAGAATCAAAGAGCTATGTTGCGATCGCCCCCCACCTATGATGAAAAACAACTGGGAGAACTTTCTGAAGAACCTGGGAGAATGGCGTGGGTCATTCACTCAAATCTCGCTCACGGGAGAGGTTCTAGGTTCAACGCCTTCGATTCTCAACCTGGAAGGTTTTGACAATAATCAACTCGTCCAGTTTCGCCTCCGTCGCTACAGCGTCAACGGCTACGAAGAACCGCCCCTTGCCGACTACACCCAGGAATATCGCACCCTCGGCCTGCAAAATATTTTCTTTGAAACGGGCGCGTTCTCCAAAGGCTCTCTACAACTCTCCCCCGTCTCCGAATTTGGCGCAGAATATGGCTTCGTTGCAGGCGATCGCCGTCTCCGCTTCGTCCAGCTTTACGATCCCCAAGGCAACCTCAACGCCCTCACCCTGATTCGCGAATTCCGCAGCGGCAGCCATGATTCTGAACGTCCGCAGCTCACCGTCGATCAACTGGTGGGCACCTGGCAAGGAAAAGCCCACACCGTCTACTCGGACTGGAGTCCGTCGCAGCGGATGGAGACTCGATTGGAAGTGAGTGTGGAGGGCGATCGCTTGCAACAAACACTGACATTTGGCGATCGCACCCTCCACTCCACCGCTCAAATTCAAGGCCAAAAGCTGATCTTTGACGAAGGCTCAGCGATTCGTGAAATTCTGCTGTTACCCGATGGTGCATCGAGCAATACGCCGTTGCAGGTGAAGGTGGGGCGATCGTTTTTGGTGGAGGTGGGCTGGTTGGTCAACCCGAATGAACGGCAGCGACTGATTCGTAGCTACAGCGAAAAGGGTGAATGGATCAGCGCAACCCATGTGATTGAGCATCGTGTTTAGGTTAACCCGATTGATCAGTGTGTTCTAATTCATTCCAAAATTTGCATCATGTCACAGAATCCAACCTCAGAAAGCTTGCCCCTGCGAGTGGTTCAAATCACCGATACTCATCTGTTTGCGGACGATCGCCAAACCATGCTTGGCCATCCGACCAATGCTCCCTTTCAATCGGTTATTGCGGAAGTGGCTCGGCTCCAGCCTCAGCCAGATTTGCTGTTGCTGACGGGGGATTTGTCGCAGGATGAAACCGAAGCTTCCTATGGGATTTTGCGATCGCACCTCGACTCCCTCCAGATTCCAACCTACTGGATCGCCGGTAATCACGATCAGGAGCTTGCGGTGATGGAGCAGGTCTTAAAATCTGATTGGATTTCTGGGGACAAAGTTTTCCAACGAGGCGGCTGGGATTTCATTCTGCTGAACTCAATGATTCCAGGGCAACCTCAAGGACGGCTCTCGGAGGAAACGCTGTTGTGGTTTGAGCAGCAGTTGCAGCGGTTGGGCGATTGCCCTATCCTCGTCGCCGTTCATCACCATCTACTACCTATTGGCTCTGCCTGTATGGATCGCATTCAGCTTGAGAATCCAGAAGCCTTCTTTGAAATTGTCGATCGCCATTCTCAAGTTAAGGTCGTGATCTGTGGCCATATTCATCAAGAGTTTGACCAAATGCGAGACAAAATTCGTTATCTGGGCAGTCCTTCCACCTGCATTCAACTGAAGCCTTTCAGCGATAATTTCACGATGGACACTCAGTCTCCTGGATTTCGGATGCTGCTGCTCTATCCGGATGGCCGTTGTGAGACGGAAGTGCGGCGAGTCGATTACGCCATTGTTTAACCTGGGATTGCAGCGGTTCGGTGAGCCAGTCGTCATGGTGGGGATAAATCGGCAGGCGGGGCTGGAGTTGCCATCCGGCTTGTTGCAGGTGATGAGCTAAAACTAAATCCTGGGGGTGGGGGTAATCGGGATTCACTTCGTCTTTGGGGCCAATGCCGCCCAAGTCTCTAGCGCCTGCCTGGAGACAAGCCTGGAGTGATGATGGATTATCGATTAGGTTGGGGGGAACTTGAATCGTGATGTTGGCTGGGAGGATTTGACGAGCAATCGCCACCCCCCGAATCAACTCTGCCATCGATAAACCTTGCCCCGACCAAATCTGCTGTTGTCCCAAGGAATGGGGCTGTAGAATGACTTCCTGGATGTGACCATACTGTTGATGAACATGGGCGATCGCCTCCAAACTCGTCACCCAATCTGCCTCCGTTTCCCCAATGCCCATCAATAGCCCGGTCGTAAAGGGAATTCGCAGTTCTCCTGCCCATTGCAACTGCTGCAACCGTACCGCTGCAACCTTACTGGGCGCATGACGATGCACCTCCAGTTCTACCATTTGTTCCAGCATTAACCCCAGGGACACATTTACGGTTTTCAACTGTGCCATTTCTGCAAAGCTCAGTGAGCCTGCATTTGTGTGCGGCAAGAAGCCCATTTCTAGCGCCAGTTTGCCGAGTTCGTAGATGCGTTGGAACCAGAGAGGACGGCGATCGCTCTTGGGATGCACTTCCCCGCTCAGAATGAGAATTTCAATGATGCCCTGAGATTGTAATTTAGCCAGAATTTGCTCCGCTTCAGCTATGGTCATCCAGTGATCCTGTCCGGGATCGACGCGGAAGTTACAGTAGGTGCAACGATTGAAGCACTCGTAGGTGGGGACGAGGGTGTAGGCGGGGCTGTAGGTGATGGGGGGCATGGGGACGCGGAAGGGGAAAGGGGAAAGGGGAAAGGGGAAAGGGGGGCTTTGTGTTTTTTACTTTGTTTTTCTGGGGGAGATAGAGGGATAGGGAGATGGGGGGATGGGAAGATGGGAAGGAGTTTCGTGCTGGTCTGATCGGATCTACAATAAGCGTTGTTTGAGGTCGCGGATGGCGGTGCTGGTGTTGCGATCGCTAGCGATTTGAAGGCAGCGGGTGACGATGGGTTGGATGGAGAGGTTGGGGAAGTAGCGGCTGAAGGAGAAACCAGAGCATACATAGCCGGATCTCTTGAAGGATTGGTTTAATCGTTATGATACCAGATGTAATTCGCTGAACTGGAGATAGGTTGGTTCTGCGATCGCAGAACCAGCCCACCCAAGATGCCCTAACGATTTTCATGAATAATTGGCATGAATATTGGGTTGATCTGGCTTGTGAGAATTCAATCCTCAAAAAAATACATGCTTGATTTAGAACGTTGAACGCTTTAAACCAGGCATGTATTTCAGAATAGATTTTTGGAATGGGGCGATCGCCAGCCTATTGAAGCGGTCTATTGAATCGTGGTCGATTGTCCCTTCACACAGTTGATCATCCGCAGGGTTGCTGCCGCTGCGTAGTTGCGTTGGGCTGAACTGTTGGGCATGAAATTGCTGCCCCGTTCGTTGAGCGGTGAGGCCACACCGCAGTAGGTAGACATTTGGTTAATCAGCGCGTTTGCCCAATGGCCGTTGGTGTCCGCGAAGTTTTGCAGAGGCCGATTGCCCTGAAGTTCGCCGGGATTACCTTGGAGGGTTTTGGCATATTCCGCAGCGCGACGCAGAACCGCCATCAGTTCGGCGCGGGTGACGGGTTGGGAGGGGCGGAATTCGCCGTTGGCATAGCCACTGACAATGTTATTGGTCTTGGCAAATTGAATCTTGGCGGCACTCCAACGATTGGTGGCCACGTCGGTGTAGGGATTAGCGGTGACAGCCGGGGTATCAATTTTGACATTGGGAAGATTACTCAGCGCACCCAGCACCATGGACACAAGCTGTTCGCGGGTGAGCGAAGCCTGGGGACGGAAGGTGTTGTCTTCTGAGAACCCGGCGATGAATCCGGCGTCTACGGCCTGGTTGATTTCGGCGAGATAGATATCACTGGTGGTGTCGCGGAAACGGCTAGCGGTAGAGGTGCTGCCCGAATTCCCCGTGTTTCCCGTGTTTCCGGTATTGCCCGTGCTTCCGGTATTGCCTGTGCTTCCGGTGTTTCCGGCGTTGGGGTTGGCGGGTGCGTTGCCGTCAAAGGTGAGATAGACATGACCAAGGATGCGATCGCCCAACGTCCGTTTGGTAAAGCGCCATCCCGGTTCCAGTGTGATTTTGGCGTAACCCGTCGTTTCACCCCCGGTTCGACCAATGACAATTTCTTCGCCTCCGTTGCGGCTCCGAGGTGCGCCGACTAACACCATCTCGTTATTGCGATCGACCACCCGCAGGCTGTAGCGTAGCCCCAAATCCTCACCGTTCATCCGGATGGAGTAGCCATTGCTGTCGGTGCTGCGTCCACAAACGCCCGTAAAGTCAAACTGCATCAGCAGCGGATCAATCATGATTGGCGAGTTACCTGCCTCAGACCAGCAGGAGCGGGCATCGGTAACCTGTTCGACCACCAGCAGTTGGTGCGCGGCTCCGTTACGGTAGGGGGAGGCGATCGCCACAAACTTACCCTGGTCTACTTCCAACTGACCAAAGGGATTATTGGCCAGGGCAGGGACGATCGCGGCCAAAGTGGTGGTCACGGTCAATGCAATAAACGTTGAGATGCGGAGGGATGGCTTCATAATCTGAAGAATTTAGCGGGTAAAGGAGGATGTATCATCGGGTTGAATGCTGGAGCGATCGCCAAATCTCTGATTCCACGGGACATTGGGCGATCGGATTTCCCAGTTCAAACCCATACAATGATTTCAACAATGGGTTCAACGGGTTTATATTGCCCAGCTTTGCCTGGAAGTTACACCTAGGGTAGGGGAAAGGGGAAAGGGGAAAGGCGAAAGGGGAAAGGCGAAAGGGTAGACATTGATCGACCATCGAGTTTCAGTGTTTGCCATTGTTTGCCATTCGTGTGTCATTTCTAGCCTTTGACTTTGCTTTCTCTACGAATACTCCAAGAAGGCAAGCTGACATCCGCATATTCGTATAGAATTCTCATCGAGTTTGGCGATCGCTTTCCTGCCTGATTTCTATCCTTGACAGAAACCATTTGACATACCTCTGGATTTCTATCAAGGTAGCTCCCAGGAATTCTGCAACAGCTTCAATGAACCCCTTTCCCCCTCCTCCCCCCTAGACAATCCCCATAACCTTCTGTAGGATTGAATAAAATTCGCGTCACTCGCTTGCAATGGCCTTAAGCTCCTTCCCGACTTTCCATCGCATTCAGTCTCGCCGTCCCCACCCGAGGATAGCTGTTCTTCCGCGGCTTCCAAGGCTTTCGCGGCTTCCAAGGCCTTCGCGGCTCGAAAGGACACTTCGCCGAAGGATTGCTTCGTTCGCCTGCCTTCACCTTCCATCCCCCCGACTCCCTCCCCCCGCTCCTGGCTTCCAGTGGCGGGGGTTGTTGTTTAGATCCCCGCCTTCAATATCCCTACCTTCAATCCCCACCTAACCCCACTTCCCCCGTCCCTCAAATCACTCCCCACTCCCCACTCCCCACTCCCCACACTATGCAGATTCAGCAACGCCCTCATTCGCCATCGGTTCTTCAAAATTCGGTGGTGGTTTTCTCAAAGAACTATTTGCCGATGAGTCGGATTAACATTAAGCGAGCGATTACGCTCCTGATTACGGGGCAAGCTGAACCTGTTGATATTACTCAGTCGGCGGTGTTTACGGTGCGATCGCCCAGTGTTGTCCTCCAGGTACCCGAGCATATCCGCCTCACCATGACGAACCCAGAACGGCTCTGGAAGGTTCCCCCAGTCAACCGTCGTGAAGTGCTGCGGCGAGACAATCATTCCTGTCAGTATTGCGGTGTCACCAAAAGTCTCACCCTGGATCATGTCATCCCCCGTTCTAAGGGCGGACTTCATTCCTGGGACAATGTGGTGGCGGCTTGTGAACGGTGCAATAGCAAGAAGGGCGATCGCCTCCTCCACGAAACCGACATGGTGCTACGGCACAAGCCCAAGGCTCCAACCCACCCCGCCGTAGCCTTTGCCGAACAATTCTGGAAAGATCAAACCGATTGGAATACTTACAGCGGTTCTTAGGTGAATCAGTCGCAATGAGCGAACTAAGCTCAAATTAATCTCACTAGTAGACTTGGGCGTAAGTTTGACCACCATTTTCACTGCTTTAATGCTTTTCCCTGATACGTCCATTTAAAAGGTTTTGCCATTGTTCGGTTGAAGTAATCAATGAATTCCAGAATCCGAGTCTTAAGTTGTTCTGTGCTGATGAAGTTGCCTCGTCTTAAGAGCTTACGAACCAGAATACTAAACCAAATCTCGATCTGATTGAGCCATGAACAATGCTTTGGAGTAAAGTGAAAGACAATTTTGTGGCTTGGATCACGCAGGAATTGCGCTCGGGGTTTCATCGATTGGAGAATGCCTGATTTCCTTTTGATGCCAAGGTCAATCTCTAGCCCTTCGACCTTGGCCACCCATCGTACTAATGATTCTGACTGATGGGTATTCAAGCAATCCATCACGAGGTGCCATTTGTTGGCCTTCGAGTCTTTGGCTATGAGTTGTTGGAGATGATTCAAGTAGTCAGCTTCGGTGCGACTCTCACCCACACTGGCTAAGGCGATCTGCCCCGTGGCCACATCGAAACTGGCAATTAAAGTCTGGGTACCATGCCGAATATACTCAAATTCTCGTCGCTCCCGTTTCCCAGGACGCATGGGCTGGTCTGCTGCGGCACGTTCTAAGGCTTGGATTCCCGTCATCTCATCGATAGAGAGGGTTCGTTCTCCCTGTTGGTGCCGCTCAATCGCCTGTTCGTAAACCTGGCAGATGTCTTCGACTTTGGTATCGAACTGTGGGTCGGGGGGGATTCAACCAGTATTGCGACTGGTGCGGTTTCCAAGTCTGCTTCGGCCAATAATCGTCCCACATGACGTGGGGATATGCGCTCGACGATGCCCTGTTTCACCATCTCATCGGCCAACTCCCAGGCTGTCCAATGGCTGATGGGGCGGCCATAGTTCTCAGACCTAATAGATCCACTCGTAGGTGCTTCCTGGGAAGGTATTTGCAAGTACATCCTGGCTGGCTTGGAGGGCTGCACTGCTCGACCCGACTAATAGGTTGTGTTGGGTGAGTGCCGTTAGAATAGCTTGGTCGAGTCCGCTGTAGTCAAAATTCAAGGATAGGCTTCTATTTCGGTAGCGTTGCATTGGTGAGATCGGCACCGCTGAGATCGGCACCAAATAAGTTTGCGTCTTCTAAGCGGGCCTCTCGCAGGTCGGCGTTGCGGAGGTTGGCACCGCTGAGATCGACTCCGGTGAGGTCGGTGTTGTTGAGGCGGGCGTTGCTGAGATTTGCGCCGTTGAGCTTGGCACCCTTGAGGTTGGCAAAGCCCAGGTTGGCTTCGCTGAGGTCGGCAAAGACCAGTTCTGCGCCACTGAGGTTGGCGAAGGAGAGTTCGCTGCCGACCAGGTTGGTGTTGCTGAGGTTGCTGCCCTGGAGATTGGCCAGGAAGAGGTCGGCAAAGCTGAGATCTGCGCCTTTGAGTTTGCTGCTGCTGAGGTTGGCCAATAGGAGATTTGCGCCTTGGAGGTTGGCACGGAAGAGTTCTGCACCGCTTAGGTCGGCAAAGCTGGCCTCGGCTCGTCTGAGATTGGCCTGGAAGAGCATGGCTCCACTGAGGTTGGCGCGGGTCAGGGTGGCGTTGCTGAGGTCGGTGTCGCGCAGGTCGGCACGGCTAAAGTCGAAGTTGGTGAGATTGGCGTTGCTCAGATCTGCGCCAATCAGCGAAATCACGCCGTTGTCGCGGCCAATCAGGTTGGAGTCTTGGAGAAATTGCAGGAGTTGGCTTTTGCTTTGGCCATCGAGTTGGCGCAGGGTGGACAGGGTTTGGTTACGGGCACGATCGCGCACTCTGTCCCCCGAGTCCGCCTGCTTCAACTGTTCCTGGTTGACCAACCGATACATCAGGTTCTGGTAGTTCTCCAGGGCTTTCTGCTGGGCTGGGGTGGCGCTTTCAATCGGGGGTGATGAGGGTTGCCGGGTGGAATGCGAGGGAGTTTGCTGGCGCGATCGCTCACGAGAAGGCGCTTCGGCAGGGGCATCGGCCAAGGCATTGGGGAACAGGAGGCTGGTGGTGCCCTGTACCTGGATGAGCATGAGGGTAGCGATCGCCAGTTCTAGCCAACGGCGAATGGCTTTGGGGGAACGAGGGAGTGTAGACATTCCTGATGAAGGCGCTGATGGTTGGGAGGGAACGACCTGTAGATGCAGACAATCAACACATCCTGTAATCCATGAGCCGATATCAATAAGGCTTTGAACTCGAAGGATCTGAGATTGAAATTTGAGAGTGGGAACAGTGCGATTCGGATGGGGATGACTCGGGGTTTTTAGACTTCTTACGAGCGATCGCCACCCTAATCAGGAGGATTATTCTATTTTTTACAAATGTTTACGGTAGTCCTGCATCGTCTCTGAACGAGAATTCAATCTGAATGAATCTCAGCGCAAAGCTCCTTAGCACAAAGAATCTCAGCACAAAGAATCTCAGCACAAAGAATCTCAGCACAAAGAATCTCAGCACAAAGAATCTCAGTACAAAGAATCTCAGTACAAAGAATCTCAGCGTAAATTACCGAACTCGTCTCAAATCCCAGGAGAAAGTGTACTGTTCACCCGCTTGATTGATGCTTGTTTGATCTTGTAGATGGTTGATGTTGGTCAGGGGACGCATCCTGGCATCGATGGCGGTAGGCGTGGCGGTTTCGGCGGCAGCAGCGGCGATCGCTTCGGGGCTTAACGAGGGGAGATTGGCAAGTGCCGGATCAGCTTGCAGTTGCTCAGCCCAGGCCATGACTTCAGCCTCCGTCATGGGTCGCCCGGTTCGCATAAATTCGGCTTCTCGGGCGCGCAGGGCTTGCAGGGCTGGAGAATCGTCTCCGAACACTTGTTGGGCGGCAACAGCGGCTTGCTCGGTGGCGGCTCGATCGGCCTCTGAAAGGGTATAAACCGGAGTTGCGGCATCCGCAGCGGCCTCGGCTTCTGCGTCCGCCGTGGACAGAGCATTGGAGTCAAAGTTAATTTCGATCGTGGCGTTGGGCTGGTCGATGACTTGACCGGAAGCGGTGACGCAGCTAGGAATGCGAACATCTTGATAAATGGAGAGGCTGTAGCGATCGCTAGGAATCTGATCGTTGGCTTTGAGAATATTCATGCCGCTATATTCAATCCGGACTGGAACGGAACTCACGGGGGTACAGGTTGTGGTTTCTCCGTTGTTCCCAATCAGGGTGACGGGAGAAGTCAGGGTGATCAGTCCGCGCATTTCGTAGCGAAATGAGTCGGGGTTGGGCAGCATGGAGGGTTCTACCTGGAGTTCCACATCGGCGATCGCCGTAAAGTTCAACTGTCCCGTGCGGCTCATCTGGAGGGTTCCGGCATAGTCGGGGTTCCAGAAGGTAGAACTGCCGCGATATTTGCTTTCGTAGGCTTGGGCAGAGGTGGCCAGGACAGGCAGCAGGAGCGTGGGCAGCAGAAACCGAGCAATCCGGCGTTGGGGTTGAAGGGTGGGGTGCATGGATGAGGGGAAGGAATAGATGGTTCTGTGGATGCACACAGTGGCGATCGGGCAAGATTACCTCAAAATCGCAGTTTCTGTCCGTTCTTAGAATTTTTCTAGCATTTTCTAGGATGCTTCCTCAAGTATTCTGTCCTAGATGTTTCAAAGATTCACAGAGGTTTTTCGGGCGTTGCTTCATCCCTAGACTACCAACCCTTCTGAGTTCTCTAAACGTTTCTTAGTCCCGACTTAACCCTGAAATCTCCACTGAATTGAGCCAGGTTTCCAGGTCGGCGATCGCCCCAAAATCCAACAACGCCTCACCCAATTCCTCTGTCCGCTCTAGCGATAAGGTAGAAACTTGCTGAACCTGCTCGGGCGATAATACGCCACACTTTCGCTGTAGTTGTCGGAGAATGAGCGATCGCGCTTCTTCTTCTCTGCCCTCTTCCTTGGCTTCTTGATACACCCGGGTTTCTTGTAGCGTGGTTCCTAGCATGGCATCGACCTCCCGCCGACTCAAGTTTGTGAACTGGTCACGGCTTAGCCCGAAGATTCTACTGACTTAAGCCAGGTTGCCATGTCGGCGATCGACCCAAAATCCAACAATGCCTTACCCAAAGTTTCCATCTGCTCTAAAGACAGCGCAGAAATTTGCTCAACCTGCTCAGGAGACAATGTGCCGCACTTATGTTCTAGTTGTTGGAGAATGAGCGATCGCGCCTCTTCTTCTCTGCCCTCTTCCTTGGCTTCTTGATACACTCGGGTTTCTTGTAGCGTGGTTCCTAGCATGGCATCGACCTCCCGCCGACTCAAGTTTG
>JALOOP010000407.1 GCA_025454315.1 Oculatellaceae cyanobacterium Prado106
GGATAAAGCTTGAGGGCGGTAAAGCGCATCTGAATCTCGCGCACCAGCCGCGCATTGGCTCTCAGCACCTCAAAGGAAATCGTCGTGCCGCTCTGAATATCACTCAGTTGTGTTCCCCAGGGCACATACTGGGGCGGCACGGTGTTGGCAATCGCCAATCCCTGACAGAGAAAGGCCGCTACCTCTGCCCGAGTTGTCGCGCGGTTGGGGGCAAGCTTTCTGACATCGGGATAGTTGACTACCAGATTTTTTAGTGTGGAAATGGCGATCGCCCCCTTTGCATAGTCGGGAATGTCGATCGCATCGTCATAATATTGCTGGAGTGTTTCTTCTGAAATGCTGGGAAACGGGTAGCGGAAGGCGGTGGCAAGAACGGCGATCGCCTGAACCCTAGGAATCGGCTGGTCAGGCCGAAAGGTCTGATCCGGATACCCTGAGAAAAAGCCTCGCTGATAGACCCACTCCACCGCCGCTTTCGCCCAGTAACCTGTGGGCACATCACTAAAACTCAGAAATTCCCGCCAGGGTGCAGCCTCTGGAAAGACTTTGAGCATCAAGGCGGCAAACTCAGCGCGAGTCACCGTACCATCGGGACGATAGGTGCCATCCGGATATCCCTTAACCAGGTCGCGATCGGCCAGTTGTTCGATACAAGCTTTCGCCCAATGGTTCGCAATATCGGCAAAGGAAGAGGTTGGCATCGATACACTCCTGCGGGAAAATCTCAGTCCGGATGGGGAATTTTCTTCGCCATCTTAATGCAGGAATGCCAATTGCTAGAGATTTGCTGTAAAAACTTGTTCTACCTTCAAAACGGATGGAGGGAATAGTGGTGAAACAATAGGATGGCTCTAGAGGGTGGTTCTAGCCACCGCTAAGGATTTGTTCAGCCGTTAGATTCAGGGCTGAACAGGTCGAACAGGGAACGATATCCTTGCCCTGGTATTCCCGCTTCAAATACTTGCCCTCATCCAGGGTAAACACCGTTACGCAGTCACGGGTGGGGTCAGCAATCCAGTATTCATCTACCCCGATCGCCTCATACTGAGCCGACTTACGGCTATAGTCTCGCTCTTGATTGCGCTTTCCAGGACTGGCCACTTCCACAATCATGCGAGGGGGAGGCATCTTCAAAGTGATGGTAGTGCGCTGTTTGAGCAAATCTAAATGCTCTTCCCTCAGCACCGTCAAGTCAGGTAGGCGGGTCTGTGCGTCACCCCTTTCAAGGACAGAAACTTGAATTTCACATTGATAAGGACGTAGGAGCCGAGAGAGGAACCCGACCGCAAGCAGTTGGGCAAGAATGTACACTGCGATCGCACCATTAAGCTCTGATTCTGTCGGCAATTCAACCAACTCCCCATCAATTAATTCGTAACGACCCTCCAGATAGTTTTCAGGGGCATTACTCCAAGTCAAATAGTCTTCAAAACTGGCAAACCGGACTTTTGCTTGGGTCATAGCGGTTCCCTCGTCTTCATTGCCTTGTCTTGGTTATGCTAATGCTATTTATCTGTGAAACCTACGCCCCAGACAGGACTCGAACCTGTGACCGATTGCTTAGAAGGCAATTGCTCTATCCAACTGAGCTACTGGAGCAAAATTAAATCCTAGTTTATCCGATGCTTAGGTAGCGATCGGGCACTAAACCCACCTGAAGATGAGCCGTTATTTCTTAACCGTTATATCATGACTCAATCTGGGGAAGAATAGGGGCACCTTTGGCACCATGCCACGGTTACCGTGCATCACTATAGCATTTTCAACCCCTGGTTTGACGGTCAGCAGTCTTAAAAAAGCGATAGGGTGTCTGACGGCAGGATTAATCACCCCATTCATTCTAAAACAGCTTACTTCAGGACAATTTCCCAAAATTGAACCTTATGGGTTCAGCGTTGTCTAGAAGCCAGTTGATTAAAAAAGTTGTTGAAACACAAAGTTCTCTAAAACCAGTTTTGGAACGCGCCTTAGAACCATTCGTTTGCCCTGATAGGAGTTAACTCGCTAAGCCATGTTCATCTTAAAGCGGCAAGATGTAGAGATCTCCAGCATCCAGCATCCTAAAAAGGATCAGCAGGTGCCGATTCTGCGTTATCAGGGACAAACTTTTCGACTCATCAGTGTCTTTCAGGCATCACAGGAAGAAGATGCCAAAGCCTTCTGGCGCGATTTGACCGACAACCGGGGCAAAGCCTGTGTCCTCTTAGAAGAACCCGAACGATTCAGCGTTTGGGGCAAAATCAATCTTGAACAGCTTGCCAATGAAGTCGCTGAACCGCCCACGCCCAAGGGCGAAACTTCAGCCGCGTTTGTCCAGGCTTGTTTGCTGTTGCTGCAAGCGGTCTATATTGACATTGAAGATTTGCTGGGCAGTCGGCAAATGGGCATTTTTCAAAAGGAAATTACTGCGGTCTTTCAGCAAGGGCGTTTCCCCCAGACCGAATCCGCCGATGCTATTCAACAAATTCTCACCGTTGACCCATTGGAAGCTCTCCAAATTCCCCCCTGGCGCGAACAACACTTAAACATGCTGCTCCAGGAACTCCATCGTCTGGGGAAACAGCATTTCGGCAATGGCAACTTCACGAGACGGGTCATGGAATCGCTCCAGGATATGTCCTCCCACGATCGCAACCAATTCCTCACCTGGCTGAAGGGGAGTTCGGGCGGGAAGTTGTGGAACTGAAATTAGGGCAAAAGGGGAAAGGGGTTTCTAAGAGAGACTGAAGAAGCTTTGAAGAAGTAGCGAAGGAGATTTATTGGAATCTTTTTGCTTTGTCAGTGTGCTTTGTCAGTGCCTCTTTTTGCCCTTTTTCTTTCTGTTGATCTAGGAGATATCAAAAGTCAACAAAGCAATATTGCTTGAGATCTCTGAGATCTCATTGATATTTTGATTAATCTTCAGTGAATCCCTTTTCCCCTTCCCCTTTCCCCTTTTCCCTTTCCCCATCCCCCTCGGGAATCTCTAGAAAGCATCGCTATCAAAGCGGGATAGTCGATTTTGGCGTTGTGACGTTTATCGACGGGAATGTGGGGGCAGGGGTGGAAGGCGTGGAGGTTGACCCAGGAGAGCGATCGCCTCAATTCTTCCAGGCAAATCTGCTGCTGTTGGGGGTTATGGGCGATCGCCCGTTCCCATTCCACTACTAGCACTCGCTGTCCATTAAGACTGACTAAAGCCGTTCGTCGCACGCCGTCCTGGAGTGCTGCGGCTTCAACTGCAAAGGGATAGATCACCCCTTGCTCATCCTCAATACGGGCGCTACAGCGACCGAGTAGCCACAAGCGGCCTTGCTCATCGCGGTAGCCTGCGTCTCCGGTGCGGTGCCAGGGAACGCCTTCGACTTGGAACTTGGTTTCGGCATTGCCTCGACCGCCGAGGTAGCTGGGTAGCACATGGGAGCCGCTGACGACAATTTCGCCGATCGCCCCCTTGGGCAGGGTCAGGGCGGCAAACTCGCTTTGGGTTAGAGGTTGCAGGGGCGTGCCCCAGCGATCGGGCAGAATTTCGAGATGGATAGCGTCAATAATTTGGCCGGTGAGTAACCCTTTTCCTTGAACCATGGCGGCTCGATCCTCCGGTTGCAGGTCAGTGGCATGAAGATGGGCGATCGGTTCGGCTTCGGTGGAGCCGTAGACGGCAGTGACTTGAGCTTGGGGTGCGAGGGTTTGCAGGCGGGTGAGCAACTGCGGGAAGACGGGTGCGCCGCCGCTGAAGATTTTTTGGAAGCTGGGGAGGGTGAGGTGGTTTTGTTCGCAGTAGTCGGCGAGGCGTTCTAGGAGGGCGGGAGATGCGGCGATGCTCTGGGGTTGGTGGGTCTGGATTTGAGCTATGACTTGGGCGGCTGGGATGCGACCTGGAAACCGGAGGTCGGCGTTGGGAATGAGACTGGTAACGCCTGATGCGAGATTGGCGAGGCCGAAGATGGGCAGGGTGGTCAGATCCAGGTGGCCGGGGGTGAGTTGCAGGGTGGCGGCTAGAACCTGGTGTTGGGCGAGGAGGAAGGCATGGCTGCGGACGGCGGCTTTGGGTTGGCCGGTGCTGCCGCTGGTGAAGGTGATCAGGGCGGGATCGGTGGGTTGGACGGGAGCGATCGCCCCATCCCCCAATTCACGCTGATCATCCCAGCGTTTTGCACCCGGAACAGGCAGGCCGATCGCAAATTTGACGGGAATCTGCTGGAGTGCGGGCGATCGCAACCTCAACAAATGTGCCTTAGAACTGGCAATCAAGGCTTGGGGTGGACAGAGGGCACAGCAGTTTTCTAGATGGGACAATCCGGCAGACGGATCGATAAACAGAGCCGTCATGCCAACCCGAAACAAAGCCAGCAGCACAATGTAGAGTTCGACGGACATGGGCTGGAAGACGAGAGCGGTGTCGCCGGGATGGAGATGCGATCGCCTCAGCAGGGTGGTGGCTTGGCGGACGGCAGTTTCCAGGTCAGCGAAGGAGATGGAGCGGTGGGGGGTGGCGATCGCCAGTTGGTGGGGCGTGGCTTGAGCCTGGATTTGCAAGAGAGAGGCAATGTTGGTCATGGTGCAATGGGTGAATTGCAGGGTTGGTGCTGGAATGGCGCTCTCAATTTAGCTCAAGGGTCAGGGGATGGAGTGGGAGCATGTAACGGTTCATGGGACTGGACATCGACTAGATGGAGAAAGCGATAGAGGGATGCTGAACCGAGTTCAGCATCCCTCTATTATTTTTGAATGAATTTAATGAACCGGCTCAGGCTTAGGCGGTGACCAACTCGGGCTCGGGGCGTTTGCTGCTGCGAATTCCGGCGATCGCTTCAGCGTAGTCCTTGGCCCCGAAGACGGCAGAGCCTGCCACGATCGCATTT
Source organism: Oculatellaceae cyanobacterium Prado106 (assembly GCA_025454315.1). Classification (GTDB taxonomy): domain Bacteria; phylum Cyanobacteriota; class Cyanobacteriia; order Elainellales; family Elainellaceae; genus Prado106. The sequence continues at coordinate 4,845 of JALOOP010000407.1, forward strand.
GCGCCTGCTTCCAGGACTTGCCAGGTGTTGTTGCCCTTTAAACCGCCGTCCACTTCAATCCAGGGGTCGAGGCCACGCTCATCGCACATTTCGCGGAGTTGGCGAATCTTGGAAACCATCGTGGGGATGAAGCTTTGGCCGCCAAAGCCGGGGTTGACGCTCATGATTAGCACGAGGTCACAGACATCCAGGACATGTTCAATCAGGGCTAGTGGGCTAGAGGGATTGAGGACGACGCCGGATTTTTTGCCGAGTTCGCGGATTTGGCAGAGGGTGCGGTGCAGGTGGGGAGAGGCGTTATGCTCGGCATGGACGGAGATGATATCGGCTCCCGCTTTGGCAAAATCAGCCACGTACTTTTCGGGTTCGACGATCATCAGGTGAACATCGAGGGGTTTGGTGGTGTAGGGACGAATGGCATCGACAATCAGCGGGCCGATCGTAATGTTGGGGACGAAGCGTCCATCCATGACATCGACGTGAATCCAGTCTGCGCCAGCCTGGTCTACGGCTTTGATTTCTTCACCCAAGCGGCTGAAATCTGCCGAAAGGATGGAGGGCGAAATAACGATCGGTTTACGGGAAAGGGAATGGGTCATAGATCTCCTCTGTGCTTTACCTGCGTCCAAAATGCAGCCTTTATTCAGCTTTTTATTCAGCTTTTTATTCAGCTTTGCCTAACAAGCCTATCCAACTAGCTTTAATGAACTACCCCACCTCGCAGGAGGATGGGGTTCCCCGCTTCCGCCTACGCCTTAGAGTTTCTGACGCTTCATCGCCCCAACTTGCCGCATCACTTACGTGACAGGTAGAGGTTGACGGCTCTGCGTCTAACGAGGCAAGTTCCTTACCCCGTGAGCGATTTAGCTCAGATCAATTACTGGCAACGAGTAATAAGAGCGGAGTCTGTTGCTCCGAATCAGTCGCACTACTTCTGATTGCTTCACGGGTAGATAAGTGGCTTTTCCCCGAAGGGAAAGAGGTTGTCATCCGATACGTGCGTAAGAGGCTCTGATACTGGTATGGCTCTCTGCTGATAGCATACAGTACTTAGCCGCTCCGTTCCACTGAACGGCCTCGCTAGTCATCTCTACCTCTAAGAGAGATGGGGGATTCCGCGATTTCCGTTGAAGTAGAAATTGCATTTCCTAAGCAAATGCATTGCGGTTCGATCCGTTATGTCCTCCACTGACTGGAATTAATCTTGGGAATGCAAAGATCACCTAGAAAACCTACAGCGAAAGGGAAATAGAACCATCGCTGCCGCTCATAACATCGATGAATTGCAAAACTAAATCTTGTATTCAGTGTAACAAAACGTTATTCCTCTCTCAACTTTTTTAATTTTTGCAAAAATTTGTCTCACAAAACTTTACGTTCAGGGTTATTTTGCGGCTCTATCCGATAAATTTTGCTGGCGATGCCTGCTCAGATCTGGGCTTGGGGCGATCGCTCTCCTCTCCCAACCCCCTTCTCCATCCAGGCTTTGCCATCCAAACAGCCAGATTCAAACTTCAAAATCGAGTTCACTGCCCCTTTGTTCCGCAAATCTTCATAAAAACCTTCCTGGTTTTCACGATTGTCATGCGAAATTCGCTGGGCATCATTATCATGATCGTCATGACTTTTCGGAGGGATGCCTGTGGCTCAGCGGAAGATAATGAAACGACTCGTATGGGGCTTGAGTGGATTGACCCTTTCCCTGGCTTTGTTGGGAATTCCGGCGATCGCCCGCACCATCGTTTCTTCAATTGGCGACACCGGCGTTCAGGCCGGAATTTTACATGCTCCACCCTACAATCTGACGGGTCGAAAGATTGCCATTGGCCAGGTCGAAATTGGCCGTCCGGCGCTGTTTGGACTGGA
>JALOOP010000046.1 GCA_025454315.1 Oculatellaceae cyanobacterium Prado106
CTAGTCGTTGGGGTTTGCCAGTGGATTGCCCTAGTGCTGCAATTTCCACGAGATGACGCTTGGCGAAATTTGAGCCTGCTGTGGATCGTGCTACGGGTATTTATGGCAAAAATCTTGATGACAAGCTTAATGGCAAGTTTAGGTTCAGTCGATGCCCTTGGGGCTTTTCCGATCGCCACTGTACTATATATAGTCGTTTCAGGACTATGGATGGCCTGGCTCGTGAAGCATCCTAGATTTTTTCCATCCCATTCCCCATCCCTTTTGACAAACCCCTAGGGATCATCGGTTCATCTCCCTTTCATAAAGTTTGGGATCAAAAGAATTTAAACTTTTGACTCCAGACGGTAGTCTAGACTATCGTCAATTTCAGTAGAAACCTCTACACTGAAAGAGTGACTAATCTGTACTACCGTCCCTTGCAATCCCTAAGGGAGGGGCACTGGTTCAAGCTCATCTGCGGAGCCAGTTATCAACACCTCCCTGCCATCCGGAGCCTGACTCTAGCCTATGCCTTGGCTGGTGCTGACTGTGTTGACATTGCTGCCGACCCTGCCGTGATCCATGCCGCCCGTGATGCTCTTCAAGTGGCTGGCGACCTGGCAGAGGTTGCCCAGTCTCGTGGCTTCAAAATCCAAGGATTGCCCTGGCTCATGGTCAGCCTTAATGACGGCGAAGACCCTCACTTTCGCAAGGCCAGTTTCAACCCCACCCACTGCCCGAGCGACTGTCCGCGCCCCTGTGAGGCCATTTGCCCCGCCCAAGCCATCGTCTTCAACGAATTTAACGAAAAGAACCTTAGCGAAGAAAGCATTAAAAAAAATGAAAAAGGCTTAAATACAAAAGGTTTTTCAGGCGTAAAGGACAGCCATTGCTATGGCTGTGGCCGTTGTCTGCCGATCTGCCCCCTGGGACTGATTGAAACACGATCGCAAATTTTCTCCCCAGCGGCGATCGCCCCCCTCGTCCTCGAAGGCATTGACGCGGTCGAAATCCACACCCAGGTAGGCCGCCTCTCAGAATTTCAACAATTATGGACTGCCATTCTTCCCTATCTGCCGCAGCTTAAGCTCATCGCCATTAGCTGCCCCGATAGCACAGAGAGTCGTCCAGAAGGGCGTTTAGAGCAGCATTCAGAGAATCCCACTAACCAAGATGATCTGATCGACTATCTCTGGGCACTGCATGATCTGATTTCGCCGCTTCCCTGCCCGTTGATTTGGCAAACCGACGGCAGACCGATGAGTGGTGACATTGGCGATGGGGCGACTCGGGCAGCGGTCAGGCTGGGGCAAAAAGTCCTCAATGCCCGCCTCCCTGGCTATGTGCAGCTAGCTGGCGGCACCAACCGCCACACGGTCGAAAAGCTGGAAACGCTGGGGTTACTGCGACGATGTTTCACAGGAGAAGCACGGTTAATGCATCCAGTAATGAATCCAGAGTGGGTTTCGGGAATTGCCTTTGGCAGCTATGCTCGGGCTTTGCTGTCGCCCATCCTGGATGAGCTAGATCAGATTTCTTTAGATTCTGGAGAAGATTCTGGAAAAGATTGTGACGCAAGTTTTGGATCAGGTTTCGGATCAGGTTTTAGGGATGAAGCGGCGATCGCTCCTCCCCGCCTACAGCTTGACTCACAGCTTGCAACATTCCCTACCCATCTTTCCAAATCGCCGTCTTTCTCAGTTTCTCCCTCTTCCCCACAGATTTCCTCCCCCGTTCGCTTAGAACAAGTTCCACCGCTCCTCTGGCGAGCGGTCGCCCTCGCGGATTCGCTCCTGTCTCCGATCAAAGGAACATCATCCCACCCTATGCCCCTAAACCCTATGCCCTTGCAACCCGTCATTCCCAAATCTCTTTGAGGCTGTTCTGGCACCTGGCCACTGCTGGCGCTGAACCCGCAGCCAGAGGCGCTAAATCGAATGCAGCCCCCTGAGATTCCTTCATTGATTTCTTCGTTCTAGTCGCACTAGGTTTGACCCGTTTCAAACCCGTCAAAAGGTTGATTTCTCTGAGACTTCAGCTTCTATCGGTCTTTGCTAGAAATCAGTCACCGCCGACTAGCTGCCAACGTTTCTTCTGCAACCAGGAACTTGACGTTTTATCCATGATGTTTAACGGTAATCTGCTTCCCGACAATTCCGAGAATTCAGTGGGTCAGCCCCTTGTCGCTCAGGTGCCTGCCCGTCAGCCCATCGAGTTCCAAGTCACCGATGACCTGAGCCAATTGCTAGAGATGTTGCCCGCCTCTCTGGGCAACCAGCTAAAACAGCATCCTCAGCGCGATCGCCTCATTGAAATCGTCCTAGACCTGGGACGACTCCCCGAAGCCCGCTTCCCCAACAGCAGCGAATACCTGGCCGAGGAAGCCGTCACCCGAGCCGATTTAGACTATTGCATTGAACGAGTGGGCATGTTTAGCGGCGACAACCGGGCAGGGATTGAGCGCACCCTGCACCGCATCAGCGCCATGCGAAACCGAGCGGGCGATGTGGTTGGCCTCACCTGCCGCGTCGGTCGAGCCATCTACGGCACCATCGGCATGATTCGCGATCTAGTAGAAACCGGGCAATCGATCCTGATGCTGGGTCGTCCCGGCGTCGGCAAAACCACGGCTCTGCGCGAAATTGCCCGAGTCCTGGCCGATGACCTCAACAAACGAGTCGTCATCATCGACACCTCCAACGAAATCGCGGGCGACGGAGACATTCCCCACCCGGCGATCGGCAGAGCCAGACGGATGCAGGTCGCCCGTCCCGAACTCCAGCACCAGGTGATGATCGAAGCCGTGGAAAACCACATGCCCGAAGTCATCGTCATTGACGAGATCGGCACCGAACTGGAGGCTCAAGCCGCCCGTACCATTGCCGAACGAGGGGTTCAGCTAGTTGGCACCGCCCACGGCAACCAGATCGAAAACCTGATCAAAAACCCGACGCTCTCCGACCTGGTCGGCGGCATCCAATCCGTGACGCTGGGCGATGAAGAAGCCCGCCGCCGGGGCAGCCAAAAGAGTGTCCTGGAGCGCAAAGCCCCGCCCACCTTCGATATTGCCGTCGAAATGCTGGAGCGACACCGATGGGTCGTCCACGAAAATGTCTCCGACACCGTCGATCAACTGCTACGAGGTCGGCTCCCCAATCCCCAGGTTCGCAGCGTCGATGAAGCGGGTCGCATCTCCATCACCCATGCCCAGCCCAATCAGCCTGTCCCCCCGACCGGATCGGCCAACTTGGCCACCGCGCCGTTTGGCTCCCAGTCCTACGGCTCTGGTCGTCTCTCCGATCGCCGTGGCTCCCAAGGAACCTTTCGCACCGGCGGTTGGCGGGCTTCCGGACAAATGACACCCGTTTCTTCCTACCGTCGCAATGATCTGGGCGGTTCCCCCGAGTTGGCTCCACGATCGCCCCATTTTCCCGATCGCCTCGATCGACATCTGAGCGATCGTCAACTAGAACGCCAATCCGAACGCCAACAGTTCGACGAGTTACTCAACCACTCCTTCAACGAAGCCGACTTTGACGAAGGCATCGTTCCACCTGCCCAAGGCCCCAACGGAGAGGACATGCCCCTGCACCTCTACCCCTACGCCGTCAGCCGCAACCAGCTTGACCAGGTGATTCGATCGCTGAATCTCCCGGTTGTGCTGACCAAGGACATCAACGATGCGGATGCGGTTCTGGCCTTGCGATCGCACATCAAAAACCACTCCAAACTCCGCCATCTCGCCCAAACCCGGCAAATTCCCATCCATGCCGTCAAGTCCAACAGCATCCCCCAGATGGTTCGCTCCCTCCAGCGCATCCTCCACCTGGAAGTCGCCGACGAGGACGAACCGATCGACATCAACCTGTTTCTTCGCAACGGCGACGACAACGAGTTAGAAGCCCTGGAGGAAGCCCGCCTCGCTGTCGAGCAAATCGTCATTCCCAAAGGTCAACCCGTGGAGTTATTGCCGCGATCGGCACAAGTCCGCAAGATGCAACATGAGCTAGTCGAGCATTACCGTCTGCGCTCCTCCAGCTTCGGCGAAGAACCCAACCGCCGTCTCCGCATCTACCCCGCCTAATCCGGCGATCGAACCCAACTTGTTCAATCCACTTGATAGGTGAACGAGCCTTGCCCTGAATCCTTCTAACAGGTTCGTTCACCCAACCTTCTCACCTCAAACTTATCCAATCCTCAAAACAGTGGGGTAGCAAAGGAATTTTCCCTCCTTCGCTACCCCACAATTCTTGAGCATAAACCTTCAACGCTTCGACCTTCTACCGCTCAAGCCCCAGGCAAGTAAACCTTGTATTCCTCTGCGTCTCTGCGTCTCTGCGGTTTAAATTCTAAAATTCCAGCCAATCAAGCAGATTACCTTCTCCTCAGCCCTTCATCGCTTATAAAAAGGCCGTTTCACCACGATCGCCGGATACTGCTTCCCCCGAATCTCGACTTCTAGAGCCTGATTCACCTTGGCCAACTCGGGAGGCACATAGGCGATCGCAATTGGATATCCCAAAGTCGGCGACAGCGTCCCACTCGTGACTACCCCCACCGATTTCCCCGCAGACATCACGGGATAATCATGACGAGCAATATTGCGACCTTCCATTTGTAGCCCCACTAGACGACGGCTCACCCCCGATTGCTTCTGGCTTTCGAGTACCGATCGCCCTATAAAATCACCCTTGCGATCGAGATGCACCAACCAGCCTAATCCCGCTTCTAGCGGCGAGGTATCATCATTAATGTCCTGGCCATAGAGTGCCATCGCGGCTTCCAGACGGAGCGTATCACGGGCACCCAGGCCACAGGGAACCACGCCATGGGGTTGGAGCGATCGCCACAACTCCCCTCCCACCTCCGGCGACACCATCACCTCAAAGCCATCCTCCCCCGTGTAGCCCGTCCGCGCCAAAAATGCAGGCTGTCCCAAAATGGTGCCAACCCGATGGCCAAACCGCTGCACCGCCGACAAGTCCTCCTCGACCAACTTCTGGAGCGTGGCCACAGCCTCAGGCCCCTGAACTGCAATCAAAATCTGCTTCAGGGACAAATCCTGAAACTGAATCTGAGAGGTATCCAAGTGAGACAGCAACCACTGCTTATCCTTCTCAGTCGTCGCCGCATTGACAATAATCGTAAACCGCTGCTCACCCGGCGCAGGGCTGCCCTCATAGTAAAAAATCAGGTCATCTACAATGCCGCCCTTGGGGTTCAGCAAAACGCTGTACTGCGCTTCCCCTGGCTTCAACTGACTCAAATCTGAAGGAATCAAGCCTTGCAGAGCCTCCATCAGCCCCGGCCCTGTCAAAATAAACTTGCCCATGTGGGAAATATCAAACATTCCGGCCTGCTGCCGAACAGCTTGATGCTCCTTGGTAATGCCACCAGTAATGCCACCATACTGCACAGGCATTTCCCAGCCTGAGAAAGGCACCATACGGGCATTGAGTTCGAGATGTTGCGCGTACAGGGGAGTGCGAGACAGGGGCGCTTCAGAATTGGCCATGTTGTTCAAAAGACATTCAAGAAAAAACAGGGAATAGGGGCAGAACCCAATTAGGGATTGGAAAAAGTATTGATCCGGCCTCCACCCATCGATCGCGGCGCAGAAAAAGGCGCGGGTGCAGGAGCCGCAGGTTGGACGATTTGCCCTGCCGCCGGATTGGAGCGGATCGCATCTGAGGAAGGCACGCCGATCGCCGAGGAGCCACTGCCATAGGAACCGCTCGACGGCGAAAATTGGCCATTGATATCAAAGGACTGGCGGGGCACATCGGGGGCGATCGCAGGCGCAGGAACCCCAGGCACAGGCTGTGGCACCGTATTGCCGTAGCTAGGCGTAGATGGTGTCGCAGGTGTGCGGAACGCAGGCGGCAAGGTGTAGCCCGTCGTCCCCGGCGGTGGCGAAATCTGGGGGGCAAACCGGGGCTGATTCTGGGAAAGTCCGGTGGGCAGTGGCGCAGATTCTTCGCCTGTTGCATAGGTCTGGAACCCGGAAGGCTGCAAATTCGCCCCTCCAACCGTAGAACTAGCTCCTGGTACTGTCCCTGGAATCACTCCAGAATTCACGGCAGTACTATTCGTGGCAGCACTATTCGTGGCAGCATTCGGAGCCGTCAGACTCGATGGATTCCCCAGTTGGTTCCCTGATTGAGCCGCATTGGGAAACAGGGAGCGGGTGTCGGTGAGGTAGGAGCGATCGCCCGCCGCATACCGATCCAGCGCGGCCTGCAAAGGATTCGTTGGAGCATCGGTCGCTAGCCTTCTGGCCGCACGGTTGTAAATATCAGGGCTGGAGGTCGCAAACGGAGAAGTCGGACTAGCAGTCGGGCTGTTGCTGGTTCGCGCCATGCCTAGAGAGGGGCGATTCCCTGACAGGCTAGATAAGCTGGAGCTTACCGCCGTCGCACTGGTGGAGGTTGCAGCCGATGAACCTTGCGCCTTTTCCTTGGCCTGGTTGCTGGGCAACCCCAGCAGAAACTGTTGCAGCGCGGAATCCTTAGGGTCTGCCCCTAGACTCGCCGCCAGGTTTCTAGCAATGCTGGGAGAAGAAGAGGTTGAGCGAGGCGGCGGGGTGAGGTCAGAGAAGAAGGTTTCGGGGGTCGTTTCCGACAGCAGCGGATCGATCGGTTGCGGTAGGGCTGAAGCGGTGGAGCGGTTACGACTCTCCTCGGAGGTGCCCTCAAACTGGCTGGTGTAGTAATCCAGGTTGGTGAAATACTCGGTGAGCAGCGCAGCGGCCAATACCAGGGTTGCCGTTGCGCCCCAAAGCATCGGTCGTTTGAGCACTTGAAATCGGGCTTTGAGATAGCGCAGGGAAGCAGGAGTTTGCTTAGAAATCGGCATGGTCAGCCCTCCGAACCAATAGTCTGTTTGACAAGGTGAGTGTGATGAAATCGAGTCGAACTTAAAGTTTGGATCTTTATTTTGGATGTTTGGAGTTGGAATTTTAGAGTTTGAACTCCTTAATGGAAAAGCGTTTTAGCCATCCATCGAGCTAAAGCTTCAACCTAGTCTGCCAGTTCAATTCAAAGATGAAATGGAGAGAGATAAGCACCTCTCCTGGTGAACGATTCCCTTGATTCTGGGCGATCGCATCACCACTTCTCAAAAATCTAGACATCAAGAATCTAGAAGAATAAAAGATATACCAATATACAAAGTTGTTCTGACGGCTCCAGCATGGAAAATTAAGCCCGTGATGCAGACCCCAGTTTTGTAACTTGATCTTCCTTATCTTGACACTGGTTCAGCGAATTTCAAAGCTTGTTGCCGATCATGGCTGCGATCGCCCCTATTTCCCCACTTAAACGAGTGCGATCGCCTCATCTAGAACCGGAAATAATGCATTAGCTCAGCGGTCAAAGCACCAGGAAGCGCTAATCTTTGCTGCAACTCCGCCAGACTGTGATATTTCCCTTGCTGTCGCCCTTGGACGATCGCCCTGGCCAAGAACAGATCCACGGCAGGAACGCGGGTCAACGCTTCTACAGAGGCCGTGTTGAGATTGAGGGTCAGCACTTCTCCCGCGCTCTCGGCATCGTAGTAGCAGAACTGGAGGATGGCAGCCAAGGGACGGAGACGCTGCACCGGCAAACTCAGGGCAGCCGCAATGTCTTCAATGCAGTGAAACTGAACGCCGGACTGGCTGAGGCTGACCAGCGATCGCGCCTGATGAATCGACACCCCCGGCAAGCGCAACCAATCATCCACCGTGGCCTGATTGACATCGAGTCTGACCCCAAGCTTGGCCGCAAGCTGCAATTCTTCGAGCGATCGCAGCCGATAGTACGGATCGTTGAGTAGGCGCGATCGCAATGATCCCTTGACTTCTAATGGTTTCAAACCGCCTAACCAATCCACCAAACCCATGGGTTCTCTCCCTTCCCCGATTTGCCGTTCCCCGATTTGCTCTTACCCGACCTGATCCAGTAACTGTCGGCGCTTTTGCTCAAATTCGTACTCCGAAATCAACCCTTCTTGTCGCAGCCGATCGAGTTCTCGCAGAGCATCGGCGATCGCCCCCACCTGAATTGCAGTGACCTTACTGGTCGCCATCGATTTAGCCACCGCAGTCGGCGAAGGGGAGGAGGGTAGACCCCTATTAAAGTTCTGGTCAAATTCTTCGCTGTCCTGGAACAGATACCAAGCTCCCTCAATCAAACTGGCCACCGTGGGAATCGGGGTCAACCCCAGGAGCAGGTAAACCATGCCCCAGCGCGGCTGCCCCAGATAGAACTTATGGAGTCCCGACACCGTGCCATTCAAAATGGGAATCGGAATGGCTCCCGCAAAAGCCAGGACAGCCGCAACTTTACGATCTTTGGGTTTGCTTGACATGCGCTCAGGGTGAGTTTTACAAAACGGAACTTTTTCTTGCGAATTTGTGATGGACAGATCCAAGAGAGGACAAGCGGAGTACACTATATCATTAGCATCTACAGTTGGCAGAAGTTCGCTTAAATAGAGTTAACAAACCAAGCAAACAAACCGAGTCAACAAAACCCATCTCGATTCATCCCGGAAAGTCGCTGCAAGTCTATGGATATCTTCTAGAGGCTACACCCCGCCCAAAGATAAAGTCTAAAGACTAAGACAGATTGAGCCAAGGCGACTTCCTCAAGGTTTAGACCAGGTGCATTTTCAATCAAGGTTCTAATCAAGACAATGCTTGAGCATGAATTCTTGATTCTACAAATTATTTTTGAGAACTTGCCAAATTCAGTCCCTCTGAGCTTACCTCAGAGAAAATTAGAGTGACTTGCCCAGATTCGGGGCAGGGGTGTATTGATTAGCTTGGCGATCGCACTCCCTCTCCCCATTCTGCGAACCTACGGCCTGTCCACTCATTGCAGTCGTTGTAACCTCCTAGATTTCGCGCCCCCCAGCCCCCAACTTTGGGGGAGCCGAACCCTCACGCTGATTTATCCCGGTGTTTCTCGCCCGTCCGTTTTCCCGCAGTTGCTAGAGCTAGAGCGATGCCACAGACTACCTTTTCCCTTGACTGGCTGAATCAGTTTTCAGACCCCTACGCGGTGTTGGGTCTGTCTGTGGGTGCCGATGAACACCGGGTGCTGAAGCGATACCATGCGATCGCCAAACTCCTCCACCCCGACAGCTATGCCCACTTGCTCGATCGCCTGTCCGCCGACGATCTACCCGTTGAACTGGCCAACCAAATCTTTGCCCGCCTCGTCAACCCGGCCTACCAGCAGCTTAAGCAAGAAAAAGGCCGTGCCGAAATTATGGCGGTGCTGCGGTTCCGGGCGCGGCGGCTAAACCAAGAGCAGAACCTCTTGCCCCAGAGTGCGATCGCCCGTCGCCTCCTGCAAACACCCGCCCCAGAACTGGAAATCTTCTACGAACAAGCCGTCGTGCAGCTTGCCGACCTCCAGTTTGACCCGGTTTACCAGTTTGAACCGATCACCCAGCAACTCGTCGAAATCAACCTGGTCTACCTTCACCTGAAGATGGGTGACCCAATGATTCGCGAGAGACGCACAGGCATTGTTTCCGCCCCCCACGCCGTTCCCATCCAATTCACCCCCGCCCCTGCCGAAACCGCCGAAATCGCCGTCAGCTATGCCCAGCGCCATTACCAAAGGGCACAGCAATATGCCAAACATGCCAACTGGCTCCGGGCAGTCGCCGAACTGCGCGATGCTCTCCGCCTCGAACCCCAAAAGAGCGAATACCATTCCTTCCTCGCCAAGGTCTATCTCATGCAAAACCTGAAAGGCATGGCGCGGGTTCACTTCCGGCAAGCGCTCAAGTTTAACCCCCAAGACCCATTAGCCCTGGAATATGCGGCTAAGCTCAAAATCTCGCTCGACAAACCCAACCGCAAGTCCTTTTCCCATCGCTTCGCAGACAGCAAATTCTTCGGTCTGTTTGCTCGCAGACAGTAACGCCTCACCCTAAGTATTATCAGGATTGACATGGCTTAATCTGGATTTATATGTGACGGCTCAAACCATCACACACAAATTTGTTCCACTAATCACTCTCTCCCCACAATCAAAAGGAGATGCTTCAGGTTATGAAGCATCTCCTTGAACGAATCAAATTGTTAATGAGCTTAAAATCTCAACCCAATCTTAGTTGGCCTTGACTTCAAACTGATAGGCATAGGTCTTGAGCAGTGAACTGACCTGAGTCAGCACCTCGTCGCCGCTGTTCTTTTTGAGGACTTGGCGCTCGGGGAAGAATTCGGGGCGATCGATATTACGGGCGATCGCATCATTCACCTGCTGGGCGATCAAGTCTTGGAGTTCTTCCTTGGCACGGAGACGCTGATAATCTGCGCCTTCCTCGGTGGTGGCATAGAGGGGCGGCAGACGGTTGAGGGCATAGGCAGCGATGTCGCCGAGATCCAGCGTGATATCGCTGTTAGCCTCAATTTCTGCAACTCGGGCGATCGCCTCGGTCAGCACCAGTTCTTCCATCACGTTAATGAACTGCTTGCGAGGCACAGCGACGACTTCCCCCGTGAGTAAAGCACCCATGAGGCGATCGAGCGCCATGTATTCCTCAATTGACAGTTCAGAAGCAGTATCACAAATGCGCCCCACCTCTGCTTCCATTGCTGGAGTCAGATAACCATCCTGAAGGGCCTGTTCAACGATTCTTTCAATACTCATAAGTTCTTCCTACGCTTCACAGCACCCTGGTTTAGGGCTACCGCTCAAATCCTGACCTAGTGTGCCCCAGCATGTATGAAAACGAGCAGGAGGCGGAAGAACCGTTATAAGTTTTGTGGATGGGGGGGGGTGGAAAGGGGAAGGGGGAAAGGGAAAAGGGGAAAGGGGTGTCTTGGGCTGCTTTGGGGGATGGATCGATGAAGGGAAAGGGAAAAGGAATCTTGGACTGAGTTAGGGGATGAATCGATGGAGAAAAAGGAAAATATCCTTCGACTTCCTTCAGCGTTTCTCCCAGGACTTCGCCTGGGCTGCTCCAAGACTTCTCTGGGTCTGAACCAAGACTTCTCTCAGAATTCATTCAACGACTTCCCTTTCCCCCTTCCCCTTTCCCCTTTTCCCTTCACTCAAAGCCCACTTCCCGCCAAGGCACCGGATCAACCGAGGCACCGTTCACGTAAAGCCCCCAGTGGAGGTGGGGTCCCGTGGATGCGCCCGTGGAGCCAATGCCGCCGATGACTTGACCGGCTTGCACCATGTCGCCTTCCTGGACATCAATGCGGCTGAGGTGGATCATGATGCTGGAAACGCCCTGGCCATGGTCAATGCCGACCGTGTTGCCGTGGATTTCAAAGCCATCGGCGACCCGACCAACCAACGCGACTCGACCCGCAGCCGGGGCATAGACGGGGGCACCCACACCACCCGCATAGTCTACGCCGCGATGGTAGTAGTCATTGGCAAATACGCCGTTATAGTAGCGACGAACCCCATAGATAGAAGTCACTGCTCCGGAAGCCGGACGCTTGAGTGCCCCGCTCCAGTACTTTTCAGGTGTGACCAAAGCTTTGAAGGCATCTACGCGATCGAACTCATGATCGGTGCCTTCTGGGCCACCGCCTTCACCCAGCCAAATGCTTTGAGTGGGGAATGTGCGATCGCGCAACTGCACGGCCAAGTTCTGCGTATTGTCCCCCGATTTGACCTGGACTTCTAAACGACCGGGTTTATCGAGAGGCGTTGTGGGAAGCAGGGCACGGTAGCGGTTGCCACTCGTTGGAAAAGCTGTATAAGTCTTTTGATTCATCACAATCGCCGGGGCAGCACCGTTACTATCCGCAGGCACAACCACCGTGAGGGTATCCCCCAACTGTGGATTACTGGGGCTAATCTGCGCCTGTCCAGCCTGAGCAGGGGTCATCAAGACCGTCAGCAAAGCAACCATGCCCAGGCTCAAGCTAACCCAAAGCCGATACTGCCAAAACTGGCGACGCAACCAGAGGAGAATGTTCATGATGGGAGTAAGTGTGAGTGGATGAGCAGAAGGCGAAAGGGGAAGGGGGAAAGGGAAAAGGGTAGATAAAGGCGCGAAGCGAGAAGATTGGAATAGACTCCTTGACCCTTTCCCCCTTCCCCTTCTTGGAAAAAAGAACCGAAGCAAGAAGCTTAGAACAGCCCCCTTTCGCCTTTTCCCTTTCCCCTTTCCCCTTCCGATCTCCTGACCTCAATATTCTAAGGAAAGCTCCCCAGATCCTTAACAAATTTTGGGGACTTTGAATAAATTTTTGCAAGGGTGAACGAGACCTGCTGTTCAGGTCGAACTTCCCCCCGCAGATCCCCAAAAATCGGTATGCTGAGATCAATACTTCAAGTTTCTTTGCAATCCTCGTTAAGACTTAAAACTCGTGCAAGAAGATTTTAGACTCATTGTGGATCTGGTGATTGTGCTGGCAGCGGCAACGGGCGGGGGTCTGTTGGCCTCTTTGCTCAGGCAACCCGTTCTGCTGGGGTATTTGGTCGGTGGAGCTATGGTTGGGCCTGCGGGTCTGGGGCTGGTGCGGGAACTGGTGCAGGTAGAAACCCTGGCTCAGTTTGGCGCGGCGTTTTTGCTCTTTGCCCTGGGGGTTGAGTTTTCTTTCTCGGAGTTGAAAAAAGTTCAGTGGATCAGTTTGGGCGGGGGTGGGTTGCAGATTCTCTCCACGATTTTGATTACGGCGCTGGTTTCGGTGGGCGTGGGTTGGGTCACTTCTCCAACTCAAGGGGTCTTTTTGGGGGCGATTTTGTCGCTGTCCTCCACGGCGGTGGTGCTGAAGTGCTTGATGGAGCGCAATGAAACCGAGACGGCTCATGGGCGCGTCATGCTAGGGATCTTGGTGGTTCAGGATTTGGCGCTGGGGGTGATGCTGGCGGTGTTGCCTGCGCTCGATCGCCCCTCTGAGGAAATCGGTGTGGCGGTGGGGATTGCGCTGTTGAAGACGGCTTTGTTGGCGGGAGGGGCGATCGCCGCTGGAATCTGGCTAATTCCCCCACTCCTGCGTTTCCTAGCCAGAACTGAAAGCCGGGAGCTATTTTTGCTGGGCGTGGTGGCGCTCTGTCTAGGGATTGCGCTGCTGACCGAGTATATGGGGCTTTCCATTGAAATGGGAGCCTTTATTGCAGGGTTAATGATCTCAGAAGTGGAGTATGCTGACCAGACGCTGACCTATGTAGAACCGATTCGCGATATTTTTGCCACGCTGTTTTTTGCCGCCGTGGGGATGTTGATTGACCCCCTGTTTATCTGGAATAACCTGGAGTTGATTCTGGGACTGGTGGCGCTGGTGCTGATCGGCAAGTTCCTGATTGTGACCCCGCTGGTAAGAATGTTCCGCTATCCCCTGAAGACTTCGCTGATTGTGGGGCTGGGGCTGGCGCAGATTGGGGAGTTTTCCTTTGTTTTGGCCAGCAAGGGGCAGGCGCTGGGGCTGGTGTCGCGGCGGGTTTACCTGCTGATTTTGGGGACGACGGCGGTGACGCTGGTGATTACGCCGTTTATTCTGCGGTTGATTCCCCAGTTTTTTGCCTGGGCAGAGATGGTGCCCGGTCTGAAGCAACTCCTGGATGGCTCAGATGAACCGATGGAAGTCTCTGAGCAACTGGTAACGCAGGATCATATTGTCATCTGTGGGTATGGGCATGTTGGGCGCAATATGTTGCAGTTGCTCCAGTCCCATAACTATCCGGTGGTCGTGATTGACCAGTCGGAGCAAGCGATTCAGGAACTGCGGGAGGCGAATATTCCCTATGTCTATGGCAATGCGGCCAGTCTGCATGTGCTGGAAGCCGCCAGGGTGGAGCAGTCGAAGGGGATGGCGATCGCACTCCCTGACCCCATGAGTACCCGCCTCTGCCTGAAGCGTGCCCTAGAACTTTCCCCCGAATTAGATGTAGTCGTCCGGGCAGAACAAGAGAAAGATATTGACCTGCTCTATCAGCTAGGCGCGAAGGAAGTCGTGCAGCCTCAGTTTGAAGCCAGTCTGGAACTGTCGAGCCATTTGCTCTCCGGCATTGGCATTCCCATGCCGATTATTCAACGGGAAGTCCAGCAGATTCGCACCTCGCACTACCAGGACTTCCTGCCCGAACGACAGCCCAAGCAGATTGCCCGTGAACTGCAAACGGCAGCCCAGGACATGAACAGCCGCTGGTTCCCACTCCCCGAAGGTTCGCCGCTCGTAGGCATGACCCTGGAAGAAACCGATTTGCGGCGGTTGACGGGCGTTAGTTTGATGGCCATTCGCCGCAGCAAGGGCGAAGAGATTGACTATCCCGATGCCCATACTCAGTTGTTGGAGGGCGATCGCCTGCTCGTGGTCGGAGGTGCCGAAGAACTGGCCGCCTTCAACGAACTGGCCAAAGGCGAAACCGTCGTTCCGGGAGAACAAGCCTCTTGTCAATGGCTGCTCGTCCCTGAAACCAGCGTCGTGGTCAACAAAACCCTAGCTGAACTCCATATCCGGCGGCAGTTTGGCGTACTGGTGCAGGCGATTCGACGAGAAGGACGGTTTATTCGCTTCCCCGATGGCCGGAGTGACTTGCAAGCGGGCGATCGCCTCCTCCTCTGCGGCAATTTCCACGCCCTCACCCACGCCAGCCGCTGGATTGCCCCCGCGCAACTGCCCACCCCGTCCTTAATGGATGCCACTGCCGAAGCCTCTAATTTATTGCAACTGCCGCTACCTCCGGCTGCTCTGCCTGATTTTGTTGGAATTGAAGATCAGCAGGGTGTGAGTTAGGCGATGGGGAGAGGGGGGGAAGGGCGAAGGGGGAAGGGCGAAAGGGGAAAGGGATTCCATTGAATCAAGTCATTGAATCAATTCATGGAGGACACCGCGATCATTCCCGGCTCCTTCCTAAATCAATTTTCCAAAAGGTATCCAGGACTTTCCCCCTTTCCCCTTTCCCCTTTCCCCTTTTCCCCCTCCTCCCTCCGCGTCTCTGCGTCTCTGCGGTTCAAATATTCATTTCCCTCTCGGCCAATGACGCTCAAAACTCTGATTCCCCTGGTTTTACTGGTCTTTGTGCCCATCTCGATCGCCGCTGATCTACTTCACTGGGGCAACTTTGCGGTTTTTGTGACTTCGGGGTTGGCCATTATTCCCCTGGCAATCTGGCTGGGAACCGCGACGGAAAAGGTGGCGGTGGTCACCGGGCCTTCGTTGGGCGGACTGGTGAATGCGCTGTTTGGCAATGCGACCGAGTTGATTATTGCGCTGGTGGCGCTTAAGAACGGGCTGATTGATATTGTGGAAGCCAGTATTACGGGGAGCATTCTCAGTGCTTTGCTGTTGCTGCTGGGGCTGGCTATGCTATCGGGCGGACTGCGCTACAAGGAGCAGGAGTTTAAGCCTGTGTTGGCGCGGGTGAATGGGTCTTCGATGACCTTGGCGGTGACGGCGATCGCCCTTCCCACCATGGTGATTTACACTTCCAACATTGTCGATGCCGATACGATTCACAACCTCTCGCTGGTGGTGGCTAGTGTGCTGATTGTGGTCTATGGCTTGACGCTGCTATTTTCCTTGAAAACCCATAGCTATCTCTATGAAGTAGGCTTGGTGGATGAGGCGGATAGTGCCCTGGAAGCGGCTGAAGAAAAACCTTTGCCGCAGTTGCCGCTCTGGATTGGGGTTCTATTGGTTTCCACGCTGGCTGTGGCGTTTGAGTCCGATTTGTTTGTCAGTGTGATTGAGCCGGAGACCGCGCGCCTGGGGCTAACGCCGCTGTTTACCGGGGTGATTTTGATTCCGTTGATTAGTGATGTGGCCGGGTATGTGACGGTGGTGCGGCTAGCGGTCAAAAATCAGATGGATTTGACGGTTTCGACGACGACGGGGGATAGTTTGCTGATTGCCCTGTTTGTTGCGCCCGTGCTGGTGTTTGTCGGGCAGTTCATTGGACAACCGATCGATTTGAACTTCAACCCGTTTGAGGTGGTGGCATTGGCGATCGCAGTCACGATCAACAATCTCATCAGCTTTGGGGGGCGATCGAACTGGTTGGATGGAACGCTGTTGCTTGCGACCTACATTGTTCTGGGTGTCGCTTTCTACTACCATCCCATCTAACGAAATTACTCCAGGAGACTGGCTAAATGTATGAACTGGATGCGTGAAAAGGTTAGGGAATAAAGCCTTGAGAAGTTCTGGATAATCCTCGATTTCACGAATTCTGTCTAGAGTTCCGTCAATCGGCATGAAAAAAGGCGTGTATTCCACGCCTCTACGAGATTGGGTTTAGGTTATATCCCCTGGAACAGCCAGTTGAGCCGATGGGTGTCCTGAGATTTGGCTTGGATGAGATCCTGAAGTCTGAAATGAGCCAGGGGTCGCTTGGAGAAAATCTTGTCTAGCTCATGGCTAACATGCGTTGCATCGGGCGCAGGGCGGCAAGGCGAATGTCTTCGGGGAGCGTGATTTCTGGAGTGCGGTGCTTCATGGCTAGGTAGAGCTTCTCCAGGGTGTTGAGGCGCATGTGGGGGCATTCGTTGCAGGCGCAGTTGGCTTGGGGGGGCGCGGGGATGAACTGTTTGTCGGGCGCGGATTTTTGCATTTGGTGGATGATGCCGGATTCGGTGGCCACGATGAAGGAATTGCGGGAACTGCGCTGGCAGTAGTTGAGGAGGGCGGTGGTGGAGCCGATGTAGCTGGCGTGGCGCAGGATCGGGGGTTCACATTCGGGGTGGGCGATGATTTCGGCTTCGGGGTGCTGGATTTGCAGTTGTACCAGCTTTTTCTCGGAGAAGGTTTCGTGAACCATGCAACTGCCCTGCCAAAGCAGCATGTCTCGTCCGGTTTGGGTCATGACATAGCGGCCTAGGTTGCGATCGGGGGCAAAGATAATGGGCTGATCTGGGGGGATTTGCTGGACAATTTTCACTGCATTGGAACTGGTGCAGATAATGTCGCTCATCGCCTTGATTTCGGCGGTGCAGTTGATGTAGGAGATCACGAGATGGTTGGGGTGGGCGGCTTTGAATGCGGCGAAGGCATCGGCAGGGCAGCTATCGGCGAGGGAACAGCCTGCGTCGAGGTCGGGCAGCAGCACCAGTTTGTCGGGGTTGAGGATTTTGGCGGTTTCAGCCATGAAATGTACCCCGGCGAAGACAATCACATCGGCTTCGGTGGCGGCGGCTTGCTGGGACAACCCCAGGGAATCGCCAAGGTAGTCGGCGATGTCTTGGATGTCGGGGTCTTGGTAGTAGTGAGCCAGGACGATCGCATTCATTTCCTGCTTGAGATCTTGAATGGCGGCAAACAAATCAAGCGGTAGTTCGGCAGATTTTTGGTAAGAAAGTGTGGCTGTAAACACGGTTTCTAAGGCTCACTAAGGTTATGGGGTCTGAGGAATGGGATTTCCATTCTAGAATTATAGTTCATTCTACCAAAAATAAGTCTAGTAAAACTGGTAGAAATCTTGACTTTTGGGTGATTTTTGTTGGGGGTGGGGGCTAGTGGGTTGGAAAGAATTAAACCGCAGAGACGCAGAGACGCGGAGGGGGTTGTCTGATCTTTTGGACTAGCGAGAAAAATTGGGAGGATTGGGTTGTCGAGACTGATGTGGTGGAATTGCAGAACGATTCATGGAAACGATCTATAGAGAAGATCAGTAAACTGTGCGAATGCATAAACTTAGCCCCCACCGGGAAATGCACGAGGGGCATTCTCTGATGGGGGCTGGGTGACAATCGGTGACTTTTGGGGTTACTCCATGTAGGGCATGAGTTGGAGGGAACCGAGGCCGAGTTCTTTTTCTGAGATGGCACGGACTTCAAAGAGAGCCAGCATGTCGCTCATTTGGGGATTGCCTCGGGATGCGCCTTTGGAGCCTTTGGCGATGACCAGGCCGCAGTAGCCTTTGGTTTTCTTGCAGCGCTGATCCCATTTTTTGCGGGCTTGGATATGGACGGGGTCATCTTCGACGAATTCGCCGAAGAGGTGCAGTTCGCCGTTGTTGACCTGGAGAACGCCGAGGTCGTAGCGATCGTCTGAGACGGGGTCTTCTCCTGGATTGAAGCAAATGCCTTTTACCCCGCCTGCGGCCTTCAGGGCTTCAATCAGTTCAGTGGCTTTGGGGCGGGAGGTTTGTAGCAGCACGACCGGAAAGCCGTCGGCAGCTTGAGCCGGGGTGACATCGGGCTTTTGGTGAAATTTGACGGTGGCGCGCAGGACTTCTAGGGTTTCCCAGGGCATGGCTCCGAGACTGTAGAAGACATCGCCAGGGATGAGATCGTTGCGGAGCAGGGGCAGGTTGTAGTCTTCGTCCTCTTCGCCCTCGGCTTCTAGCACCATTTCGCTGAGTTCATCGGCTAGGGCGGGGAGGGTGGCGACTTTGACGGAGACTTTCTTTTGGCCGTCTTTGGGGTCGGGGATGCGATAGCGGGAGGTGATGTCGGGGAAGAGTTCGGTGTCGAGTTTGTGGAGGTGCTGGTTGAAGAATTTTTGGAGGGCGCGGAGGGCAATGAAAACGGTGCAGGCTTCTTCTTCGTAGAGGACGGGGCGCATCCCTTCCAGGGGATGGAGGTTGCCGAAGGAGGGGCGGACTCCAGTGGCATCGAGGAAGTCGGAAATTTCGGCGAATTCTTCTTCGATGTCTTCTTCAAAGGATTCCTCGAAGGCGGCTTCGGTTTCGTCGAAGGTGATGAAGAGACAGTCCTGTTCCAGGAAGGCGCGTTCCAAAATTTCGGGGGCATTGTCTGTGGCCGCCAGTACCCGCTGTCGAAAGGTTTTGAGGGATTCGAGGGAGCGGTAGAGCAACAGCCCATACTCCATGCCCAACATGCCGAGAATCGAGACATAGAGCGGCCCGGTGTCACCATAGTTCATTTCGACGGAGATGATTTTTTCTTCGTCTAGGGTTTGCCAGGGGGCGATGTCCCAGATGTCTTGAGCGACGCTGAGGATGGGTTGCACCAGTTCGGGGGGGAGTTCGGGGGGACGAGTGCGGGTAGCACTTTGCAGTCCTCGGAAGATTTCGTCGATCAGGGGCAGTTCGGGCGCGTAGTCTACGCTGATGCTGAGGTCTTGGAGTACGCCCCGGAGGAAAAATTGGATTTCGCGGTTGCAGACGACGATCCGCTGGGGACGACCGGGCGGGGTGGAACTGTGGGGATATTCCATGGCTTGCAGCAGCGTCCGGACGATCGCCTCTGGCCCCGCATCGCCTGGAACCACATCGATCGCCCGCACCAACCCTTCGGTGCCATCCACCCAGAGAATGCAGTCGCCCTGCCCCCGCACGCCCGTTTCTTTGGACAGGGCAATGTCAGCGGCGAGAAGACGGCGATCGCCCTCCCAAATGCTAGGCATCTGGCGAAGTTGCTGAAGACGGCGGCGGGTCGATTGATTAAGAGCAGTCATAGAATAACCGATAGAAAAACCAGGTGAAGAAACTGGTCATTTTAGTAATTTTAGCGACAGCGAGGGCAATCCTAACCGTCTACTGAGCAAAAGGTTAGATTCAATTCGGCTGGAGCCGCCTCTTTCCATGAAAACCTTGGGATTTGTCAAAAGAATCTATTGATAGGATTAAAGATCCTTGATGGTCGGTTACAGAGGATTCGCGACATAATCTGAGGGGTTCACGGCATAATGGAAAGGAGTGGCGATCGCCCAGTCCAAAACTTCCTCATCAACTTTTAGCCCTAGAATTTTTCAGACCTAGAGTTTCGCTTTAGGGTCGGGCAGGCTATAAGATTTGAGCAGACTTTAAAGCCGAGTAAACTTTAGAATTCAGACCCTTTAGAAATAGACAGAGCCAAATAGACAGAGTTGAACTCCAGATCGGATCGCATCCAGATAGCATTGCACATAGACGGCATCGGCTGCCGCATTAAATTTAGACCTTACCCCAGTAGAAACCTCACGTAACCCGGAGTTTCAAAAGAAAATGACAGAAGCAACTCAAGTCCAACCCCAACAATCCCAGCCTCAGCGCGGCATTTTGATGTCGGACGCTGCCCTCCGCCATGTGCTTGCCCTCCGAGAAAAACAGGGGTCAGACCTTTGTCTGCGGGTCGGGGTAAGACAAGGCGGCTGCTCGGGCATGTCCTACATGATGGACTTTGAAGATGTCAGCAATATCCAAGAAAAAGACGAAGTGTTTGACTACGAAGGCTTCAAAGTGGTCTGTGACCCTAAGAGTATGCTGTACCTCTATGGCCTCATGCTGGACTACAGCGATGCGCTAATCGGCGGTGGGTTCCAGTTTACCAATCCCAATGCCAACCAAACCTGCGGCTGTGGCAAGTCCTTTTCCTAGGACAGCTTCTTAAACAAGCTTCTTAAACAATTGTGAACTTGAAAGGGTGGAAGTCAAAACTTCCACCCTTTAATTTATGCCGATCTATTGCTGTGGTCTTGTAGAACCAGAACTTTGATAGTCTGCTCCGAGAAGATCGCTGTATCGCCTAACGAAGTGTCGAACCAAGAATTTTATATGACAGACGGCACTCCAATGCTTACAATCCCAGCACAGCAAGTCATCCAGAGTTAAATTAGAGTCTCGACCTGACATTTTTGTTGCAGAACCGCAATCAGAAGATGACAATGTCAGAATAGTGAATTAGCTTTATAAATGCTAGAGAACTATAAATGCTAGAGAAATATGAATGTTAGAGAACTATAAATGTTAGAGAACTCTGATGAGTCAGGCTAAAGGGGACAGGCGATGGCAACTAATGTTCTTGACCAGATTGATTTACGAAAATTAGGAGAACGCCTGCAACAGGCTCGGAAGAAGAGTGGAATGACCCAAGCGGATGCCGCTAAAGTGATTGATGCTGCCCGTACTACCCTGGTTGCGATTGAAAAGGGAGAACGGCGGCTGAAGCCGAATGAGCTAATCAAACTGGCGCGGGCTTATGGGAGAGCGGTCAGTGATTTGGTTTGTTCCAGCCCGGTGACTGAACCTTTTGCAATTCAGTTTAGAGCCGCTTCTCAACAAACTGAGCAGGAGGAATCCCCAATACACGACATTATTGAGCGCTTTGAGGAACTGTGCCGGAACTACTTGGAGCTTGAGAAGATTGTGGATGCTCCACTGCCTCGCAATTATCCCCAGGAATATGACGTGGCTGAGATGCCGATCGCAGCAGCGGCAGAGAGTATTGCGATCGCAGAACGTCAGCGGCTGGGGCTGGGTGATAGTCCTGTTCCTCTTTTGCAAGACATGCTGGAGCAAAGTGTGGGTCTTCGTATTTTTTATTTGGAGATGCCGCCCTACTGTTCAGGGTTCTATAGCTACGATGACGAGTTTGGCGGCTGTGTCGCGATTAATGCTCACCACCCGGAAGAACGGCAACGCTGGACATTAGCGCGTCAGTATCTTCATTTTCTGGCTCATCGCCGGAAACCAGTGATTGATTACGAAGACAAGCATCACAGGAAACTCAAGAGCGATCGTCTGGGTGATGCCTTTCCCAACTATTTCCTCATGCCCACAAGCGGTTTGATGAAACGTTTCAATGATATGTACCGGACTCATGGAAAGTTTACCCCAACAAATTTGTTCACACTGGCTCATTATTACGGGGTGTCTATAGAAGCGCTAGTTTATCGATTGGAAGACATCGAACTTTTACCCTCGGGAACTTTGGATCGTTTGCGCGATCGCGGATTAAAGGTCAGGAAAGTGCAGCAGGAGCTAGGTTTAGAAGAAATTGACCCGCGATCGGATGTTTTCCCCATTCATTATCAGCACCTTGCCATTGAAGCGCTGGAACAAGGGCTAATCACGGAAGGACGCTTTGCCAATTTCCTGGGGGTTGACCGCTTAGAAGCGCGGCGTATTGCGGAAGTCTTGCGTGAACATGCTAGCGGGATGCTGGAGGAATCAGCTTATCTCGATTTGCGTCAGGCATAGGGAATGGGGGGATCGGTCATGGAAATGAAACACTCCCATGTGGTTCTTGATGCTTGTTGTGTTTTAAACTTCTGTGCTTCAGGACATTTGATCGAAATCGTTCGGTCTATTCCAGCGCAAGGAGTCGTGACTGAAGTTGTCAGAGAACGAGAATTGCTGACGCTGCAACGCTTGACTGAGAACAATCGTGAGGATGTAGATCAGTTTGAAGCAGCGATCAAAGAAGGGCTACTGGCAGTGGTAGATTTTGGTTCTGAAGGCGAGGAGGAAACCTTTGTCAACTCTGTTTTTGCATTGGGGGATGATGGTGAAGCTGCAACCTGTGCGATCGCAGTTGGGCGGGGGTGGGCGATCGCAACTGATGATAGGAAAGCGATTTCCTTCTTTCAAAAAGAAGCCCCCCATCTGCAAATCCTGTCCACTTTAGAAATCGTTAAGCATTGGTCAGAAACCGGGGATGTTTCTGCCGATACTTTACTCTCCGCGCTGACTGCAATTCGCACTAAAGGGCGCTATGTTCCACGCCGCAACCACCCTTTACTCCACTGGTGGGAAATCTCGATGCAGGGAAATGGAACTTAAAGCTTCACATCACACCTGGGTATTGCGTAGATATCGTGAGTGACTTTCATGTTGATATCAAAAGCCCATCTCAAAAAAATGAGGCTGAAACCATTGGGCATAACCTTCCTAGATGAAGATTTGTCCGAATGTTTTCAGCCTCACGATCGCATACTCTAAATTACGCTTTTGGGGCAGGAATCGTGATGTCGATCGGGGTGACCGAGGTGTTGGGGGCGATCGCCGTCAAAGGTGGATTGATTGCTTGAGCATTCCCCACCACTAAAGTCACCAGTT
>JALOOP010000408.1 GCA_025454315.1 Oculatellaceae cyanobacterium Prado106
GCCTCTGAAGCGATCGCCAACCAACCCAACCTGCTCAACCTGCTGATCAAAAGCTCCATCAAAGGCAACAAAGAATCCGTCATGACCCAGGTGATGGCCATTCGGCTGCGGCTCTCCGAAATTGAGTTCAGCAATGCCAATGTCATCCACTGGCGATCGAAAATTCGGGGACTTTCCACCCAATTGAATAAATTGCACCGAGAATATCAGAAGAAACAAAAAGAAAAAGCGATCGCCCAAGCCGAAGCCGCATGGCGATCGAGTTGGTTCGAGGATTAATTTGGGGTTGGTGATTGATGGAATGGATTTGTGTGGCGGCGCAGCCGCTACACAAATCCATTCCAAGATTAAGCAATACCTTAATTTGAAGATTAGAAAGTTCGAGGATTAGGAAACAGCGAGTTCGATAACCTATGGATTGGTCGCGATTACAAAAAGCCCTCGCCCTTGAAGCCGAAAAAGGCTTCAATGACCTCATGGGCAACCAGTATCGCTTTAGCGAATTTCTCAGCTTCAGCCTCAATGCACCCCCGGCAGAATTAGAGGGGCGCGATCGCCAACGCCTCCAGGAAATGGCCAGCCAATTCGCCCAGTATGCCGATCTGAGCTTCGCCGATCGCCAACACCTCGTCGCCGACACCCGCCGCACCCTCCACCACTGCCGCAAAGACTGGGAAGACCGCATCGCTCAGCAGTCCCAGCCAGCCGCAGCCGATGGTTCCGGCAATCCCGCCACCGCCACCCAACCTGCCGCCCTCAAAAAAGCCAAAACGCCCCGCACCAAACCCCTGGTTGAACCCAAGCAAAAAACGCCAATCACGCTAGATCAAGAAATCACCTATCTGCCCGGAATTGGGCCAAAGAACGCAGAGAGGCTTGGCAAACTGGAGCTGAGAATCGTCAAGGATGTGCTGTACTACTATCCGCGTGACCACATTGACTATGCGCGTCAGGTCAATATCCGCGACCTGGTACCCGGACAAACCGTCACCATCGTCGGCACCGTCACGCGCTGCGCCTGTTTTAGCAGTCCCCGCAACCAAAAGCTGACCATCTTTGAACTGGTGGTCAAGGATTCCAGCGGTCAGATGAAGCTCTGTCGCTTCTATCCGGGAGCGCGCTATCAGTCCCCCGCTTGGCAACAGTATCAAAAGCGGCTGTATCCACCGGGTGTCGTGGTGGCCGCTTCTGGACTAGTCAAACAAGACAAATTTGGCATCACCCTGGAAGATCCCCAGATTGAAACCATCGACCATTCCCAGGCTTCGATCGACTCCATGAAGGTGGGACGAGTGCTGCCCATCTATCCGCTAACGGAAGGTGTCACCGCCGATATTGTCCGTAAAGCAGTGGTGGCAGCTCTGCCAGCGGTTTTGCAATTGCAAGATCCATTGCCGGAAGGGCTGCGGCAAAAGTATGGGCTGGTGATGATTCAAGAGGCGATCGCCCATATCCACTTCCCCCCCAATGCGGAGGCATTAGCCGCCGCTCGCCGTCGTCTGGTCTTTGATGAGTTTTTCTATCTGCAACTAGGGCTACTCAAGCGGCGCATGGTGTTGCGTCAGCAGCAGACCAGCGTCACCCTCGCTCCCACGGGACATCTGATTGACCAGTTCTATCAAGTGTTGCCCTTCAAAATGACCGATGCCCAACAGCGGGTGATCAACGATATCCTCAACGACTTACAGCAGCCCACGCCGATGAATCGTCTGGTGCAGGGCGATGTCGGTTCAGGAAAGACCGTGGTGGGAGTCGTGGCGATCCTGGCGGCGATTCAGGCGGGCTATCAGGCAGCCTTGATGGCTCCCACAGAAGTTTTGGCCGAGCAGCACTATCGCAAGTTGGTCGGTTGGTTTAACTTGATGCATCTGTCGGTGGAGTTGCTCACCGGCTCCACCAAAACCGCCAAGCGCAGACAAATCCACAGCGAACTGCAAACCGGAGAACTGCCCCTATTGGTTGGCACCCATGCGCTGATTGAAGACCCGGTCAAGTTTCAGCGATTGGGTCTGGTGGTGATCGACGAGCAGCATCGCTTTGGGGTGCAGCAGCGCGCAAGACTCCAGCAAAAGGGCGACTTTCCCCATGTGCTAACCATGACCGCAACGCCGATTCCGCGTACCCTGGCGCTGACCATGCATGGCGATCTCGATGTCAGCCAGATTGATGAGCTACCACCCGGACGACAGGCGATTCAGACCACGGTTTTAGGAGGACGCGATCGCCCCGACACCTACGATCTGATCCGTCGCCAGGTTGCCCAAGGCCGCCAGGTTTACATTGTTTTGCCCCTGGTGGAAGAGTCAGAGAAGCTGGATTTGAAGTCGGCGATCGATGAGCATCAACATCTCCAAGAAGCCGTCTTTCCCGATTTCAAAGTCGGTCTGCTGCATGGCCGCATGTCCTCAGCAGAGAAAGATGAATCGATTCAGCAGTTTCGCGACAATATGACGCAAATTCTAGTTTCAACCACCGTGGTGGAAGTGGGAGTCGATGTCCCCAATGCCACGGTCATGCTGATTGAACATGCGGAACGGTTTGGCCTATCCCAGTTGCACCAGTTGCGCGGACGGGTGGGACGGGGCGCAGAGCAGTCTTTCTGTTTGCTGATGAGTAGTTCTAAATCAGAAACCGCTAAACAACGGCTCAAAGTCCTGGAGCAATCCCAGGATGGCTTCTTCATCTCAGAAATGGACATGCGTTTCCGAGGTCCCGGTGAAGTGTTGGGCACTCGCCAATCGGGTCTGCCCGATTTTGCGCTAGCCAGTCTGGTGGAAGATCAGGAAGTCCTGGAACTGGCGCGGGAAGCAGCCAGCAAGGTGATTGAGAAAGATCCGACATTGACCAGTTGGGAACTGATGCGGGCAGAACTGGAATATCGGTATCAACGGTTGATGGGTGGGTCAATTTTGACCTGAGATACGATTGAGAAGAACGGGGGATTGGGCTTGGAATGTTGGATAGAGATGGAGTTGTAGTTGTCTTCACAGAACCCAAATCAAGAAACAGTTCGGATTATTTCCCTTCGCAAAGCTCTGCCCTATGATCGAAAACGATACGAACAATATCTCAAGAACGAATTGGGAAAAGGTTGACTCACTCACCGAGGACGAAATCGACACATCGGATATTTCTCCATTAACTGAGGAATTTTTCGAGCGATCGCGGTGGTGGAAACCCAGAACCTCTCTAGCACGATATCAACATCTGGGCATTGACGAAGAACTCCTCAGATAATTTAGTTGTTAAAATTCTCATCAGCCAGGAATCTAGTAGTTTCCAATTACCTGGGTTGATTTCGCCTAGCCAGTAAGCGATCGCGTATTCCAAGAGGATTAAAGCGTTGCTCAGCCTCTTGCCGAATTAAATCTGCCTGCTGTTGACGTTTGGCAAGATAGGTATGCACCTCATCTCGATGTCTTAAGTAGTAGCCAATTACAAGATAGATATCGGGCAGTTGTAGCGATGGATACTGTTCCCCAATCTCCTCCGGTGAACATCCCTCAAGAAACGCAGTCACAACAGTGTCTAGAGTGACACGAGTTTTAGCAACCCGTACAACACCTTGCGGATCGGTTTCGATTGGCGCAGGTTCAAGGGGAATGGCTAGAGTCATAGACTTTATCGGGATTTCTGAATCCTATAGTAGCAAACACTCTTTACATGAGGCTGAATCCTATTTAATCGAATCGCAGGAACACCCCATCAATCCAAGCTGAGGTTCAAGGAGACACCCTTGAGATGTTCGCTGGGATGGGCTTTGAGATAATCGTGGATAGCTTGCTGACAAGCTGCCTTGTAACTGAAAGCTGCCACAATTTGATCCCAAGTGGGCTGTTTCTTGAATTTGATGCCCTGTTCCTTTGCCGCTTTGCGGCAGGCATTGTAGTTGCCGTAGGTCGCGGTTAGCTCAGTTTTGCTGACTAGAGCAGGAGCCGCAACAGGTGCAGCAGGTAAGAGCGGTTGGGGAGGGGCGATCGCACTTTCTTCCCCCTCTATGTCCGCATCGGCAATCTGCTGCAACTCATTCACCGCCACCTGTGCCACGGTAAAGATCCCGGCTGCGTTCTGCAAGTCCTGCTGCTGATTGGTCTTGAGTTGTTCAAGAAGCTGGAGCGCGCGTTTTTTGCCCATTGTTGCTGAGGGGTTCCAGGGAAAATAGGAAGAGTTGGTCCATGAATCTCACATGACCCTGCATAGAGACTCATGGAAACTCAGGGTTGAGATTGAGAATGAATTGAGAGATTAATCCTGAGATTAATCGTCGAGGAGCGATCGCCCCACAGAAGCCTGATCCTGATACATCTGGGGATTTTCGCGGCGATCGGCCTCGGTCGGTTGGGGAGGCAGGGTGGGAGTTGGATCGGGAGCCGCAGGCAACTCATCGACCCAGCCATCTCGCTCCTCGCGCCAGGAAAAGACGATCGCCCGAATCGCCCGCAGGAAGCGAAAGAAGCGACTGGGAAGCGCAAGCACGCTCCACTGCGATTCCTGGGGATTGTCCACATCCGCGACCGTGTCGTAAAGCTCCGCCAGGTCGTCCAGATGGCGTGCCATACCCTGGATTTCGTGCTCCAACTCTGCCACCACCAACTGGCTACTGGCGGCCAACTGTTGTTTCTCCTGACCCAATTTCTGAATCATGGTTTGCAGACGCGCCACATCCGTCTTGAGTTGCAGCGAAGTCTGCTTATGCTCTTCGTTGCGGCGTACCAGTTGGGCACGACTCTTATTGGTAAAAATCAAACAAGCTCGCATCTCTTCGTAGAGACGATGGGCTTCATCGGTTTCGAGTTGGGCGATCGACTTGGGGAATTCAGTAGCCGAACGAAATCGCGCGGAGGAGTCGGGCATAGCGGTATTTTAAGGGAACATTTCTATGGATTAACTGTACCGCTAATCCAGGCTAGTTGCCAGGTTAAGCAGCTTGTTCTACTGACCAAATTCCGCTTGCAAAGTTTCATCGTTTTCATCGGCGATCGTGGCCACGATAGTAATGTTTCGGGACACTTCAGCGGGACTCATTTCAGCGAGGGTGCGCTGGGTGCAGACCACGACCTGATTGTTGGTGATGGCAAAGCGAGCCTCAAAGGTGCTGTTCCAGTTCATTCCCATCAGTTTTTGCAGCAGTTGGGCTTCATTTTTCGCAGGCAACTTCAGCACCGTCGCCCAGACGGTAAGAATATCGTCATCGTTGGTGCCTGCCAGTTGAACAAAGACCTCGACACTGCCGTAGTTAAACTTCCAGGCATAGCTGCTATCCGTGTGGCTGACCATCGCGCTCTGATCTTCCTGCAAGCTAGAGATGACGGTTTCAATCACCTCAACATAGCTTTGAGTGACGGTTTCGTTGCCGTCCTGGGAGGGATCAGCAGATTCAAGCTCGATTTCGTAAACAGACATAGGGAAGGGTTCCATGACGGTTGTAATTCCTCCCTAATTTATCCTGCGATCGCCCCCAACGACAGATCTCTGTTAATTTTCTTAGGTTTCGTTTTCCCAGGTTGCCCTCCCGATGGTTAGCCGATGAAAGAGCAATAGTTATGGGTGGAAGAAAAATGCCAGAGCGAGAACCGCATAGGTCGCCAATAGCAAGGTTCCTTCCAACCAGTTCGATCGCCCATCCGAACTCACCGAATTGGCCGTCAGGACGGCCACCGCCACCGCCACCAACTCAAACGGATTAAAATTCAAATCCATCGGCTGCCCCATAAACCAGCCCGCCAACACCAAAACAGGCGCAACAAATAGCGCAATCTGCAAACTCGACCCCATCGCCACCGCCACCGACAAATCCATCTTGTTTTTAGTGGCCACCACCACCGCCGTCGCATGTTCTGCCGCATTCCCAATAATCGGCAGCAGAATGATTCCGGTAAACAGCGGTGTCAGTCCCAGTTGTTCCGTCGCCTGCTCCAGGGCACCCACCAGCAACTCCGACTCCACCCCCACCAGCACCGTAACCCCCAGCAAAACGCCAATCCACAGCACCAAATTGGGTTTGTGGTTCGGTGTGCCATCCCCATCTTCATCCTCTTCCACCACGCCCACATCGTAGAGATAGGAGTGGGTCTTCATCGAAAAGAACAAGGTGAGACAGTAGACCAGAATCAGGACGATCGCCACCGCCACCGACAGCCTTTGCAGCGTCACCTCCCCAATCCCCTCCGAGGTAATATTCACCGCCGTCGGCAGCAACATCGCCGTCACCGCCAAATTCATCGAAGACGCATTCAGCCGCGCCACCGTCGATTGAAACTCCTGCTCTTTAAACCGCAGTCCCCCCAACAGCATCGAAAAACCCATCACCAGCAGCAAATTCCCAATAATCGACCCCGTCAAACTCGCCTTCACCACCTCAATCACACCCGCCTGCAGCGCCACCAGCGCAATAATCAACTCCGTCGCATTGCCAAAGGTCGCATTCAGCAATCCCCCCAGAGAAGGCCCCACCACCACCGCAATTTCCTCCGTCGCCGTCCCCATCCAAGCCGCCAGCGGCAACACCGCCAAACAAGCCGTGATGAAAATGACCATCGGTTGCCAATCAAGGAAATGCCCCAGGACAGAAACCGGAACGAAGACGAGAAGGCCAGTGAAGATGATGTCTTTGATACTCATGGGTGGGGAGTGGGGAGTGGGGAGTGGGGAGTGGGGA
>JALOOP010000409.1 GCA_025454315.1 Oculatellaceae cyanobacterium Prado106
TAACCCCTCCGACCAAGGCGATCGGCAGATTAATCATAATCATGGCAGTAGAGGCGATCGACTTCACCGACAGGTACATCAGCACCGTGATGACGATGGCTGCAATCAAGCTGTAAATTAAAATGTTTTGGGTTGCCCGTTCTTCTGCTTCAAACTGTCCGCCGTATTGAATAAAGTAGCCAGCAGGTAGCTGAACGCTTTGTCTCACCTTGTCTTGAATTTCACTGACGACCGATCGCAAATCTCTTCCACCGACATTTGCAGAAATCACAATTCGACGAGAGACATTTTCCCGATTGATCGTATTCGGTCCGGTTCCATTTTGAACTCGTGCAACTTGGCTGAGCGGCACCTTCTCCCCATTTGGCTTATCAATCAATAAATTTTCAATCGTATTTAAGTTGTTTCGGGCATTGGGCTGTAACCACACCACTAGATCAAACGTTTGCTGGTTTTCTAGAACCTGTGAGACAACTCGACCATTGAGTGCAGTCTCAACTACTTCTGCTAAACTGCCAACCGTCAGTCCATAGCGAGCAGCTGCCTGACGATCGAACTCAATTTGAATCTGGTCAATTGGCATCTGGGGTTCGAGCTGCAAATCAACAATGCCCTCAACAGTTTGCATTTGGGCTTCAACCTCTTGACCGAGCGATCGCAACTCATCCAGGTCGGGTCCAAACACCTTTACTGCAATCTGGCTCCGTACCCCTGACAACACCTCATCCATGCGATGTGAGATAAAGCCGCCAATGCCACTGGCAACCCCCGGCAGTTTGGCAAACTCTTCCCGCAGTTTTTCTACGCTGGCAGGACGATTCCGCAATCCCTCTTCGCTGAACGTGACATCAACGTGAGCAAAGTTTACGCCACCTGCATCGCCATCGCCAGGGGCGCGTCCCGATCGCGTTTGGATGTAGGTAAAGCGAGGGTCGTCTTTGAGTGCCAGTTCTAAAGTATTTCCGGCACGATTAGTTGCTTCCAGCGATGTACCAGGATAAAGGGTAATGGTATTCACCAGGGTTTGCTCCTGAAACTCTGGCAGGAAACTCCGCCCGAAATTGGGAACAACCACCATTGATGCCACCAACGCCGCGCCTGCCAGCGTAAAGATGATCGTGGAACGACGCATGGAAAATAGCAATAGCGGTTCGTAGCGCCGCTTAAAGAACTGAGCGACCCAGGGTTCGTTCTCGGTTAAACGTCCATGTGGTAATAAAATCGCACACAGTGCGGGCGATACCAACAATGATTCTAAACTTGATACCAGAACTACGACTAAATAGGCGATTCCCATTGGTGTAAAAATACGGCCCTCTATACCTGCAAGCGTAAAGATGGGAGAAAATACCACAATGCCAATCAACATTGCTCCTAACAGTGATTCCCGCACCTCCTGACTGCCCTCAAAGATAATCTCCAGGGGTGGCTCAGGATTTTCAGAAAAGCGATTTTCTCGCAGCCTGCGGTAGGTGTTTTCGCCATACACGATCGCATCATCCACGGCGGTCCCGATCGCCACTGCCAGTCCACCCAGTGTCATAGTGTTCAGCCCCAGCCCCAGCCAGTTGCATACCAGGAGAGCAAACAACAGCGTTAAAAAAAAGTCCAGCAGGCAAACGGTGAGCGTTCGCCAATTCATCAGAAAGGGAATCAGGATGGCGGCGACAATTAAGCTTCCCTGAAACAGAGCCGATCGCACGTTATCAACCGAGGATTCAATATAGCTCTCCTGCCGAAACGTAATATCGACTTTCACATCGGCTGGCAAGCCTGC
The DNA here is from genome assembly GCA_025454315.1 of Oculatellaceae cyanobacterium Prado106. Taxonomy (GTDB): domain Bacteria; phylum Cyanobacteriota; class Cyanobacteriia; order Elainellales; family Elainellaceae; genus Prado106. The sequence goes on from JALOOP010000409.1 coordinate 1,778, forward strand.
TTGAATCTCCTTCATCGCAGTTTCCACGGCGCGAGTGACGGTTGGCGTGTCTGCCTGAGGTTGCTTATTCACCATCACCACGATCGCCGAATTACCATTCAGACTGCCATCACCCCGCTTGACCCCAGCACCAATCTCAACCGTGGCAACATCCGAGAGCCGAACTGGAGTTCCCTGACGGCTGATCACAACGGAGTTTTGCAAATCCTCAATCGATTCAATCCGCCCAATGCCACGGATGAGGGTTTCACGATCGGGCGTAATCAGATAGCCTCCGGGTGCATTGGCGTTTGCGGCTGTGGCTGCTTGTGTCACCTGCTCCAACGACACATCAAAGGCTGCCAGCTTTGCCGGGTCAATCAGTACCTGGAATTGTTGAATTTCACCCCCATACGCCGTTACCTGACTAACTCCAGGGACGGCTAAAAGCTGGTTAGTAATCTTCCAATCCACCGTGTTGCGGAGTTGCATCATCGTGGTACGAGGAGCAGGCTGATCGGTCGCCGATGCATTCTCTGGAGGCGTAATGGTCAGCGCAAATTTCAGGATGGTTCCAATGGGTGAACTGGGGGGCGAGATGCGAGGGACTTCAACGCCCTCCGGCAGCTTGCCTTGCGCCTGCTGCAATCGCTCCGTCACAAGCTGACGTGCCTGGAAAATATCCGTACCCCATTCAAACACAACCTTCACCACCGAAACTCCTGTCGCGGAGGAGGAGCGTACATCGGTGACTCCAGGCATGCCATTCAGGGCACTTTCCAACGGCAGTGTCACCAGCGATTCCACTTCTTCCGGGGCAAGTCCTGGGGATTCCGTCTCAATTTCAACCTGGGGCGGAGCAAAGGGCGGGAATACATCTAACGGCATCTGGGGGACGGTGCGGAACGTCCAGATCGTCAGGAGGGCAGTGGCAATCAAAACCAGCCAGCGGCGATCAATCACCCAGCGGACAATGGCACTTAGCATAGGTCAGGGTTTAGGGAGGATGGGCAGGTTAGTGGTGGCTTTGGGAGGGATCAATCAGCGGTTCAGTTGGTTTTCCGGCAGGACTTGCCCCATTGAATGCGGGATTTGCTGGTTCCTGAATTGATCGATCGATGAGGTTTTCTAGAACCTTACGGTGACGGTGATTCGCCCAACCCATCCCCGCCAGGAAAGTGCCAACGGCGATCGCACCACCCGTCCCCAACATCCACCACGGAATTGTGGAACCACTGACCGCACTGGCTTGCGAGACTGCTTCAGGCTGACCCTCTGTTGCTTTTGCAGTGCCACCCCGCAGGGATTGGGCATACAGCAGGGGTGCGCCCTGCACAACCACCTGATCGCCTTCAAACAATCCACTCATAATTTCGGTGCGATCGCCATCGACGCGCCCCAACTTTACCTCTATCGGCTCATAATTCTGTCCATTGTTTACATAGACGAGTGATTGTCCTCCAGCATCTACGATCGCCGCTGTCGGAACTGCGATCGCCGTTTCCGAGGTTTGCCCGGTTAACACCTCTAATTCGGCAAACATCCCTGGCTTCAGCAGACCGTCCGCATTGCTTAACTCTGCTCGGACTGGGACAACGCGAGCTTCACCCTGAACAGAGGCTCCAATGTAGGAAATTGTGCCATCGAACGTGCCGTCTATCCCCGTCACCCGCACTCGCACTCGTTGTCCCTGAGAAATGTTGGGCAAGTCTTTTTCATAGACGTTTGCCGTTGCCCAAACCCCATTGCCGTTCACGATGGTCATCAGCCCTACCCCCGCTTCATTTACCGATTCACCGGGAGTAATGCTCTGGTCTGCGATCGCCCCAGAAATCGGAGCCACAACAGTTACCAGCCCATCGGCAGTAGGGCGAACGTTGAGCTGACGCAGGCGAGTTTGATAGGCATCGTCACTGAGCTGACTCTGCGACTGCGCCACCTGCACCGCAGACCGTGCGCGTTCTAACTGAGCGGCGGCTTCAGAAACCTGAATGCGGCTTTTGGCTTCGGTCAGTTCGGTGCGGGCAGCGGTGAGCTGGGCTTCAGATTCCAGCACGGTACGGCTGGCGATCACCCCCTGTGCCGCCAGTTCCCGGTCCCGGTCGTAGCGTTCCTGGGCTAACTTTAATTCTGCCTCCGCTTGCTGAACGGCAGCATTGGCAATCTGCACCTGGCGGTCGTAGTTGCGTTGAGCCAACCGGAGTTCTGCCTGTGCAGACTGCACCGCACCCTGGGCTTCGGTTCGTCGGTCCAGTGCCTCTGTCCGCAGTGCCGCCAAATCAGGACTAGTCATGACTGCCAGTGCCTGTCCTCGTTGAACGCGATCGCCCGGTTCAACCAGCAACCTCACGACCGTTCCAGTCAGGGGGGCTGTGACGCGCACCTGCTGGTTGGGGAGTGCTTCAATCTGCCCGGTTGCCCGAATGCCCAGAGACAGACGCTGCCGTTCGACTGGCTCCACCCGAATGCCCATGCGATCGCTTGTGGTTTCATCGACCTGGATTGCTTCTGGAGTTCCCGCAGTACCCCCCGCTTCAAACTCTTTATCCCCATGACCGGGATGTGCTAGAACGGCGGACGGAATCGATAGAAGCAGAAGGTTAAGCAGTAGCACGGACAAGGAGGCTGGAAGCCTTCGGATCGTGTGAAACAGAGCATCGTTCATAGGGTTTCTCAGCGGCTTTTTAAGGGCAAGGCAGCAAATTCAGCAGATAAACGCTACTCTGCTGCTAAAACTGATAGGCGTTCTTGCAGGAGTGTCTCACATAAATGTGAAATCAAGATGAAATGCTAGTGATAAGGGAGTGTAACGAAATTACACTCCCTTGAGAGCACCACCTAAGCTTTTCGGGTAGGAAACTTAGCGTGTGGGATCGAGGTGAGCAGTTGGGTCGGCTGTTTGCCTACCTTGACTTGAAGGATTTGCCCCGCTTGGAGCCTGACTGGCTCGACGATTGCGCGGTCTGGAGAGAATTCCGCTGGTGTCAACGGTTGTATTGCCCATGTCTGAAGGATTCATATCGCCTGAGGGGGGTAGACCAACTCGGCGCACGACGGGTTTTCTTTCGCGTACTCGCAATTCACTGGTGTCAACAGTTGTGTTTCCCAGATCGGATAGATTCATGTCACCTGATGGAGGTAGCCCTACCCGTTGCCCTGCGGGTCTTCCTGTGGGCACTCGCAATTCGCTGGTGTCAACAGTTGTATTGCCCATGTCTGAAGGATTCATGTCGCCTGACGGTGGCTTCGCTGCATAGGCAGTAGTGGCAAAAAAGCCACTAAAAGTGAGAGTTAACAAAACAGAGAAGGTTAGAGACTTCATAAAAATCGCTCAAACTTAACTTCGTTTATTACTCTTCAACACAATAATGAAATAGATATGAAAAACAATTTCTTTAATTCAAAAATTGATACTAAAAAGTGGTCTTTTTGTACAAATAGTTGTCAGTTTAGGTACTAGTCTAGAGTTTACAATCTAGATGGTGTGTGCTCTCCTTCGATATATGTTATGTCTAAAAATATCTCTTCTTTGAGCTTGCACATAATTGTGAAATAGAGATGAAATCAAGGACATTCATAAGTAGTAATTTTTTCTACTATCTTCTGCAACGAAAGTAAGATGTAAGGAAGCCTGGAATTGCTTAGGGTGGGGGCAAAGCGAGTAAAGCTTTTGTTTTCTCTATTTTGCAGGAGGACAAAGATTATGCCAGTACAGCAATTGACTTTGCATCAAGTTAACCAGGAGATGCAGCAATGCATTCAGAATTGCTTAGATTGCCACAGCATCTGCCTCAATACGATTGGCTATTGCCTTCAACAGGGGGGACATCATGCTGAACCATCCCATATCAAATTGCTGATGGACTGTACCCAGAGCTGTCAAACCAGTGCAGACTTCATGCTGCGGAGTTCTCAATTCCATGCTCAATTCTGTGGTGCCTGCGCTCAGGTGTGTGAACAGTGTGCTCAGGACTGCGATCGCATGGGAAATGACAGTCAAATGCAAGCCTGTGCAGAAATGTGCCGTCGCTGTGCCGAATCCTGCCGCCAGATGGCGATGGCAATGGCTTAGATTCAGCAGTTATCCCGAAGGAGAATTTATGCCCCATCAACAACATCAAGCAATTCTGGACATCGCTACTCATTGTGCTTACGAATGTGAACACTGCTCGGATGCGTGCTTAGGTGACATGCCGGACTGTGCAAAGGTTTGTCGAGATTGCGCTCAAATGTGCTGGACAACGGCTTCATTTATTAGTCGGGCATCCCGTTTTATTCCTCAAATTGTCAATGCCTGTATCGCAGTTTGTGAAGCCTGTGCCGAGGAGTGCGAAAAGTATCCTGACAATCCCCATTGCCAGAAGTGTGCAGAGGCTTGCCGCCAAGCAGTAGATCAGTATCGCAAGGTGAGCAACTTAGCTGGTGTTGCGTAAAAGGCATTGCCAGGAACAGTTGTGACGGCTAGCTTTTGTTCAAAAGCTAGCCGTCTTTCAATAGTCGTCCTTCTTTTGGAAGATCTTAATTTTTCATCCGTTAAACCCTTGACTCTCCAGTCGAGAGGAGATTTCAGCATGGGAAGTAAGTTCAAAGGAACGTACTCCATAGCGATGGATAAACAAGTGTAAGGAGATTAATATGTCTCAAATCGGTTTATTTTACGGCACTCAAACCGGCAACACTCAAACAGAAGCCGAATTGATTCAGCAGGAACTTGGCAGGGATAGCGTTGTTGATTTACATGATATCTCCAGAGTTGAAGCCAGCGACTTTGACCAGTACAATGCCATCATCATTGGCTGCCCAACCTGGAATGTTGGAGAGCTACAGAGTGATTGGGAAGACTTCTTCGATCAACTGGACAACATTGATTTCAGTGGAAAGAAAGTCGCCTATTTTGGC
>JALOOP010000047.1 GCA_025454315.1 Oculatellaceae cyanobacterium Prado106
CCCCCCAACCCAGTAGAATTAGTACCAAAGTACTTTTTCTTGTTTATGCTAGACCTGATCAAACTGGCGAGTCAAATGCAGGGCATTGGGCAGCATCTCACCCAGGAAGCGACGATCGCCCGTCAACGCATCGAGTCGGCACAGAAACTGCTGCAACAGGCGCAGGCACGGCAGGCCGATCTGGTCAACCTGCAGGAAATTTGGCGCGATCGCCTCGGGTTCAACGCAGCCATTCCCCTAGAACCTCTGAATACGCGGGTGGATCTAGTGCCTGCGCCGTCGGTGCATACCGTGTTTGCCACCGATGGCTCCCAGATTGCCCCCAGCCATCACGAGATTGCCTACTGTTATCTGATTAATGTGGGGCGAGTGGTGCTGCACTATGGCCAGAACCTGCATCCCCTGCTCGATAGCCAACCCGAGGTGTTTTATCGCCCCGAAGATTTGTTTGTGTCGCGGCAGTGGGGGATTCGCACCGAGGAATGGATGGGGCATCGGCGGACGGTATCTGAGGCGGTGGGGTTGGCCGAATTGGGCAAGACGCTGCATTTGCCCAGAGCGGGGGTGCCGACGCTGGCCATGGTGGATGGCTCTCTGGTGTATTGGTTTCTGGATATGATGCCAGCAGAGGCGCGCGATCGCATCCTACCGCCGATCCTGGCCGCCTGGGAAGAACTGCGGCAGCAGCGGATTCCGCTGGTGGGCTACTTGAGTGCCGCGCGCAGCAGTGAGGCGCTGAGTTTTCTACGGCTCCATGCCTGTCCCCATCTGGCACCCGACTGTGCGACCCACTGTCCCGGTGGCGTTGACCAGGCTCCCTGTCAGGTGTTTTCGCCGCTGCGGGATGCGTCGCTGTGGACGATGCTACTGGAACCGGGGCAGCGCAGTTTGATCTGGCGCAGTTCAGCTAAGGTGCTGGACGCTTATGGCGACCATTCGATTTATTTTTGCTATGTGCATATGGGGTCGGAGGTGGCGCGGGTGGAGTTTCCGGCCTGGGTGGCGGAGGATGCGGAGTTGTTGAACCACGCGCTGAGTTTGACCTTGACCCAGGTGCAAAAGGGCTATGGCTATCCTGTGGCCTTGGCTGAAGCGCATAACCAGGCAGTGGTGAAGGGGGGCGATCGCGCTCGGTTCTTTGCCCTGCTGGAGCAACAGATGATTCGGGCGGGGCTGAAAAATATTGGCACTTCCTATAAAGAAGCCCGTAAGCGTGGCAGTATCGCTTAGGGAGGAATCCGGGGTGAAAGTCGGAGACCCGTACTTTCACGATGCAATCAACCCGTTAAAATAAGGACAAAGTAAAGATCGTTATATTAGGATCTAAAGGAAGCATCGGGTCAAATCAGACTTCCGTTGGGACTCCATATTTCTCCGGATGCAGGCGGTTTGACTGGCATTCTGTTCAAGTTCTTCACCTTCTTCACTTTAGTATTAATCTCCTAGGGCTGGATTCATGACCTCATTCGCCACTTCTACTGCACGCTCTGACCTGAGTGAACTCCGTCGGCTCAAGACCCTCCTGCCGCCTGAACTCAAAAGCTGGGTCATGATTGAAGCCGCAACGGCAGTCAATCCGCCGCTGATTACCTCTGAAGAAATTGGCAAAGATGAAGTCGAGGTGCAGGTCGATTTGGTGCGCTGGGATCAGCTTGCGCTCGATCAGCGAAACCTCCTGTTCTGGCATGAAGTGGCGCGGATTCAACAGGACACGATTCCCCGTGACGGCTGGGAAATGGCGGCACTGGCGATCGGTCTAGGCGGTGCCGTGGGTGAACTGTGGGTACAAGATGGTCTGCTGCTGATGTTGGCTTTGGCGCTGTGTGGCGTTTCGGGGTTCCGGCTGTATCAGCGCAACAACAATCAAAAGACGCTGAATGAGGCGGTGGATGCGGACGAGAAGGCGATCGCCTTGGCTACCCGCTTTGGCTACACCTTGCCCAATGCCTACAAGAGTCTGGGTAGTGCCCTCAAGGTGCTGATTGAGCAGACTCCTAAGAAACGCCAACGCAAGCGCTACGAAGCTCGTTTGGATGCCCTGAAGAAGAGTGCGGCCAAGGCTAAAGCGAGAGCGAAGTCTCCTTCGGAAGCTGAAATGTATTAGTGAGAGGCGAATGGGCTGGAAAGGAATTAAACCGCAGAGGCGCAGAGACGCAGAGAGGTTTATTTTCTTTGTTGGTGGCCTAGTTGGTGGCTTAGAGAAATTTTGAAGATGCGGGGTGATTGAGGGGTTCCTGGGTCGCTCAGTTTTTTGATGGGCGATCGCTGAAGTCGTGAGGGTTCGTTTTGTGACAGGCATCTACGCGGTTACGGTAGAATTCGGAGGCGAATCCTTGTTGGGGTAGGTTGATGAATTCGGCGGACTTTGCTAAGACCTCGGCGTTGCAAGAGGTCGATAAACTGCTCAATGGTGTGGCTCATTTTGGGGTTGAGTTGGGGTTGGAGCGCATTGAGCGACTGTTGGCGGCGCTGGGCAACCCACAGCAGCAGGTGCCGATTGTCCATGTGGCGGGCAGCAATGGCAAAGGATCGACCTGTGCCTATTCGGCGGCGGTGTTGACGGCGGCGGGCTATCGGGTGGGGCGCTACATTTCTCCCCATTTGATCAGTTGGTGTGAGCGCATTAGCCTGAATGGGACGGATATTCAGGAGACAGAACTCCTGGAACTGCTGCAGAAGGTGATGGCGGCGATCGACCCCAACTATCCTTCTCCGACGCAGTTTGAAATTATTACGGCGGCAGCTTGGCTGTATTTTGCTCAGCAGCAGGTGGATATTGCGGTAATGGAAGTGGGCTTGGGGGGACGGTTGGATGCGACGAATGTGTGCGATCGCCCCCTGGTCAGCGTCATCACCTCCCTCAGCCGCGAACATTGGCAGCGACTAGGCCCCACGCTCGCTGATATCACCCGCGAAAAAGCAGGCATTCTCAAACCCAGTCGGCCTGCGGTGATTGCGCCCCAGCCCCCGGAAGCAATGGCGGTGCTTCAGCGTCGTTTAGAAGAACTCGACTGTCCAACGACCTGGGTTGAACCCGCTGTATTCCAAGATTTGTCCCAGGATAATTCTGGCACCTATCCTTGGGCGCAATGGCGAGACGTGCGCTACCCCTTGGCTTTGCCGGGACAGCATCAGTTAGTGAACTCGGCCTTGGCGATCGCCACCCTCCAAATTCTGCAACAGCAGGGCTGGCAAATTACCCCACAGCACATTATCCAGGGCATGAACCAGACCCAGTGGCCCGCCCGGTTGCAATGGCTGCAATGGCAGGGAAAAGATTTGCTGATCGATGGGGCCCATAACTCAGCCGGAGCGCAGATGCTGAGAAAGTACGTGGATCAAAGTTCGCGTGTTACCCATCCCGTTTCCTGGGTGATGGGCATGATTGCCAATAAGGATCACGCGGAAGTGTTCCAAGCGCTGTTGCAAGAGGGCGATCGACTCTATCTCGTTCCCGTTCCCGACCATGCATCTCTAGAGATGCAACAGTTAGCAGATTTAGCGAATCAAGTCTGTCCTCATCTCATGTCTTGCACCATTCACTCCGATGTGTTTGAAGGATTGACAGCAGCATTCACTCAGACTGCTGGAACTACGGTTCTATGTGGCTCTTTGTATTTACTGGGGCATTTTTTGGCGTTGCGATCGCCGTCCTAGATCTGTTCGCTTACCCTCGTCCCCTCCCTAACAATTCTCAGCCACCTCAATATCATCTGCTTCCGCTAACTTGAGCATCGTTTCCCAAGTGAGTTTTCCCACAATTCCGTCATCTTTCAGGCCATGCTTGCGCTGAAATGCCTTCACCGCCAGTTCGGTGTTTTGGCCAAATTGTCCATCGACTTGCAGGAGGGCGCGATCGTAGGCATTGAGCAGACGTTGCAGACGCATCACTGCTTCACCGGAGTCGCCTTTTCGCAAGATCGCAAAACTAGGGGGTTGAGGATTCACCATATACGAAAACTCCATAGGGATAAGGGAAGGTCATGATTCAGGAGAGATATCTTCTAGGAGAATGTTGAGCGATCGCGCCCCATTCCTCAATCGAGTATCGATCGTTGCCAGCAATACCTGTTCTCGTACAGCCAGTTCCAGATAAGCTGCATCATAGGCTGCCAAGTTATATTGCCGAGAAAGCGCCAGTGTGGCATCCAAACAGGGTTCATCGGTTGTGGGATATATGGTCACGGCCAAGCTGCGGAGGAAGAGGAGCGCTGCATCAGTTTGTGTCGCTGTCATGCGACCTCTTCGTTCAGCAACCCATAAAACATTGACCAGTTCCATCCACCAGATATCGGGGGCGATCGCCTCATGCCTCTTCGCACGTAAAGCCGCTAAGAGCCGAAGGTAAGCGTCTTGTTCATCGGGCAAACACCAGCTAATTGCCACAGAGCAATCCAAAACATATCGCATTAGTAACGACGTCCTTCTTCTCTCGCTTCTCGAATTGATAGGCCACCCAAGGATAGACCCAATTGTTTCAGTTGTTTTAATTCTTCCAGCGTTTTCCGAATTTGCTCTCGATCTTTTTCGGTGATAGGACGTTCAGGTTCAATAGGTTGTCCCATCTTTTGGGCATGATCTCGCATCTGTTTTTCCATCGACAAGATGCCTCGCGCGATCGCTTCTTCTTCAGGTGGATAAGGTGGGGCTGTTGCAATAATAGCTTGGGTCAAAATTGCTTTGGCCTCTTCTGCTAAGGGGCGATCGTGCTGTTTTGCCAGCGCTTCAAGCTGCTGAAGAATCTCAGGGTCAAGATTATCGATGATGACTTGTGACATGGCGATCGCCTCCAAAAGGTGGGATAAGTTTAGGTTTAACCGAAAAAACCGCTTGAAGCAAAGCCGTTCAAAGTCGCTTGCTTTATTCAGGAAACACCAACCATTGAAAAATTTCCGTCACCGACAGCGTTAAGTCCAAGTCTTGAAGAATTGGCAATGGGTCAGAGCCTCCATACAATTTCACCCGAGACTCTGGAAAAATGACAAGAACACTATCGTTCTCTGGATCAATGAGCCATCCCAGTTCTGTGCCATGCTCCACGCAATGCAGGAGATTTGCTAAGACTTTAGTCTGGGGTTGATCCGGAGAGAGGATTGCGATCGCCCAATCCGGCGCAAGTTCAAATCGATTCGCCACCCGTCCTGATGCGCTTCGGGGAATCCGTGACCACCGAAACACCGAAACATCGGGAATGATCGCCGCTCCACCAAACACACAGCGCAATTCAGGAAAAGCTTTAGCAATTTTAGGAGGTTCAGCGATGCGATCGATCATCTTACACAGTTCAGCTTGCAGAGTACTGTGTTCTCCTTGTGGCATGGGCTTTTGGGTGATTTGACCGTTGAGAAACTCACGGGTGGGTTTGGTTTCGGGAAGCTGTAGAAACAGATCCAGCGTCAACGGTTGAGAGGGAGTCTGAACCATATGCCTCCTGGCAATTCTCAAAGCTCCTTTCTAATCTAACGCGACCCGGTTGATCAGGATCGCACCTGCACCGGCATAACCAGGTAGGTCATCTTTAAGCTGCCTAGGGGTGTCAGGATGGATGGGCTGGTGGAGGTGTTGCACTGCATCTGCACCTCTGCGGTGTCGAAGGATTTTAGTCCTTCCAGGAGGTATTTGACATTAAAGGCGATCTCCAAATCTTCGCCGGAAATTTGGGACGGGACGGTTTCGCGACCGCTGCCCACATCTTGAGCATCGACGGAAAGCACCGTTTCCTGGTCGGCGACGCTGAGGTTGAGTTTGACGATGCTGTTTTTTTGATCGGCGAGAACTGCGATCCGTTCTAGGGCGCTGATGAAGACGCGCCGATCGACCGTCAACTGGCGCGAGAACTGTTTGGGAATGAGCTGGCGATAGTTGGGATATTGGCCTTCGAGGAGGCGGCTGGTGAGGCGCTGGTTATCCCATTGGACAATCAGCTGGCCTTGGTCGAACCGGACGGCGATCGGTTCGGCGGAGGCGTTCATTTGGATCATGCGTTCTAGTTCGCGCAGTGCCTTGCCGGGAACCGTGACATCGAACTTGGCTTTGTCGGTGCCGCCCTTGTCTTCGGTTTCCAGGTTTTCGGTTTCGACCACGGCAAGGCGGTGGCCATCGGTGGCGGCAAATTCCATGCCATCGGCATCGACCGCGATGTGGACACCCGTCAGCACCTGCTTGGTTTCGTCGGAGCTGGTGGCAAAGAGGGAGCCGCGCAGCCCTTCTAGGAGCGCTTCAATGGGGAGGTAGGCGACTTGTCCATCGGCGATCGTGGGCAGTTCGGGGTATTCTTCTGCGCCCATGCCTCTGACCTGGTAGCGACCGGAGGCACAGGTGAGGGTGACTAGGGTTTCATCGGCTTCGCCGTCTAGAATAATTTCGCCGTCCGGCAGCCGAGAGACAATATCGCTGAGCAGCTTGGCGGGTAGGGTGAGAATGCCGCCTTCTTCGACTTGACCTTTGAAGCTGGTCTGCACCCCCAGGCTCAGGTCAAATCCGGTGAGGCTGACCTGCTGAGAGTCTTCATCTGCATTGAGGAGAACATTCGCCAGCACCGGATGGCTCGGACGCGAAGGCACCGCGCGGCTGACGAGGGAGAGATGGGTATTCAGTTCGTTTTGGGTGCAGATGAGTTTCATGGGAACGGCAATTCAGGAAAGTCGGCGGTTCAGAAAAAGCGAAATCAACAAAGTGAAATCAACAATGCAATTCGGATCGCATGGGAATTTGTACAGAAAACTTAGATGGAAATTCGCCCAGGGAAAGACCAACGCCACTCCCACAACTGCCAATTCTGCCCTAGTAAAGAAATATCGGTGGTGTGATCGGGGAGCCGTTGATCTGGGGCAGACTCGCAAAGACCGGAAGCGGGCGATCGCTTTCAGGACGTGATCGTACCATCAGTTTCGGGTTCAGAACCGTTTATTTAGATTTTCTTGGGATGCTGAATCCAATTGCCTGGATGTCTTCTGGATCGGAAGATCAAATTTAAAGATCTGATCGTAGTAGTAGAGCCTGTGGAAAATGTGGAAAAACTCTGGGGATCAGTGCTGTACTAGCCCTTTCAGCGTTTAAAGAGTGTGGAAAACTTGTGGAGGGACGCATTGGTTTTTCACACGATCAGGCGTACTGATCCACTTTCCCCCAAAATATAAGACATTTTCCGACTCCTCTCCACAACTTTTCCACAGAAATCCACAGCTTTTCCACAGGCAAATTTCGATTATTTTTTCTTGATATTCACAGGTTACAAAACTTAATGACCTGTCTCAACGTGAGACTGTGATCTAAATGAGTGGGTTTTTCAGGGTGGGGCGATCGCTAATCCAATCCCGGTTCTCATTCGGACGAAATACAGAGAGGATTCAGAACTGGATCTCCAGCGACGGAAAGAGGCAAGAAGATCCAATACAAATTCAAATCCATATTCAAAAGTTTTTCCGGTTTTCATGCGGACGAAATCGGTGTCGATTCTTTTTGTTATGGGTTCATATGCTAGCGGCAAGCAGGATGAGGATAAACGACTTCTTGGCTCTTCCTGAATTGCGACGAACCCACCAGTAATAGCCCTAGTTTTTTGGTGGAAATTACCAATAATTAAAACCAAGCGCAAAATGGGATTTGAGTCGTTGCCGCGATCCTTTCTGTTGAGGGTAGGATAAAGTGACCGGAAATACAGTTTGCGATCGCCTAGTAGTCAAAAGCACAAATTTTTAGCTCATTTTGAGTATCATGAGAATGATTATCTGACAGCAGCATCCCGCGCAAAGGAACGGATGAATACCGAAGGCAGTTCACCCATTGACTCCATTCAGTCCCTGGCTGAGTTTTGGGGGATTCAAAACTTACCTCGCATTGAGGATGAGTTAGAGTCTGTGACGGAGCCTGTCCTGGATGAAAAAAATCTGGATCAAAATGTTTTAGATCAGAGAGTTTTAGATCAAAAAGTCCTGGTACAAATTCACCTCCAGTCCACAGCCGTGGAATCTATCCACCAAATTGCCCAATCACAGGGTGTTCAGGATACGGATTTGATCCAGGAATGGGTTTTGGAAAGAATTGATCAAGAGCTTTAGAGATGGGCGAGTGAATCAAGGATTGAATTAAAAGGAAATCAAAAATTTTAGCGGTTAGGAGGCGTGACGAAGACGCACTTCCTAGCCGCTAAAATTTTATTTGCTTACCCTTTAGCTCAAGGCTTGACGATAGGCTTGGTGGAGTCGCTTGAGATAATTGGCCATGCTGTAGGAATCCGCAACCCGGTGACCGGCGATCGCTAAGTCATCGCGGAGTTGGCGATCGCCCAAAATTTTCTCCAGCTTTTGCTTGATGTCGCGCACATCGTAGGGATCGACATAGAGCGCCGCATCCCCGCAGACCTCCGGCAAGCAGGACACATTGGAAGTGACCACGGGACAGCCGAAGTTCATCGCTTCCACGGGCGGCAACCCAAAGCCTTCGTAGAGTGAGGGAAAGGTCAGACAATAGGCTCCCTGGTAGAGCAGGCATAAACTATCGGTGCCGACATATTCCAGCAGCCGAACGGCTTTCCTGGAACCCGGTTCATTGAACAGGTAGGCCATGCGGCCAATTTCATCTTCCCAGAGCCAGCCTTTTTTGCCGACGATTACTAGGGGCATGTCGGTGTCCAGGGTGGCGTAGGCATCGAGGAGACGACCAACGTTTTTCTTGGGTTCGATCGCCCCGACAAACAGCAGATAATTCTGGTACTCCAACCCGTAGCGGCTGAGGAAGAAGGCGAGTTCTTGTTTGGACGCATAGCGGGGTGGGAGGGCGATCGGCTGATAGGTGACGATGATGCGATCGGGATCGACATCAAAGTAGGTGAGCAGATCTTGCTTAGACTGCTCTGAAACCGTAATCGTAACTTTGGATTCTTTGAGGGCATCGCGGACTTTGAAGTAGAAGTTTTCCTTGTTGTCCAGGGTGGCGTAGGGAAGGCGCAGGGGAATTAGATCGTGAATGGTGGTAATTTTTTGGGTGCCTCGAATCCGCATGGGCAGCGGGTAGGTGGCGTGCCAGATGTCGAGTTTTTCAGAGATGCTGACCTGTGTGGAGATGTTCAGTTTTTTGTATAAAACATTGGCAATATCATAGCACTGGGGCAGGTTGAAGGACGTGGAATATTGCAGGAAATCGTCCGTAAATTTTCCGCGTTTGACCACGTATCCTTTAGAAGTCTTTCTCCGTTTGGCTCGATAGAATGGCCCTGATGCGGTTTTTAGTAATCCTTTGAGCAACACCATCAGATTTTGATTCTTGTCGGCATCATCAAAGAAATAAATTTCATCCAAAATTTCATTGGCCTTGTAGCCTCCGCGTCCCAACAGCACATCCACATCCGCGTCTAGCTGTCGCAATGCCTGAATCAAGCTGACACCATAGGTTTTGATGCCTGTGCCTTTGTTGAGCTGCAAGTTGTAACCATCGACCAGTACCTTAATCCCTTCAAGGCTGAGATCTGAGGAAGCCGCAGGCTGTGCTGCGGTTGAGGACGGTGCTGTAGTGTTGGGTTGAGCGATCGCCATCTGCTGACGAACAGGCATCGTCAAAGGTTGTTCTGCTGCATTAACATTTGCCGTATCAAAAGGCGTGACCAACCCTGGAATACACACCACAAAGCCATCCCTTTTAGCCATGGAATGCGGTGCCCAGGCTGTGATCCACCAATCCTCATCCGTGCCCTGTCCAGGACGCATGGAGCGTGGATCGGGTGTGGGAATGGGCAAGACGGAGGCCCAATAGTCGCGGTGGGCATGGAGGTGGAGGCCAGAGAGCGATCGCTTCAACACCACGGGATGATCGGCGATCGTCTCCTCCTGTAGGGTTTCATGCTGGTCATCGTCCCATCCGGCTAAAAGCGGGCGCGATCGGGGATGCTGAATGGCTTGCAGAATCTTCCAGGTGTCGGGCTTCACATCTACATTGTCCTGAAAGTAGGAAATCCAGCTAATTTCTGGATCGGCCAGCCAGTAGTTAATTCCAATATTCAGAAGCGCTGGTTGGGATCGAACAGTCGGCAGTCGCAGGAGGGTGACGGCATGTTCAGCGGTGAGTGGGTCTACGAGTTGTTGATTCTGGGCAGCGTGATCGACGGTTGAGGCGTTGTCGATGACGAGGATGGGGAGTCCGAGGGCGGCGAGTTGGGGGAGCGATCGCGCTAGGTTTTGGGGGCGATCGGCGGTGCTGACGACTAGAGCACCCGTTCCTATGGGTGGCTGCCAGCGCTTGAACTGTTGGTTGACCTGTTTGACCAATTCACCCAGTTCGCTGTCAGGTACTTCTGGTAAGTTTGGGATGGGATTTTTGGCGTAGACAATAAACACCTGATTCCAAAAGACGGGGTGAAATTGCTGCAAAATCTCCTGAGCCAGGAAGGGATTAATTTCTAAGACCATGCCTTTGTGAAAAACGGCATAGTCAATTTGTGTAAGTTCAAGCTGATGGTAGGAAACTGGGTAGGGATACGTTCTGGGGAAGGGGGTGAGAAAATCGTTGGGTGCGAGGATGGGAGTCGTGGGTTCTGCCTGGTCTTGGAGGAACATGCAGACTTGTTGCCATTGAGGATCGGAGGAGGGAAAGGGCATGGTGGCGATGAAAGGCGCGATGAAATTGGAAGGAACAACTTTGAATTTTAGACTGATTTGAACTTTAAACTTAGGCTTGTTAGTTAAACCGCAGAGACGCGGAGACGCAGAGGTAAACTGTTTTTGTGTTTATTGGTGTTTATCGGTGTTGCCTCGAATGGCTTGCTTTAGTTTGAACCAGAGCGATCGCACATACCAGACCTTACTGGTTTTGAGCGCTGTGAGTTCAGCCTGAAGCGCATCTACTTGTGCTTGGAGCTGGTCTTCTCTGGATTCTAGGTAGCGGATTCGTTGCTCTCGCTTTTGGGAGAGGTGGTGGGTGCGCTCTAGTAAATCATATTTGTCGATGAAGGATTGCTGGAGTTTGAGCAGTCGCTTTTGTATCCAGTCGGTTTGTTGATAGAGCGGTACTTGATTTTGGATTGCAAAGGTTTCTTCAAAGAGGGGGCGGATTTGACTGGATGCACCGCCATGGGCATAGGACACAATCACACGAGGGAAATGGGTGATCTTCACCGTGGGATCTGAGAATAAGCGCATGAACCATTCGTAGTCGGCTGCAATGCGATAAGCCTCGCTAAACAAGCCCAGTTTTTGAAATAAGGTGGCTTTAAAAAAGCTTTCGGGTTGAATAAAACAATTGCCTAATGAGACGAATTCTTCTGGAGCTTGTTCGGGGGGAGCGGGTTGATGGATGGAGGATTTGCCAAACGGGAAGCGGGCTTCGTGATTGCCGTAGACAAAATCATACTCAGGGTTGTGAACTAGACACTGAACGACATCCTGAATCACTGTGTTATCAAATAGATAATCATCTGAATTCAGAAAGTATAACCATTCTCCGGTCGCGGCTTGAATCCCTTTGTTCATCGCCTGGTAAATGCCGCTGTCTGTTTCAGAGATGACTTTGTGAATCTGTGAAGTATACTTTTGGATAATCTCTAGAGTTCTGTCAGTGGACAGGCCATCGACAATGATATATTCAATCTCGATATCTGTCTGAAAAAGAGAACTTTCAGAAAGGATACTCTGAGACAGAACACTCTGAATCGTTTTTTCGATCGTTTGCTCTGAGTTTTTGCAGACGGTGATGATGGAGATTTTCATTGCATAGGTTTTATCGCATCAGGCTTGCATCAGGCTTGCATCCGGTTAGTCTGACCGATGCAAAAGCTGCTTTAGCTTAAACCAGAATGTTCGCATTTTCAAAAACTTGCTGGTTTCTAAGGCGGTGAGGCGATCGCGCGTTTGCTGCAATTCGGCTTCGGTTTGCTGGAGGTGGGACTGCGATCGCTCCAATTGCCGCTGGGTTTGGCGGAGTTGCTTGTGGGTGGTTTGGAAGGCGGTTTGCAGCGTTTGGAACATCAGGGGCGGATAAATCTGTTGGAAATAGGAGCCAAAGTCCAGATCCAACAGGGGCGCGGCGGACAGATCGGCTTCCGGAATGGGGGTAAAGGAGCGGGGCGGGGCGGATCGGGTAAGGTCTTCGTAGAGTGCCAGATAGCGGCTGGCTTGGAGAGTCAGACTGTAATTCTGCTCGATGTGCTGTCGGGCTGCTTGGCTCCAGTGCGATCGCCAATCTTCATGGCTGAGACAATGGGCGATCGCCGTGGCCAGTCCTGCAATATCGCCCTCGGGAACAAGATAGCCCGTTTCCTGGTGCTGCACCACATCTGGAATGCCGCCAATGGCAAAGGCCAGAACTGGCGTTCCACAGCTTAGAGCCTCCAGCATCGTATTGGGCAAATTATCCTCCAGCGAAGGCAGAATAAACAGATCCGCCGCAGAATAAATTTCGCTCAGCACCAAATCCGACTCAATCCGGCCTAACGGATGCAGCGGCAGATTCAATTCCGAAAGCCGGGGACTGGGTGTGCCAAAGCACAAAATTTGCAGACGGTTCGCTTGCAGCAGTGCCTGCATTTCCTCAGACTGGGCACAGAGTCGCAGCGCCTCGACCAGTTCCGTGAAGCCTTTGCGCTGTTCGTTGCCGTCATCTGCGCCGATCAGCAGCGTCACGACCGAGGGATCGAGTCCCAGGCTTTGTTTGGCGGTGGGTTTGGCGATCGCCTGAAACACCTCTGTCTCCAGCCCATAGGGAATCACCTCCACCCGATGGTTGCGGAACACCTGGCTGCGTTTGGCACAATCGGCCAACCATTGACTGGGAGCAACAATCACCAGCGGCAGATCCGCCCACAGGTCTGCTTTATCTTGCAGAATCACTTCAGTTAGATGAAAGGGGTCGGCCTCTAGCTGGGGGCAGGTGGCACAGGTTTGCTGATACTGGGAGCAGCCTGCGGAGTAGTGACAGCCCCCGGTGAACGCCCACATATCATGTAGGGTCCAGACGATGGGTTTGGCGATCGCCCCCAATTTCCACAGGGTCACCGGTGACTGCAAGTAGGCCACCCAATGCAGATTGACCACATCACAGGCCAACATTTCCGGCGTATTGCTCAGATCAATTCCAGGGTAGGGCAGCGAAAAAGATGTATTAGACCGAGGAGTTCGATTGTGATGGATATATCGACTCTGAAGCAGCGCCAGATTCTGCTCCACTGCCGCCGCTGCCGCTGAAGCAGCCTGCCACTCCAACTGCGCCACACTCAAATCCGTCGAAGCCTTATGCCGCACCACCATCTGCGAATCCTGCCCGATCGCCCGCAACCCCCGATGCAACCGATAAGCCGCCCGTGCCGCTCCGCCCTGGATGTCTGAGTTGCTGATTTGGAGGATTCTCATGGAGAGGGAGTGGAGAGAGGGAGTGGGGAGTGGGGCGAGAGGGGAAGGGGGAAGGGGGAAAGGGGAAGGGAATTCTTTGAGATTTCCTGGGGGTTTATCTATGTGCTTATCAAGGATTATCTATGTGTTCATTATGTTCATCCAGGAAATTGTTGGAGTGGACAACGGTATTTGCCTATTTCTCTTGCTGGGGGGGGCTTGGTTCGGTTCCCTGATCTTCCCTTGCCGCTTTCTCCTTGCCCCTAAAAACCAGGAGTTTTCTGTGTCGATGCCCTTGATTCCCTTTCGCCTTTCCCCTTTTCCCTTTCCCCTTCTCCCCTCTTGCGGTTCCTAATGTACCTCACCCCCTCTGCCTGCTTTCTCGGAAAAACGCTATAAAGTTTAATGGGAAAACGGAACGACTTTGGCAATTGAACTCATGGCTGGACATAGTAAGTGGGCGAATATTAAACGCCAAAAGGCGAGAGTGGACGCGGTGAAAGGCGCTACGGCGGCTAAGCTTTCGCGGGCGATTATTGTGGCGGCGCGATCGGGGGTGCCTGATCCGGCGGGAAATTTTCAACTGCGGACGGCGATCGAGAAGGCCAAAGCGGCGAATATCCCTAACGATAATATTGAACGGGCGATCGCCAAAGGATCAGGCAAGCTGGGCGCAGAAGAGATGGAGTCCATCCGCTATGAGGGCTATGGCCCTGGCGGTGTGGCGGTGATTGTGGAGACGCTGACGGATAACCGCAACCGAACGGCGGCTGATTTGCGGGCGGCCTTCAGCAAGCGCGGCGGCAACCTGGGAGAGACGGGCTGTGTCGGCTGGATGTTTGACCAGAAGGGAATTGTCACCATTCAAGCGGCTCCCCCGGCTAATAAGAAGGAGCGCCCGGTGCTGGATGAAGAGGTGCTGCTAGATGCTTCCCTGGAAGGTGGTGCCGAATCCTACGAGATGATGGAAGTCGAGGAAGGGGTTCCGGGGGCTGAGGTCTTTACTGACCCGGCTAATCTGGAAAATCTGGCGCAAGTCCTCAAAGACCATGGCTATATTGTCGCTCAGGCTGAACTGCGCTGGATTCCCAATAATAGCGTCGATGTCACCGATACCGATCAGGCGCGATCGCTCCTCCGCATGATGGAAGCCCTGGAAGACCTGGATGATGTCCAGAGCGTCACGGCCAATTTTGAAATGGCGGATGAGCTGTTGGATTTGAGCATGGCCTGATTCTAGCGTGAATGACTAGAACCCTGATGAGATCAACAGTTGAGCGGTTTAATCGTCCAAACTGCGGTTCAAACGGGAAGCTGTCTCCAAGATTGCTCCTCCAAGATTCCTTCTCTAAGATTCCTCCTCCAAGATTCTTCAACGGATTCATTGAAGCCTTCATCAATTCACGGCAAAATGAAAAGTAAAGAAATATTTCTACCCCACTCCTTTTTAGAACTTCGCTTTTCATGAACCGAACTCAGTCCATTCCTCAGTCTGTTGCTATTCCTCGCTTTGGCTCTGATGCTGCGCCGCTGGATTTTGATGTGGCGATCGCAGGTGCAGGCATTGTGGGGCTGACCCTGGCCTGTGCGCTGAAGGACTCGGGGCTGCGGGTTGCGCTGATTGAAGCCAAGCCCCGCACGGCTGGATTGCAGCAGCGCCGAGCCTACCACCTGTCGCTGATGACCGGGCAGATCTTCCAGGGGTTGGGCGTTTGGTCACAGATTTTGCCCCATATTACGACCTTTCACCAAATCCGTCTGGCCGATGCTGAGCATCCCACGGTCGTGGATTTGCGCCCCGAAGATCTGGGAACTGAACAATTGGGCTATGTCGGCGAACATGGTGTCTTAGTCCAGGCATTGTTGGATTCTTTGGACGGCAGCGATCGGGTTACCTGGCTTTGTCCTGCAACGGTAGTGGGCGTGGAGTACCAGGACGAGGCGGCGAGTGTTTCTCTGCAAATGGGCGATCGCACCCACCTTATCCAAACCCGGCTCCTGGTTGCGGCAGATGGATCGCGATCGCCCCTCCGTCAGCAAGCAGGCATCAAAACCCACGGCTGGCAATACTGGCAGTCCTGTGTCACCGCTGTGATTCGCCCTGAAAAGTCCCACGAAAGCATCGCCCGTGAGCATTTCTGGGAAAGCGGCCCCTTTGCCACCCTGCCCCTGCCGGATAACCGTTGCCAAATCGTCCTCACCGCACCCCATGACGAGGCCAAACAATGGGCGACAGTGCCTGAGCAAGCCTTTCTAGCTGAACTCGATCGCCGCTACGGTGGACAGTTAGGACAGTTGGAACTAGAGGGCGATCGCCTGCTTTTCCCGGTGCAGTTGATGCAGAGCGATCGCTATGTCCTGCCCCGCTTGGCTCTGGTGGGCGATGCGGCGCATTGCTGTCATCCCGTTGGCGGTCAGGGACTGAATCTGGGTATCCGAGATGCCGCTGCTTTGGCACAGGTGATTCAAAGGGCGCAGCAGCGAGGCGAAGACTGGGGCAAACTCGCAGTTCTCCGTCGCTACGAACGCTGGCGCAAATTCGAGAATTTGACTATTTTGGGCTTTACCGATTTGCTCGATCGCAGCTTTTCGAGTTCTTGGCGATCGCTCATCAAACTGCGGCGGCTGGGGTTGTGGGGGATGCGATCGCTTCGTCCCCTCAAGTTCCTGGCGCTTTGCTTGATGACCGGGATGAGTGGTCGTCGTCCCAAAATCGCCCACAATTCCCCAAGAGCTTCAAGATCAAGAATTAAACTATGACTTCAGTTCCTCGCGAATCACTCGCCGCAGCGTTTCTTCAATAGATTCTCGGTTTTGCTGGATATGCTGACGTAGTGCTTCATTGATCAAGCTTTGATAGCTGCCTCCCCCAGCTTTGCGAACTTTCTCCCGGAACCAGGCCAAAATCTGATCGTCAATCCGAATCGTGATGCGGGTTTTGCCGGATTGCGGGGATGGATTGGCAGTTGTCGAATGGCTGTCCTCTGTGTCTTCGGTCAAATTTGCTTCAATCAAATTTTCAGGTGAATCTTCTGGCTGATTTTCGGGTTGAGGGTTCGTAGAAGGTTCGGCTGATGCTTCTGCAGGCGGTGCTATGGATGCTTCTGGTGGGGATGCTTCTGGTGGGACTTGAATAGAATTCTGCTCTGTTTCCATGACGACTCCTCCTGCAATGAGTTAGATCAAGCGAATCTCAGCCCTAGTATGCACACTTGTACAGACTAGCAGAATCCTACTTCGATCGCATAGATTTTGCTCTGTCAATCACAAAAAGAGTCAGAGATGCCGTTGGACATTGCGATTATCCAATATCTAAAAAGTCAACTCAGAACCCAGCAGTGTTGTCACCCACTGTTGCTCCTGAATGGATAGAGCCGGAGGTGGAACGGGTTGCTGATAGTCAATGCGGATGGAGTAGCGTGCTTCTTCATAAATGCGATTCATGGCCGCTTGTAAATCCAAGACGAGTTCAGGCTCTCCTGCTTTGATCGGAACCAGGACGGTTGGCAAAGGCTCCTGGAGGGCAACGCTGTATAAATCTGCGGCAGGACGTTGATCGCTGCGGCTGACCAAAATCCGATAGGCGGAGGGCGATCGCTGTCCCACAATTGGCATGGCTTTGCCGCCCCGTAGCAGATCGATTTCGACTAAATGAGTAGCGCTCTCTAGAACCATGCGCCGTTTCTTGTCATAGGCGCTCCGCCCTTCGCCACCCCGTTTATTCTTGGGCGACAAGACTTCAATCACGGTGAGGACGGCATCAGTTTTTGCGTCTCGGACTTCCAAATACCGCTCATGAACGACAATGGGCATCGGCAAAGCTACTCGCTCTGGGCGGTTTTGGGTTGCCACAGAGGCTTGTATGGGCAGAGAGGATTCGGGTTGATCAATACTGCTCTGACTGGAAAAGACCGCAGCATCTGGAATGCCAATGAGAATTTCTTCGTCCTCTTCATCACTTTGGTAGGTGCGAGTTTCGACTTCAATATAATACTGGAGGCTCAGTTGGGGTTCGAGGGCAGCGGCGATCGCGCCAATCAACCGGAAGTGGAAGGATGACCAGAAAGTCGGTTGCTCCAGATAGGGATTCATTCCAGGAAAAGGCGACGGCATGGGCTACACTCCCGCAAGACCAACATAAAATCAATCTTCAGATGCAAATCGTTATTCGATTCAGCTTGCTATCCGATTTGGCTGATTGAGGCAAGATATTCTGATTGTAAACTTGCTCCATTAAGGTTTTCGGTAAACGACAGCGCCATGCATTGCCACACCCATGCCCCAGCCGAGGATGGGGTAAATGCTCCAATCGATGTGAGGTGTGAAGGAGAGGTTGAGGATGACCAAGGCCGTGCTGACAAAAATGTAGGGAATGAGATGGAGCTTGAAGCCGAGGTTTTGACGGTCGGCGCGCTTTTCCAGTTGGGTGTGGGTCTGTTGTTCTTCTCTCCAAGCCTGCTCGGCCTGCTGGAGGATGTCGGGGGAAAGGCCAATTTCTTCGGCAATTTCGGTAAGCTGTTGCTTGGAAATGACGGTATCTTGCTGAATTAGAGCGGCTTTCTGGAGAATTTGTTGAAGATCTTCGCTGGTGTAGAACTCTGGCATGGTGGTACTCCAAAAGGGGATGACTCAGATGGATGACTCAGATGAACGTTGGGATGGGATGGGGGGAGCGATCGCCCGATGCCTCCCTTTTCTATCGGTTACACCCTTCAACCTTCACCTGTCAATTCCAGGCTCAGGATGATGAAAGTCGGGAAATGATTGGGGAAATCAGGTGATGATGCGCTCTATCGGCCTCAAGTTTGTGGGATCAGGATTTGAGGATGAAAGTCTAAAGTGCTGGAAGTTTTTGCTGTCAACATCTAGTAAAGCGTGATATGTTGATGGTGTCAACACGCAATCTGTCATGTCTTGTGAAATCCTCAAAGTCTGATTCAACCTCTGATTCAAAATCGGATTCAACTTCTGCTGCCAAGCCTGCTGTCAAACCTGCTGCCAAACCTGCTGCTTCGGCTCCGCGCGATCGCTACCACCACGGCGACCTGCGCCAAAGTCTAATCGATGCGGCGATCGCCCTGATCCAAGACGGCGATCTTTCCCAGGTGTCTCTGCGGGAGGTGTCCCGACGAGTCGGGGTCTCGCACAATGCACCCTATCGCCATTTTCAAGACAAAGAAGCCTTACTGAATGCGGTTGCTGCACAGGGGTTTCAGGGGTTGAAGCGGGTGACAGAAGCGGCGATCGCAGTCACCCCCGGAGATGCGGCTGAGCAATTACAGGCGATCGGCAAAGCCTATATCCAGTTCGCGGTACAAAATCCAGTTTACTACCGGGTCATGTTTAGTCTGTCGGATGCCCAGCAAGATGCCGCTTTGAAAGAGGCGATGGCTCAATCCTGGGGCGTGCTGTTTCAGGTGATTCTAGCGGGTCAGGCCAGCAGCGTTTTTCGCGCGGAAGATCCCCGGCAAATGGCGCAGGTGGCTTGGGCGATGGTGCATGGGATTGCCCTGTTGGCGATCGAAGGTCAACTCCGGGTTCAATCCGGTGAGGACTTTGACGCATTTCTCGAATTTTCAACTCGGATGCTGAGTCAAGGACTCCAGCAACAGTAACCCCCAGTCACCATTTGACAATACAAGACGACTGGTCTATTCTGGTTTGGTGGTCTAGTTTAGTAGACCAGTCTATTAAACTAGACAGGCTTGAAGCGTGCAAGATTTAGGAGTTGACTGATGCAACGAGTATTGTTTGTTCTTACGAGTCACGACAGGCTGGGCAACACCGGAAAAGAGACGGGGTTCTATCTGCCGGAAGTGTCGCATCCCTATGCAGTCTTTGAGCAGGCGGGTGTTGAGGTTGAGTTTGTCAGTCCCAAGGGCGGCAAAGCCCCAATGATTGGGGTCGATTTGCAAGATCCGCTCAACCAGGCTTTTGTCAGTGACCCAGCCAAGCTGGCTCAGGTGGAACAGACCTGGGTTCCCGCAGCGATCCACCCAACGCGCTACGATGCGATTTTCTATGCAGGCGGCCATGGCACAATGTGGGATTTCCCCGACCATCCCCAGTTAGCTCAAATTGCCGCTGCGATTTACGAACAAGGTGGAATCGTCGGTGCAGTTTGTCATGGGCCAGCAGGGTTGGTGAATATTTACCTTTCAAACGGACAGGCGCTGGTTGCAGGCAAAACCGTGGCCTCGTTTACCAATGAAGAGGAAGTGGCGGTTGGTCTGGAGAGTGTCGTGCCCTTTTTGTTGGAATCTACACTGATCGAACGGGGCGCGGTGCATACGAAAGCCGCCAATTTTGAAGCGCATGTGGTGGTGAGCGATCGCCTCGTCACCGGCCAAAATCCGGCCTCCGCTGCGGGTGTGGCTGAACAGATGGTCAATCTGCTGAGCGCTGCATCTCCGGTTGCTACGGCTGTCACCAGAACAGCCTAAATTCTCCTGAAATTAGGCGAAGCTCTGCAAATTGTTGCTGAGTTTCGCCTAATAGCAATTCCATTGGCTCAAAATATTAGCTCAGAGGGCAATCAGATGGATCTACGGATTCAGGGCAAGTTGGCGTTGGTGACCGGATCGACACAGGGAATTGGGAAAGCGATCGCCGTTCAACTTTTGCAGGAAGGCGCACAGGTCATTGTCAACGGTCGTTCACAGGCGCGAGTAAACGAGGTAACCCAGGAACTTCAATCGATCGGGACGGTTTATGGCGTAGCGGCGGATATTTCGACGGCAGCCGGTTCAAAGCAATTGATTGAAGCCATTCGGGCGATCGGCGCAGTGGAGATTCTGATTAACAATGTAGGCTTTTTTGAGTTCAAGCCTTTCTTCAAGGTGACGGACGCAGAGTGGCATCAATTGTTTGATCTAAATGTGATGAGCGGAGTCTGGCTAACCCGTCTGCTGATGCCAGACATGCTGAAACGGAACTGGGGCAGAATTGTTTTCATTGCCAGTGAAGCGGGTGTGAAACCCAATCCCGACATGATTCACTATTCTGTCACTAAAACAACTCAAATTGCTCTGGCGCGTGGCTTAGCCGAGATGACGAAAGGTACGGGCGTAACGGTTAATTCTGCCTTGGTTGCCCCGACTTGGACTGAAGGCGTAGAGGTCTTTCTGGATAAAATTGCTCAGGCTTCAGGGACGACTGTGGAAGCCATGAAAACAGACTACTTCAAGGCCGATGGCGTGACTTCTCTGCTGCAACGGTTTGCAACGGTTGATGAAATTTCGGATTTAGTGGTGTTTCTCTGTTCTGAAAATGCGTCAGCTATCAATGGATCTGCTCAGCGAGTAGATGGGGGGATTGTTCGTTCGATTCTTTAATTTCAAATTTTTTAATGAGGAGTTGGCGATCGCCGTTCGTGCATTTCGTCGCCAATAAGAACCTAAAAAAGGGCAGTGAGGCGTATCCCTCATTGCCCTTTTCCCTTAATCAATCTTGATCAATTGGGATGATTAAGATTTTGTGTCAGCCCCGCGCATTTGGGGCAGTTGGATGACGTAGCGGTAGCCTTCTAGGGAGGAGCCTTTAACCGTGATGGTGCCGCCGTGGAGTTCGGCGAGTTGGCTGCTGAGTTGGAGTCCGAGGTTTTGGCGATCGCCCGTTTTGGGTTCAGCTTCGGCTTCGGGAGGCAGATCGTAGGGATCAGAGTAGGCGGCGTACTCTTCGGGGAGGTCTTCAGTGTCCCAGGTGGAAAGGGCAGTGTAGCTGGGTTCGGCGGCAAAGTCTTCTTCATAGCTGGAGGAGCGACTGCCGGAGAGGCTATTGGAGAGGGCAAAGCGGTTCATGGAGCGGGCGGGCATGTCTGCGGCTAAGCCGTCGCCCAGCCAGGGATGGGAAATCCAAATGACGATATTCAGGTCATTCTGCTTGCGGGAGACGTGAATGCGAATGGTGCCGCCTGCGCTAGAGGATTGGATGACGCTAAAGACGAGATGATAGATCAGTTGACGGACTTTGTCTTTGTCCAGCATCCAGATGCGCGGGCCGGGTTCAACGGAAAGCTGCATTTGCTGTTCACGCCGTTGAGCCGCTTGGTTGAGGGTGGCGATCGCTTGCTGACAAAGCATTTCAATATCGACAGGCGTGAGATTAAGCTGGCGATCGGCTTCGTTAAGTCCACCTAGTTCGACAATCTCATTAACCAAGGACATCAAGTATTGGCCGCTGTTGTGGATGATTTCGATATATTCGCGCTGCTTTTCGGTGAGGGAGCCGTAGATGCCCTGGCTGAGGACACTGCCCATGCCCAAAATCGAGGTGAGCGGGGTGCAAAGCTCCTGGGTCATTTGGGTGATCAGGTTGGCTTTGAGGTTGGCGGTGGAACTGGAACTGGTTTCTGAAGCGGTTGCCACGGAGAAGGAGCCGTTGCGCTGGTTTTGCTGGAGGAGGCGATCGCGTTCGTATTCGCTCATGCTCCAGCGTGCCATGAGTTGTAAAAAGTCGATTTCTTTCCCTGTAAAATTGCGGGGGGTTTGTTCCATCACCGCGAGTGTCCCTACGCAGTCTCCCGTAGAGGTCACCAGGGGTACTCCCAAATAGGCGCGAATGCCGTAGCGCTGGGCGAGAACGCCTTCGGCCAGGGTGGGGTGGGTGCTGGTGTCGGCGATCGCGACAACCTGCTGATCGGCAACAACCTGACCACAGAATGCTTCTTCTTTAAGCAACTGCCGCGTCGAGGCCAAGCTGTTCATCAGCCCCAAACGGGAAAGCCCAACGGCGGATTTGTAGCGGATGCGATCGCCATCCAAAATGCCCAACACACAGATAGCGGCCTCCAGAAAATGGGCAGCGGTCTGGGTCGCTTCCTCAAAGACAGGCACGGCCTCAGAGCCGAGCAAATCCTGGGCAGTGGCCGATACCCGCCGCTCCAATCCCATCACCGCTTTATTGGACAATCCACCGTCAGGGCTTATCATCACAACCCGTTCCTCGCATCTGATCATTAGTATTAGTTTCAGCATTCCCGATCTGGTTGAGGGGCAAACAGGGGGGGAGGGAGTGGGGAGTGGGGATTGGGGAGTGGGGAGTGGGGAGGGGTGGAGGGGGAGGTGGGGGGATGGGGAGAGCTCACAAGTGTAGACTTTTCAAACGACACGAAGGAATGCGGGTTTCAGGCATCACTCACAGAGGAACACCCAACGGAGGAATGCGGGTTTCAGAGGTGT
>JALOOP010000410.1 GCA_025454315.1 Oculatellaceae cyanobacterium Prado106
CAACCATACAATTCCATTGCTTAGGTTTCTAAATCTGGAAAGCCTTTTCAGGAAGATGGAAGCTTGGTTTAGTGAAACATTAAATTTCGGTCACACCCTTGCTTTCCCTTCAGGGTTCCATCATCAGGCGGGCGGCCTGGAGCAGGAGCCGCTGTTCGGCTTGGGCGATCGCTCTCCTCACCCCGGCGATCGCCCCCGGACTCACCGAAATTCCCGTCACGCCCCACTCCACCAGAGACTCAACGATTTCAGGGTATTGTTCCGGCGCTTGGCCACAGACCAAACAGGGAATGTGCAACTGCTGTGCCGTCAAGATGAGATGGCGAATCGCTTGCAAGACTGCCGGATGCCGCTGGTCAAAGGCTTGGGCAAGCTGGGGATGCTCGCGATCGACTCCTAGCATCAATTGAGTAAAATCATTAGTGCCAATGGCAATCCCCTGAACTCCAGCCTTCACATAGTCAGGCAACAGAAACAGCACCGACGGCACTTCCGCCATAATCCAAAGCTGAAACTCTGGCTGGCGCAAAAGCCCCGATCGCTCCACCTGCTGCCGACAAAAGACAAATTCCTCCACCGTCCTAACAAAGGGCAAAATCAGCCGGAGGTTAGTGTAGCCCTGGTCTTGCACCTGCTTCAGAGCGGCTAGCTCCAGATCAAATTGAGCGGGGGTGAACTGATAGCTCAAGGTGCCGCGCAGACCCAGCATCGAATGCGTGGTGTGATCGGCAGACGGGATCTCTAAATGACTAGGTTCTAAATGATGGGGTGCAGTTTCTAGGGTGGGGAATTCGTGCGATCGCCAATCAAAGGAGCGATAGAACACCGGACGAGGATAGAACGCCTGGGCAAATTCTAAGATTTGTTGCGCCATCCGGTCGATTAGTTCCGCTTGTCTGCCCTGATTAACCCATTGAGCAGGATGCTGTTGATCCAGAGCTGCCAGGGTCATGAGTTCCGATCGCAGTAGCCCAATGCCATCGCTGGGCAGGGCTTGGGCTTGGGCAATGGAGGTGGTTTGGCTGAGGGTGATCAGAAGCTGGGTGGCGAGGGGTTGGGATTCATTCGGTGAGGATTCAAGCGGGTTGGAGTTGCTGGCAGGTTCCTGGAGGGAGGGACGGGGGAAGGCAAGGCGGGAGAACTGGGTGGCGGCAGCAGATTGCGCGATCGCATGGGGTGCCGGGAGAGAACTTGACAGCAGTGCAGGCGGTTGAGGGGCGATCGCAGTTCCCCGAGACGACCCCAAGGAGGTTGCGGGAGCGGTGACATGGGTCGGCCATTGATCTGCCTTGACCCACTTGACCTCGCCGCGATCGCCATCCATCCAAATCATTTCCCCCTGACGAATCAGCCGAGTCGCCGCCGTCACCCCCAGCACCGCCGGAATCCCAATCTCGCGCGCCAAAATCGCCGCATGACTGGTCATTCCCCCCTGCTCCGTGATCACGCCTGCGATTTGGTGGAGACGCTGCAACCAGTCAGGCGTTAATGATGGAGCCACCAGAATCACCCCCGGCGGCACTTCGAGGGTGAGCCCTTGGATTGAATCCACGACCCAGGCTTGCGCCATCGCCTGCCCTGGTGCCGCCGCTAGACCCGCCAGTTGCTTTTCCGCTGCGATCGGGTAGGACGCAGGCAAATGCGGCATCACCTGAGTCAGAAAAATCTGTAAAGCCTCCGCCTTCTCTTCTAAATGAGGTTCTCCCTGAGATTTGCGATGAGGGTCACCCCAAGATTCAACCCGAGATTCACCCCAAGGTTCACCCCCAGATTCTCTATGAGATTCACTGCGAGATTCACCCTGAGATTCGTGGAAAGGTTGCGCCTCACGTATCAGCACCCATTCCAGTCCTAGAGGCATTTTGAGCAGATCGGTGGCCTTTTGCGCCAGGTTGGAGAGTTGCTGGAGATGGGTTTGGGAGATCGGCGAATGGGTTTGCTGGTCGTCGGTGAGGGGCGATCGCTGAATAGGTTCCTGATTTTCCTCTGGAGATGCTTCCGTAGGAGAGGCGATGTGGTAGCCGTGGGTTTTGTTGCCGGGATGGTGAACGGTATGGGCTGAGGCCGGATAAAGCTCATAGCGATCGGGCGTAACTTCGCCGTTGGTCAGCGCTTGCCCCAGTCCCCAGATAGTGCGAACTTCCATGTGATGGTTTTGGGCATGGATATCTCCGGAGGCAAGGGGCGATCGCAACGGTTGAATCAAAACCGCAAACCGAATTCGGTTCAAGGGAATATCCAGTTTTTTCCAGTAGAGCAAGCTTTTGGCTCGAAATAGCTCTGCCCAGACCCGCTTCAGACTATGGGCGATCGCCTGCCGCTGATTCCAACAGGATTGAGAAGCCAGCAGCCCCCGAGTCCGACTGCTGAGAACCGGATCAACCCCCGAAGGCAGGGCGATCGAAGGCCGCACCATGAGGCAAGCGGCCTGCCAGGGCTGAACGGCGGTTTCAATCTGCGTCAGCCAATCTTCAGGAATAGAGGTGCTTTCGATGGTCTGGCGAATTTGACGGGCGATCGCCTGCAACTGCCGCGAGTTATCGACATCCAGGTGCAGCGAAGAGTTGGGCAAATCGGCAAACATCGGCTCCAGCCACTCAATCTGCTCCAGAAAAGCCTGACAAACCTTCGCCGAAAGCACCACTCCAGGCACCACAGGCAACCCCTGCTGCATCAACATTCCCAAATAGAATGCCTTATCGCCCACTAATTTGCGGTGCGCGGGTTGAATCTGATCAAGCCAATAGAGTTCATCCACGATCATAGGACCAGGGGTGAGGACAGTTACCCCTAGCATAGGGAACCTTCGCCCAGCTTACTAGGGAATAAAGCTTTAAATTTGATTTGAGAAGTGGGAGGGAGTGGGGAGTAGGGAGTGGGGAGTAGGGGAAAAGGCGAAAGGGGAAGGGGGAAAGGGAAAAGGGGAAAGGCGAAAGGGGGAATCCCTGTCTCGTCTCCCCATCACCTCATCACCCCATCCCCCCATCTCCCTATCTCCCTATCTCCCCATCTCCCCCTCCCTATCTCCCAGTTCCTCTCTGCGTCTCTGCGTCTCTGCGGTTAAAAGATCGAGAGTTGCGTGTTTCACGCGCTTAGCCACCGAGATAAATTGAATAGGGGTGTCAAAATCATGAAGAATGTTAAGGAGCTTGGTGTTTACGGATGACCGTAGAGAGGGGTGGGTTCTTTCGCTCCTCTGTCTGTCCTTAAATTGCGTCAAAATGGAGAAGACGAAGGATCTGGATTGATGGGGTGGAACGAGAACTAGCAAGGTTAGGCCAACTAATTTTCAACTCCAGAACCTGACTTCCGGGTTCAGCTCAATGGAGAATCAAGGGTGGAGCACGGAGAATACCGGGTTGTCCTAGAATTTGGATCAATGCCACTCCAATCTGCTTTTCCCATGAAAGCTCTCCCCCCCCTCCAAGACCTTCCCATCTCCCCACTCCCCACTCCCCCTTACCTTTTGGAGATTACTAAACAATGGCAACTTCTCAGGAAAAATTTGAAGTGACAAAAACAGATGCGGAATGGCGAGAAGTGCTAACCCCCGAGCAATTCCGCGTCCTGCGGCAGCATGGCACCGAACGGGCAGGCACCAGCCCCCTCGACAAATGCTACGACACAGGCACTTACTCCTGTGCGGCCTGTGGTCAACCGCTATTTACGGCCAAAACGAAATTTAATAGCGGCACGGGTTGGCCAAGTTTCTATGCGCCGATAGAAGGTGCGATCGCCACCACCGTCGATCGCAGTTTGTTCATGACCCGCACCGAAGTCCATTGCAGCCGCTGCGGCGGCCATCTGGGGCATGTCTTTGGGGATGGCCCAGAACCCACGGGGCAACGCTACTGTATGAATGGCGTTTCCTTGGAGTTTGTCCCTGAAGCCGCTGACAACGCATAACCCCAATTGTCCTCATAGGATTTATTTCCCAGAAAAGCCCCTGATTTTCGGAGAAGCGCTAGAGTCCTCCTGTAAAATCAGGGGCTTTGTGGTTTGAGTGATTAAAGAGTATTTTGAATCATTGAGAAACAAATGGTGAACATAGCAAAGACACGATTGTAATCACGATGATCTCTTATCGAAGATGTAGAGATACACTAGGGTTGACGAGATTGAACTAGAAGAAGAGAACAGCGATCGCACAACAAATCAAACATAAAATTCTGAAGAGATCCCGAAAGTTTCTCACATTTTTATCGATTGCAAATAGGATGAACTTGAGTCTGAGAAACCTTATCAATCTCGCTCAATTTTTTACCATGAACAAACAAAACTTATCGAGTCCCTTTCTCCCCGAAACAGAAAGCGATCGCCTCTCCATCGAAATCCCCGCTGAACCGCCGCGCCATCCCTACGATCGCATTCCTTCTGGCTATGATCCGATGGGAGAAGTTGCTCTCAGAGGTCGCGCCTTCCGCAGGTTGTCCAGCGGGTTTGCGCCCTGGTGGGTTCTGATGGCAGGATGGGCAGCTTTTGGCGGTTTTGCTTTCATGCTGCTGCGGCTGCCCCTTAGTACTGCATCCAATGCCGCACTCTTGGCTCTCCTCCCCCTCATCCTTTCCCTCATTCCCCTGCTGATTCTGGTAAGAGGAACGATCGCCAAACTTACTTTACCTAAACGTAGACGACGCTAACTTGGAAGGGGAAAGGCGAAAGGGGAGAACATAGATAAACACAGATGAACATAGAGAGGAACAAGGAACATTGCATTGTCTCCCCATCCTCCCATCCCCCCATCTCCCTATCTCCCAACCCTACTCCCCACTCCCCACTCCCCACTCCCCCCAATGACTTCCTTCAAAGCCATCTACGGCCCTGTAAAATCTTGGCGATTTGGGCGATCGCTCGGCCTTGATCCGATTGGTGCGATTTCGACCTGCTCGTTTGACGGTGTCTCTGGTTATTAATCCGCTTCGTCGTAATAGATCGTTGCAAAAGATGAGGGGCAGGTTACGGTTCACAAACAAACGAGATTCTGGAGACGGCTTCCGAGTAGATTGGGATTGGGATGCTTGATCATTGAATTGACTGGATTAAACTGCGACAAGAACCAGGAGCAAAACTATGAGCCAGCCGAAAACCAATCCCTACCTCCAACTCCTAGAAATTCCCGCAGGCTACCTCAACATCATGGGGTATGTGGATCGATCGGAAGTCAATGGCCCCGGTTGTCGAGCCGTGATCTGGGTTCAAGGCTGTCTCCGGGAATGCCCAAGCTGCTTTAACCCGGCCTCCTGGTCTTTTGAAACCAATCAATTGATCACCGTTGAACATTTGGCCGAAAAAATTCTCAGTGAACCCAGCCACCAGGGTGTCACTTTCTCGGGCGGAGAACCCTTCTGGCAGGCTCCTGCCTTGGCGGATCTGGCACGGCGCGTCAAGGCGGCTGGGCTGAATGTCATGTCGTTTACCGGCTTTACCTTGGAACAACTGCAAGATCCGCAAGGCCCCGCAGGCGCACAGGATTTGCTCAATCAACTTGATATCCTCATTGATGGTGCCTATGTCGAATCCTTGGCCATTCATTCGCCGGATTCTTTGGTGTCTTCGAGCAATCAACGGGTGCATGTCTTTAACCCTGCTCTGCAAGACCAACTGACCTGGGCTAGCGATCAGATTGAAATCCATGTCCTGAAGGATGGCAGTCGGATCGTGACGGGCTATTGGGGGCAGGTTAATTTAGCTGAATGGGATTAGGAATGGGATTGGATTGGGAATTTGTCAGTTGAACTTATCCGTTGCATTTGCTGTAGGACGAGTGCTTCAGAGTACTCGTTTTTTTGGCTGAATTTGCGCCTCAAGGAGTGAGTGCGACTAGGCAACGTCGATTGAAAATATTAGAGGTTGGAGGAAAGATAAATCAAAACAAGTCTATGGTGATGCTGTTGTGCAAAGAAAGATGAACTCTGGAGATATCAACGGGCACCATAGTAGAGTAATTTGTAACACCCTCTTGAAAAGCAATTGAGGCTTTCTATATAATCCAAGACACCCTAATGTCGGTGATTATACTGAGTCCAGGAAAATAATTGCGACAAAAGTTAAGGGTTATTAACCATAGAACAAAACGGTTCTAAATGGTTTTATAAGGATACTGAGTAGTTAAGTTAACGGGCAAACCAATATGACACTGTATTTGACTGGGGCTGCAATGGTTTTTGGTGTTTTGTTACGGGCTTTTCTCAAAGACAAATCAACCCCAAAGTCGGATACAACGTCCTGGTTGGTGGTGTTCGTTGGCACACTCATTTGGCCGCTGATCTTGCCCTCCATGATTCTGAAACAGCTTCCTAAATTTGTCTCCTTAAAGTTAAAGTACACTAACTAATTTTTAGCGGAACTCGTCAGCGCATTCAATTTTCAATTTGAATTTTTCAATCTGAACTTGCCAACTCAACCGTATAGCCAGGACACTGCGATCGCAGTGTCCTGTTTTTGTTTGATCAGCTATCTATTCTGAATTCCGGATATCGGAATTCAGAATAACTGAGGAAAGGGATGCTGGATGGTGAGTCCAATGTCACACTAAATTCCCATTTTTTCCTTTTCTCGATAATCATCCATAGAACTGCCGTTATTTTCCTCATCGGC
>JALOOP010000411.1 GCA_025454315.1 Oculatellaceae cyanobacterium Prado106
CCCTTTCGCCTTTCCCCTTTCCCCCTTCCCCTTCTTCCCCCCATAAGCTGAAAAGATTAAAAAAAGTGATCAATCCTGGGATTTATGGTTTCTTTTCAGCGCTGAAGTAGATAATTGGGAGATTGCATTGCCCTCCTGCATCCCCTGACTATGTCTCAGCCTAGAAGACCCGCCCCCTCCTCTGACCCGAATTCTCCTGTAACGAGAAACGCCACCAGCCCTCGACTGGCTCCCCTGTCCAAAAACTCCCCCGATCGCCGTCACCCCGGCTCTCCACCCGCTACAACGAGAGTTCACCCCCTGAATGGGAATACTGGTGAAAAGGCTTACAAACGGGGTTGGCCGGGTTCTTTGGCAGTTATGTGGTATCGGCTCAAAAATTTGTTCTTTAGTCTCTGGCATTACAACACCCTAAAACCGAACTTCAAAGTCCGGCGACGGGTTCAACGGGCACTGCGCGATCGCCCCCGTCTCGCCATGAACGACTGGTTTGAATCCTTTGGCAAAACCCGCAGAATCTCCTATCCCATCTTCAGTTTTCTTTACTCCCATCTAGAGCGCTACTCTGGTCTAGCTCTAGGACAGCTTTTACCCAGCGATCGCCTCGAACAAGACTTGCAATGGACCCAAATTTGCTGGTTCGACTGGCAAACCCGCCTCAGCCTAGACTTCATGCAACGATTCGGCATTGACGTCAGCGAATCCCTCGACGAAGCCGACCCCTCCACCGTCGAAGAACTCATGCTTCTGCTTCAGCATCAGGTGGAAGGGTGAAGTGGGGGAGTAGGGAGTAGGGAGTAGGGAGGTGGATGGGTGGATGGGTGGATGGGTAAGGGAGCAGGAACTGATCGACAGATCTTGTTTCTCCTTTCCCCTTTCCCCTTTCCCCGCCTCTCCCCTCCCCTCCCCTCTCTGCGTCTCCGCGTCTCTGCGCTTTAAAAAAATCAACTTCCCACTTCTCATAAATCTCCCCCTCTAACCTGCCAAGAAGCACAACGGCAGCAGCTTTGATCTTGACAGCCCTTGTCCAACAAAAAGTATTTACAGATTCTTAATGCAAATGATTTGCAAATAGTCCCAACATATCGTACATTTAGATACAGATTCTTGTTGAGAATATTAGGCAATAACAGGGGTACGCTCGATGGGGTACACCTTGTAAGGCATCCCTTGACTGTGAAGTTGCGATCGCCCAATCCTGACCTCCACAAGCTTGGATGCCACTGTTCTTCTGTTGTGATTCAACATAACCCTGCACCGAGTCTCCTAAAGAATGCAAAAAATTGCTTTTAGGATGAACGGAGAGATTAACGGCGATCGTTTCGTCCAAGGTTTGCCCCTGACACTTGACCTGAATCATTCTATTCATCGATTCATTCATCCCGGATTGCCTGGAGTGCCCCTGAATGAAACGATGTGGCCTGGTTTCTAAAGATATCTTTTGATAAACGAACTGCACTTATTCGATTTCCTGTTCAAGCCTCCCGTAATCTCCCAGAACGTTGGGACAGCGCTCCTTGCCTAGCCTTCTTTTAGCAATAATTATTTTCAATTAAAAGGTAGTCTCTCGATTCATGCATTCTGACGCAGCTTCTGAAATCATCCGTCCCCTGCCCGTAACCACCTCCACTTCCTTCACGATCGTTGCCATTCCTCCGGGCGATCGCTGGCAAGTTCACCAGCGCCTCCAAGAGCTAGAGATTCCCTGTAGCTGTCCAGCCACGGGAGGGCTATGGGTTGAAGTCGAACATGCGATCGCAGCCGTTCACCTTTGGAGTGTCGTTCGTCAATTCACCCAGTCTCGTCAAGTGCTTGCCGACTGGCTAGAGCAATGTCTGAACTAGCCGCAGCACCCCAACTTAATTTTTGGGTCACTTAATTTTGGGTCACTTAATTTTGGGTCACTTAATTTGATTGGTCATCTTATCCCCCGCATCTTTGCATCATGTACACCCTTTCTTCCCCTGAAACAATCGCCTTCCATCTGGAAGGCCGCTTCCTGGGTTTTGCCACCGAACCCGGCGACTACAAACTGAAGTTTCTGCGCCTCGCCACCCCAACTGGCGAGTACTTCATCAAACTCCCCAAAGACGATCGCAGCAAACTCTACCGCCATCTCAACCCCGGCGACTGGGTACAGGCATCCGGAACCCGCAAATTCAAGGCCAAAACCGGCGAAGTCAAGTGGAAAGCCGATGAAATCCGCGTTGCAGTTCCCCATCCGGATCATCGAACAACAAGTCAGGCTGTACAGCCCCACTCCTGGAAAGAGCGATCGCCATCTTCCCCAGTTCCCATCCCGTTCCAGCCATCCTCCTCTACCCCAACCCAACCCAAAAAATCTGAAACCATCCTGGTCTGTCAAAAATCAGATTGCTGCAAACTCGGCGGCAAAGCTGTCACTACCGCACTTCAGAAAGCACTAGCCGAAAAAGGACTCGACCATCAAGTGCAGATCAAAGGAACAGGCTGCATGAAGCAATGCAAAGCCGGTCCCAATATCGTCATGCCAGACAAAACGCGCTATACCCGCATTCGCCCAGAATCCGTCTCAGCCCTAGTCGATCGCCACTTCACCTAGAGTTGCATCTCCCCTAGGCTTAACCCCCCAACGACTTCATTCCTTCCACAAAGCCACAAAGCAGACCCTCCCTCTGCGTCCCTGCATC
Source organism: Oculatellaceae cyanobacterium Prado106 (assembly GCA_025454315.1). GTDB lineage: Bacteria > Cyanobacteriota > Cyanobacteriia > Elainellales > Elainellaceae > Prado106. The sequence goes on from JALOOP010000411.1 coordinate 2,670, forward strand.
TCTGCGTCTCCGCGTCTCTGCGTTTTGTTGAAAGCCTTAAATTTCAGCCAATTACCTCCCCATCCCCCAAAAAATCCCTTGAGCAGTGTTTTCCAAAGCACAATCTGCTCAAGGGATTTGATTATAAAGGAAACCTAGAGATCTCCATGAAAATCAGGTGAAGTAGACGGATCAAAATGGAATCTTTCTGTAAGTATTTCTATCCTGTAAAGGGATATTCTGTGTCCCCTGCCCCCCTTACAGCGATTCCTCCTATGAAACCTCTGGCTCCAGTTCGTGGGTTAAAAAAACATAGAATTTACGACAGATTCAATCAGATTTCTCTAGGATTGAGCCTGGTTCTTGCCTCTGTCCTCTCCCCTCTCGCCAGCCTCGCCAATCCGACTTTTCCGCTTTCTGCCTCTGCCCAGTCCGTAATTGCCAATGCGATCGCCGCCCAAGAAGCCTTCGATCCACCCGGCGACGATGCCCCCCCAGACACGGTCGGCGCAGGCACCCGCAGTGACCAGCGCTGTCCTGGAGATGTCCAAGCCTTGCGCCCCCTAATGTCCTCGCGCAACTATGGTTTGACCTTTGCTGAGCATCCCACCCTCTTTGTGCAGGTACCTGCCACTTCTGCTAAACAGGTCGTTCTGACCTTTCAAGACGAAGCCAGAACCTTTTATCAGCGAACCTTTTTGCCCATCCAAACCCATGCTGGAGTGGCTCAATTTCAATTGCCTACCACCCAAACGCCGCTGACCGTAGGCAAAAACTATCGCTGGTCGTTGGTGGTCGTGTGTGGCGAACATGTCCAGCCTGATGATCCAGTGTTTATGGGGTGGGTGCAGCGGGTTGAACCGAGAGGAGAGGGCGATCGCCTCACCCAAAAATCCCCCCTCCAACAAGCCCAATGGTACGCCGAACGAGGCTATTGGTACGACATGCTGACCGTTCTCAATACGCTTCGTCCAACCTATCCCGAAATCTGGCAAAACCTGCTAGATCAACTCCAGATTGGCCATTCCCAGCCGGGATAGCTCAATCTTAATAGCTCAATCTCACTCACTCTCAATAGCTTAAGCCTCACAATAGAGCTTGAGAGAGATAGCTTAAGCCTCATGAGTCGGTAAAGCGCTTCGCAGAGAACCCGGTAGCGACTGAGGATTATTGCTTGCATTCGGCAACGCACCTCCATTTCCGTCCGGCTGCAAATCCCGCACCTGGCGCATCAGACTGCCCATCTCGATCGCACTCATCGCATATTCCCAACCCAGATTGCTCTTAATGCCGGCTCGCTCCAGGGCTTGCTGCATCGTATCGGTGGTCAGCACGCCAAACACCACCGGAACGCCCGTCTGAAATCCTGCCGCCGCAATGCCCTTAGAAACCTCTGCCGACACATATTCAAAGTGCGGTGTCGAACCGCGAATCACTGCGCCCAAGCAGATTACCGCGTCATAGCGATAGGTCAGCGCCAACTGTCTGGCCACAATCGGGATTTCAAAGCTTCCCGGCACCCAAGCATAGTCCACCTGGCTCCCCTGGGGGTCAGGGTCAATGCCATGCCGCTTCAGGCAATCCTGACAGCCTTCTAGAAGTTTGCCTGTCACCAAATCATTAAAGCGACCAATCACAATGGCAAATCGGAGTGAGCCTGTGTTGGTGAATGTTCCTTCAAAAACAGCCATAGTCCTTCCTCATTCATCCTTGCTGAGGCAAGATGATTCAAAAAAATTAATCCCTGGAGCATGACCCACTGGACATTTCTCCGGAGTCTCCCTATCCAGGATAGGCCACTTTATCCCCCAACTGAAAAAAGCCTTTCGGAGGATTCCGCCCAAGCAGACCTCCAAAAGACTTTCACTAAACTGCAAAATCTAAACAGCAAAACTGAACTGCGAGAGAATATCGATCGGTCGAAGGGACTGTCAATGAGGCATCCGTCCAGGGCAGTCTTTCCCGACTGGCTGGCCAGAATCTACATCTTTACCCCAAATCTGATAAACCCAAATTTGATATGTGGTTTTAACTAAAAAGTTTCGAGTAGTTGCCCACCCATAAAACTGCTGGGACAGCCGCTCAGTGCGATCGCCAGCCCAATCGCCAGCCCAATCGCTAGTCAAAACGAGAAACCCGCTCAACGATGACCTTAGCTCAACGATGACCTTAGCTCAACGATGACCTTAGCTCATCCATGAACTTAGCTCATCCATGAACTTAGCTCATCCATGAACCTGGCTCAACGACGAACCTGGCTAAACCACAAAGTAATTCAGTCCGCCCACCAGCAGCACCAGCAGCGCCCACAGCCCCGAACCCAGGTAGAGCAACCGCTTTGACTGATCCCAGTTTTGGGGAGACGCATAGGCCACGGGCACCGCAATCACCATGACAAAAGACATAAATACCAGACCAGCTAGCGCCAATTGAAACAAAATAGACATGAAGTTTCCTCCCAGTAGCATTAAGGTGTGAGTACAAGGTGTGGCGACAGTATATGAAGCAATATATGAAGCAATATATGAAGCAATATGCCAGTCAGCCCACCCACCCATGAATTGTCCTGAGTAGTAAGCTATCAGAAATTGCGTACCAAGGGGAAGCAGGATGGATCTCATCCTTTGTCATATCACCGCTGACTTTGACACGCTGGGGGCAGCCGTCGGGTTAACGCGACTCCTCCCAGGCGCAAAAGTGGTGCTGACCGGGGGCAGCCATCCCGCCGTGCGCGACTTCCTGGCTCTGCACCGGGACGAGTATGCCCTGATTGAACGGCGATCGGTAAATCCAGAACTGCTCCGTACCCTCGTGATTGTGGATACCCAAGGGCGCGATCGCCTCGGCAAAGCCGCAGAATGGCTCGACCTACCCCAAGTCACCCTCCTCCTCTACGACCACCACCTCAACACCGACAGCGACATTCCCGCGACCCAAACCCACATCGAAGCCGTCGGTTCCACCACTACCCTGGTCGTCGAACAATTACAGGCCGCAGCCCTGGATCTCACCCCCGCTGAAGCCACCGTCATGGCGCTGGGCATCCATGTGGATACGGGGTCACTCACCTTCGACCACAGCACCGTCCGCGATGCCGCTGCCCTCACCTGGCTGATGGCACAAGGAGCCAGCGTCCGGGCGATCGCCGAATATGTCGAACCCGGCCTCCCTCGCGCCCTGCAAGACCTATTGAGCGTTGCCCTCGACCAACTCCAAACCGAAACCGTCCAGAGCCTAACCCTGGCCTGGGTGCTGCTGTCCGTGGAAACCTATGTCCCCGGCTTGTCCAGCCTCGCCTCCCAGGTCATGAGCCTCACCGATGCCGATGTCCTGCTGCTGGCCGCCCAGTATCCCATCAACACATCTGGCGAAACCCGGCTCAATATCATTGGCCGCTGTCGGAGCAGTTCCGGCGCAACCTCGACAGCAGGCATTGATCTAGGCCAACTCTTCCAGCCCTTGGGCGGCGGTGGCCATGCCCGAGCCGCTGCCCTTAGCCTGCGCGGTGGCGATGCAGCGGCCATTCTCGCCCAGCTTCTCGGCCAACTCCGCCGCCAAATGCCCCACCCGCCGATCGCCCGAGAACTGATGTCGGCTCCCGTCCGCACCATTCTGCCCGAAACTACGATCGCCGAAGCCCAGCGCATTCTCCTGCGCTACGGCCACTCGGGTCTGTCCGTCATGGATACCCAAGGTCAGCTTCTGGGCGTGATTTCCCGCCGCGACCTGGATATTGCCCTGCACCACGGCTTCAGCCATGCCCCCGTCAAAGGCTACATGACCACCAATCTCAAAACCATCACCCCCGAAACCACCCTCCCCGAAATCGAATCGCTGATGGTCACCTATGACATTGGTCGCCTACCCGTCCTGGAACAGGGCGAACTCGTCGGCATTGTCACCCGCACGGATGTCCTGCGACAGTTGCACCAGCAGCATCAATCT